>JBCDJT010000019.1:0-54856 GCA_038747545.1 Bacteroidota bacterium
ACGCTCTCACCCACGTGCCGCTCCGCCTCCACCCGTGCTATCGTGCGCAGCCCCGACCACTGCATGCGCTGCTCAAGCCAACTCACATCCGATGACGCCCAACACCGACGCACCTCAACACGGTCGTATGCCGAGACGGCGCACGAGCGCGGCATTCGCGTTATCATTGCGGGTGCGGGCGGGGCGGCGCACCTGCCGGGCATGATCGCGGCCAGCACTCCGCTCCCGGTCATCGGCGTGCCCGTGCCCACTCGCAACCTCAACGGTATGGACTCGCTGCTCTCCATCGTGCAGATGCCCGGCGGCGTTCCAGTGGCCACCGTCTCCATCGGCAATGCCAAGAACGCAGGTTTGCTCGCGGTGCAGATCCTCTCCACGGCAGATTCAGATCTCCGAGAGCGTATGATGGCCTACAAACGCGAACTTATTGCGCTCGTCGAGACGATGGACACCACGGTCGCCCACCTTGCTGAGGACGCTGGGCAATAAGCTCCCGGCAGGTCGCGTTGTTACGGCTCCTCCCTCGGCTTCGTGTTCCTCTCGCCTGCTCTGCTCTTCGCTCATGGACTCCTCGCCGAACGCCCCGCAACGCAGTAGCCTCCTCGTCCCCGGCCCGTTGCTGATTCTCCTGTTTCTGACCAGCACGAACTTTGCCGTCTTCCTCAAGCAGCAGTGCCATTGGACGCAGAAGATTCCGTTGGTTTCGAAGATGATCTCGTGCCCTGTCCAGCCCGAAACCGCGATAGAGATGGGCGTTGCCGAGGAAGATGGATGCTTCGAGGTGGATGGGCAGGCGCTTCGCGCTTACGACACCTTTGAAGCGCTCGGCAACGTGGTACCGGATCGTACTGCACGAGCCAACCGAACCATCAGCATTCAACGCCATGACACGCGGGGTGAGCACGCCGTGCATCGAATCGTCATCACGCAGGGTGGCGCGACGTCGCCTCAAGCGCTGCGGCTTGATCAGCACCTGAAGCCAAACTGCAAGGCGCCCACCCTGAAGGTTTACACCCTTCGACCGGAGTAAGCAGCTGACAGCAAGGCTTCGCAAAACTGGAAGCCTCTTGCGTATGCGTTGTCGCCCTGGCTAGCCCGCGGACCGCCGATGTTCAGTCGAGATGGTTGATGGGTGTCAAGCCACATGAGCGTTGATCTGGCAGGCCTGGGTTCTGCGGCTAGATCAACGATGTGACACGGCTTTCCCATCCGCCGAGCAAAGTATACAGCCAGGGCCGTGCCGCCGCGCAGCTCGTTCAGCGCAAGCACCAGCGTCGCATCGCTATCTCGCACATTGAGACGCGTGCGGTGAACATAAAACGCCGTAGTGGTCTCCTGTAGCGGGTAGGATTGCGCAATCATCCCATCCTCAGCCCGTCGTCCAAGCGGACAGCACCCGGCGGCGGCGTAGCCAAACGCCTTGGCCGCATCGAGTGCAGCACGGTCAATGCCTGTCTGGCCACCGCTTACCACGATCATAGCATCTTCATTTTGATGTGACGGCGGCTGTAACCTTCGGCCTAAATTTTCGTTTTGGTGGACAGTTCAACCGTGTCGTCACGTCCAAACGCAGCATCCCCATGCGCCCAATTCTTTGCACTGCCCTTCTCCTCTTCTCCCTGGCCCCCTGGGCTGCCCAAGCTCAAGATGGGCTGAGCCGCATCTATGGCAAAATCGTCACGGACGATGGCGATACGTTTGAAGGGCTAATCAGATGGGATAAAAACGAAGTCAGCTGGGTCGATGTCCTCGACGGCACGAAGCAATCGTACCGCCCAGGACGCATGGAAAACGCCAATATGCGCCGCCGAGCACGACGCTCAGAGTCCAAAGAGTCGGGCATTCGCTTTGGCCATATCCAACGGCTAGAGCGCGTGAGTGGCAACAAAGCACTAATCGTTTTACGAGGCGGCGATGAGGTCGAGTTCACAGGTGGCGCCACCGACATCGGATCAGACATCCGCGGCATTATCGTAGAAGACGACCAACGGGGCGAGGTCGAGCTGCAGTGGCGCGATGTGGATTACGTCGAGTTTATGGCAGGCACTAACAGCCTCAAGTCGTACTATGGCACCCGCATCTTTGGCACGCTCGAAACGCGCGATGGCGACCGCTACAAAGGCTTCATCTGCTGGGATATCGATGAGGTGCTGACGGCCGATGTCCTCGATGGGGACGACCGCAACCGCAGACGTCGTAAAATCAAATTCGGCAATATCAGCCGCATCGAACGCGACTCGGGCAGCAGTGCCCTGGTTGTCCTGCGCAACGGCGATGAACTCGAACTCCGCGGGACCAACGACGTGAACAGCAGCAACAGCGACATTCTCGTCATGGACCCCGGCCTTGGTCAGGTACGCGTCGAGTGGAATGACCTCGACTTCGTCGAGTTTGAACCCAAGCCCGCCGACTTTGGCTACGAGGACTTCATGCCTGTAGCTCCATTGTACGGAACCATCACCACGGACGACGGCGACAAGTTCACAGGCTTTGTGCAGTGGGACCGCGACGAAGCCTACACCTGGGAGTTGTTGAACGGCGAGATGGACGACATCGACTTCAAGGTTGAGTTCGGCCTCATCGAATCCATTGAGCGCGACGGACGCGGCGCACTCGTCACGCTACGGGATGGACGCGAACTGGAACTGGAGGGCTCCAACGACGTCAGCTCATCCAACGATGGCATTGCTGTCCTGCTCGACGATGGCGACGAAGTCGTTATCCGCTGGCGAGATTTCGACCGAGCCGTCTTCCACAGCCGCTAGGCAGCCTCATTTTAAGCCACACAAGAGGGCTGGTCTCGCATTGAGGCCAGCCTTTCTTGTTTACAGGTAGCCGCTCAAATAATCTTGTGGTTTAGGTTCGTCAGGTGGATGACATGGGGTGTAGTATATTCCTGACAACCACCTCACTATCGTGTAAACGCGCGTGGAGACTGCCCCCTTCACGGAGTGGAGCATCCAAATCCGTCAGTCGGATAAAGCTGCTTACACTGCGCTCTTTCAGACGACCCAGGTGCCGCTGCTGCGGTACGCCTGGCGCCTGACCCATGACGAGCAGGCTGCCAGCGACGTCGTACAGGATGCGTTTCTCAAGCTCTGGCGGATCCGAGAGCGTCTTGACCCTAGCAAGTCGCTCAAGTCGCTCCTGTACACCATGGTTCGCAACTTAGCGCTCAACCATAACCGCTCGGCTAGCCGCGATGGCGGAGACCTCGACGAGATTGACCCGGCCTACCTCTCGTCAGCACCACGTGCCGATGCCAATGTGGCCGAATCAGACCTGAGCGATTTCCTACACGGCTGCATCGCTGAGCTACCACCACGCCGGCGGGAAGCCTTCATGCTAAGCCGTTTTGAGGGGTTAACCCACGATGAGATCGCGCAGCTGATGGGCCTCACGCCACGCACCGTAAACACCCATATCGTCCTCGCGCTCAAGACGCTGCGTCAGCGGCTGAGCGGGTATGAACCAAGCCTGATGGCGCTATGAAAAACCGTCCACCATCTTCTTTACCGCCACTGCTACAGCAGGCACTGTCTAGCGAATCTGCCGACGAGCAGGCAGCACTCACTCAGATCTGGGCTTTGCTAGATCATGCGCGCCCTACTGAGCCATCCGATGACGCCTTCAGGGCTCTAGGCTCTGAGATGTGGCCAACGCTAGATGCTGAGCTGCAGCGTGACGACATTCCTCTCCCAACGGCCGTAAATGAAGCCCTCACGGATGAGCCTCCAGAGGAGCAAACGGCACTTACACATACCTGGTCACTAGCCCGCGAAGCACGCGCTGCTGAACCTACTGATGCCTTCTTTGCCGCCCTAGGAGCAAAAATATGGACGGTGCTCCAAGCCGAGATTGACCGTCGCCAGCCCCAGGACCGGGCAGCCGTATCCCGCCAGCGGCGCATCGCTCGGCGGGTTTGGGCCCCTGTCGTTGCTGCCGCCCTACTCCTTGTCATCGCAGGCCAGTGGTACCGGGCCCAGCCGCTCAGCACCACCACCGCCTTTGGCGAAACCACCACGCTCACGCTTGCTGACGGCTCCACCGTTGCGTTAAACAGCGGCTCAACGTTGCGGTACCCGCGTGCTTTTGGCGAGGAGCGCATCGTTGAGTTGGACGGCGAGGCGTTCTTCGACGTGGTCCATGACCCTACCCGCACGTTTCGCGTCCGTACCTTCAACGCGCAAGTAGAAGTCCTCGGCACTGCCTTCAACGTGCGCGCGCGCGCCACCGATGCCGACCCTGAGACCGCCGTTGCGTTGTACGAAGGTGCCGTGCGCGTTGAACACGCTGCAACGCAGACTGCCCAACGGTTGGTGGCCGGTCAACGTGTTGAACTCGGGACAGCAGGTGCCGGGGCCGTCACGTCGTTTGCGACCGGTGAAACTCGGCCCGATTGGCAACAAGGGCGCTTCACGCTCACCAACCGCCCGCTGAGTACGGTCATCGCCGAAGCCGAGCGACGCTTCGATGTCTCCATAGAGTTCTCGGATGCACTGGGGGCTGAACCGCTCACGCTGACCCACGCTACCGACGATGTCGCCACCCTGCTCGCCGATATCGTCGCGATGAAAGGCCTGACACTAGAGGCTACTGCCACAGGCTATCGGTTATCCAGGCCTTAGTGCGTGCCCTTGACAACTGGCTTCATCCGTATGAGGTTATGGGGCCCATGATTCCGGTTTGATGCTAGCGTGCTGCTGGCTAGATGTATGCTGCCTTCTCCCTCAAAGGGCCTGCTCGTGCGGTGCGGTCTATGGGCCGTGGGAATAGCATGCACGCTAATGATTGGGCTTCCCCGCCCACTCCATGGCCAGCAACCCAACAAACCGCTGGCGACTGTCCTCTTGGACGTGGCGGATCATCATGGGGAGGACTTAATGTTCGACCCGCCGCTCATCCCGCAGGTACTCGTCGCCCGTCCCACCATGACGCTCGACTTTGAGCATGATGTACGGGTCCTGTTAGACACGCACCCCCTTGCCTTACATCGCCTCCGCTCGGGGACCTACACCATTGTGGAGGCATCGGTAGAACCTCCGCTATTAAGCCATATTGATGGCCTCGTGCTTGATGCAGCAACGGGGCAACCGCTCCCGGGGGCCCACGTGGTCTTGGCTGAGCGGCCAACAGGAACGATCTCAGATGCAACAGGTCTTTTTGGCTTACGCAACCTGCACGCTGGACGCTACCAGGTCGTGGCGTCCTACATTGGCTACGAGACGGCGGCCCTGACCGTCGACCTGCTGCCGACCAAGTCGGCCCGGGTGAAGCTCCACCTGAAGCCGAACCCCATCCGCATTGCCCCATTGATTGTAGAGGATCAGGACGCACTGGCCTCCCTACAGTTAGCCGCCCAAACCCTCACCGGCGATGCGTTGACTGCCGTGGCAGGCTTGGGCACGCCCGACGCTGTGCGCAGCCTCAACTCTGTCATGGGTGTGCGTGTAGGCGATGCGCTGGCCGACGTGCGGATTCAAGGCGGAGAGCCAGGGGATCATCAGTTTCGCCTAGACGGTGTACCTGTATTTGCCCCTGTACACTTGCGCGGGCTACTCGGCGCATTCAACCCGTTTTCGCTCAAGCAAATCACTGTGCAAAAGGCGGGGTTTGGCGTCACCCACGGGAGTCATCTTTCGGGCGTGGTCTCCGCCAAGCACTTACTCGCTCCACCTGACGCGCGGCAGATTGATGCCCAGGTAGACCCACTTGGTATCAACATCAGGCTTCACGCACGCACAGGCTCGAAGACAAGCCGTTGGTCAAGCGTGTGGATGGGTGCCTTTCGCTCCAGCCTCTGGCGTCTCTATGAACCACCGCGGCTCCAGAATCTATTCACCGAGTGGAACACCCCTGACCTCTTCTTGCTTGATGCCTCCCTGAATGCACTGTTTGAGGTGCAACCTCGCGTAGCGGAGTTACTCCGACGGCAGCAGCAGGCGCAGATAAACTTCGCCACGATTAGCGACCCCGACCTGGGCTTCAATGATATCCATCTTGCGGGCCGAGCGCGTGGGCCTCATGCTCAGACGTGGTCGTGGTCACTCTACCGGGGTGCCAACCAGCTCAACGCCAATCGGCTACCGCTAAGCCAGTTCGAACTCGGGCCAGACCGCGCACTAGGCGATACCAGCGCCGTGTTCACCCGCGATGATTACAACTGGGAGAACACACTGGGACACCTCAGCCATACGCGGCTCCTGGGGCGTAACGTGCTGGGTAGCGCTAAGCTGCGTGGCAGCGATTACAGGCTGAGACACAGCTACACCACCATCGACTATGCTGGCGATGGCCCGGCGTTTGCGGCTGGCGATGTCATCGTCTTTGGCCGCCAAAACCGTGGGCTGCGCCCCGCCGATGACGGCAACAAACTCAATGAGTGGGCGCTCGAGCTCTCGCTGATGACCAGCCAACAGACGGGATCCCAGCACCAGCTTGGCTTGGAACTCATTCATACGACACATCGCATCAGCGTAGAGGATGTGTACCTCGCGCCGATATTTGATGAGGGGTCCTATGGCCGGTTTGCGGGTTTTGTCGAATCTGACTGGCACCTGAGTCCATCTTGGAAGCTCAAGCTCGGCCACCGTGCCACATGGCTGCCCAACCGCAGCGCACTCTATTACGAACCGAGGGCCTCCGTACACTTTAGCCAGATCATGCCGTCAGGGCAGTTGGTCGCAGCACGGCTAGCGGGTGGCGTCTACCGGCAGTTCCTCAACCAGTTTGACATCAGCAGCGTAAGTCCAAGCGCGTTACTCCCTTCACTTCGCTTTTGGTTGCCCGTCGACTCTAGTATTGCTCCCCCTAAGGCGCTACACCTCGCTGCCGATGTACAATGGAGTCCACATCCGAGGTGGCAGTTGCGCGGCGAAGTGTACCTGAAAGAGCAGCCGCATGTCCTGCAGATCGACTACCCCGCCCTGTGGGAACGCTTCAGGACGGACTCCACTCGCCTACAGCAGTCCGCGTTCCTGCGCTCCGGGAATGGCCAAGGCGTAGGCGCTGCCTTCAGCATCGTGTTTTCCACCGACAACGTTCGCGTACGAGCGGGTTATGAGAAAGATTACACACGCCGTACCCAGTTCTTTGGTGCGGATACCCTCTCGGTTCGTGCGCCCTGGAACGAGCCGCATCGGGTGGCGCTAGATCTGGACGTTCACCCAGCGGAATGGCTAACCTTCACCGCGCGCAGCCACGCCGTGTGGGGAAGGCGGTGGGGCTTTCGACAAGCGTACTATGACTACTTCGCATCTGACCCGGGCGGGGTGTTTGTCTTTGGACCCTACGACCTTAAAGATCCCGACGCACATCGGCTACCGGCACTCTACCAGCTTGACGTCGGGCTCGCTATCACGCTCCCCGTCGGTCGGTCGGTGCTGCAGATCAGAGGCGACGTCCTCAATGTGCTAGGTCGTAACAATGTCGCCGATTGGAGTTTAGAACGCGTTGAAGAAGCCGAAAACGTCGAGTATCGCCGCCTCGCTCGCTATCTTCTTCCGCGGACGCCTTCATTATCTGCGCGCTTTAAATGGTAACAGAGAGGGATGACTCGTCTGTTTTCACATATCGCCCTGTTGTGCTGCGCGCTGTACCCGGCTGCTGCGTATGGTCAACAATCGCCGTTCCGGCCGATTGTCCCCTCACTGACGCCGACAGCCTTTGGCAGCAGTGCCGTCGCCGACTTTGACGCGGATGGCGATCTGGATGTGTTTCTCACAGGCATTGCGGCTGATGGCTCAGTCATGCCCGTCTACTACCGCAACGATGGGGTACAAGACCGCGGACTCGCGGAGTTCTGGATCTTCAACGGCACGGCGTACGACGATATGTTTTTCCTCGAAGCAACGCTCGCCGTGGGTGACTTCGAGAACGACAACGACGCCGACGTGGTGATCTCCGGCGACGGTCGCACCGTGCTCCTGCTAAACGACGGACTGGGACGCTTCACCGCATCATCCATCGACTTGCCAGGCTACACGCATTCGGGCGGCGTGTCCCAGTACGTCGCTACAACTGCTGCGGTGTGGGGCGACGTCAACAATGACGGCTTTAGCGACCTCCTCCTCACAGGAGAGAACGTAAACCGGTCCTTCTCGCCAGTGCTGCTGCTCAATGAAGGAGGCCGCTTTGCGTCACAATCGGTGGCGCTCGATCCTATCGTCGCTGGGCAGGTAGCGCTAGAAGACATCGACAACGATCAAGACCTCGACGTTGTGGCCCTCAGCCGCCCTAATCTTAGCCAAACCGGTCACACCCCCAACTTGGCCATCTGGTACAACAACAGCGGACAATTTGAGCAACGCCTCACCTCGATTCCAGGGCTAGAGGTGGGCAACTTCAGCCTGGGCGACTATGACAACGATGGACGAGCCGACCTGCTGCTGAGTGGGACAACCCATGCCACAGCCATAGGGAGCGCAGCCGCAACCATCTACCTCAACGAACCAGCGGGCTTCCGCTTTCACCGCAGCTTCGACACGGACGCCCTCTTCGGGACCTGGTTTGATTTCGACCACGATGGCTTTCTCGACGTGCTGCTCAGTTTTGACGACCGCGACGCTATTCTCGACGCGAGCAATTCCTTCGGGGAGAGTCTAGCCGACTCCTTAGGCTTTGCCGAGCAACTGCAGTTCCAAGGCATCACGTTTGGCTCCGTCCAAGTTGCCGACTTCGACGGCGATGGGCAGATGGACCTTTTCTCGACAGGCCTCCAAACCAACGGCACCGTACTGCCAAGCGCCGTCTTCTATCACAACCGCAATCCGCACAAAAATGAACGTCCGGCTGCGCCCAGCAACCTCAGCTCTCGCATGGAAGCTGGGCGCATGTATTTCATGTGGGACGCTGCCACAGATCCCGAGACGCCCTCGTCTGGGCTGACCTACAACCTGAGGGTCGGGACCACCCCTGGAGGCAGTGACATCCTGTCCCCGCTTGCGCGTCCAGACGGGCGCCGCCTTGTCAGCCAACGCGGCAACGTGGGCAGCAATACCTCCTGGTATCTCGACGGCCTCTCGCCCAACCGCACCTACTACTGGAGCGTGCAGGCTCTTGATGTCAATCACATCGGCTCGTCATTCGCCGAGACGGAAACGGCTCCAAACCCGTCTGGAGTCGCAACTGAGGCCACAGACACCCCTGACGCGTTTGCTTTGGTCGAGGTTTACCCGAACCCTTTCAGCGATCTGCTTCACCTAACCGTCCAGAGTGAAACGGCGGAAGTAATCCAGCTGTCGCTGTATGATGCCCTAGGGCGGCGTGTGCTTGGCCCCATTCAACACCGTCTTGCCGTTGGGCGCCAGGCCATCGTTGTTGACGATCCGTCTTTGGGCGAGTTAGCAGCAGGGGTGTATCATCTACGCGCCGTGACGAATCAGGGGGTGTTTCACAGGGCGGTCATGCACTTCTAGCCCTCACCCCGTCAGTGTGACCTCGTGGGGTACCGAACCACGGGCGTTGTGGAAAAGCTCGCATCCTCCAGCCTATAACTGCTCGGGGAAATGCATGCACAAACAGTGTCGTGCGGCATTGGTCTTTATCGTGCGTAATTTCGGTCACGACCATGCGCAGGCGACTTAACGTTGTTAACTTATCTCGTAGACCTGAGTCACCCCCTACGCGCTATGTTCTGTTTGCCCTCTGGAGACCCTGTTGTCGTCCGCCCGGTCACGAGTGCAGACGAGTGGCGCTTTCGTCGCGCCTGGGCGGAAATGACCCCGCGGACCCGTTACTTGCGCTTTCATGGAGGGCACTTTAACGAGGATGAGCCGTGCCTGCGCTACCTCACTGATGTTGACCAGCACTTGCACGTTGCCCATGGTGCCGTACTCGCTGACCACCCTGATCACCCGGGGGTAGGTGTCTTTCGCTTTGTGCGCACCCATCAGGAATCAGCCGATGCTGAATTAGCCATTACGGTGGTGGATGGATACCAGCAAAAAGGAGTAGGGCGATACCTGCTTGAATGCGCAGCTACAGAAGCTGCAGCACGGGGCATACAGCAGTTCACGTTTCGTATACTCGCAGGGCGCCACCGCTTACACGCGGGATTACAACGCGTGGGAGCCGAGGTACACGGTTTTGAAGATGGAGCCCTCGTCTACACCCTGCCACTTACTGCCCTGCAGGACCGAACAGCTAGGCCTCTCCTCCCACGCCGCCAAACTGGATGGCCTGGCCCGGCTGAACACGCTGGCTAATCTCCCCGAAGGAGCGTTCATACTTGTTCACGTTATCCGCCAGTGCCTGGAGAATGCGCTTCGCGTGTTGCGGCGTGACGATAATCCGGCTCTTCACGTGTGCCTTGGGGAGCCCAGGCATAACGCGGATGAAGTCGAGGATGAACTCTTCAGGTGAATGGGCAATCATCACCAGATTGGAGTAGACGCCCTCAGCGATAGCCTCGGAGAGCTCGATGTTAAGCTGGTTTTCGTTCTTTTCTTCCATGGTCCGGCCTCGGTTTAATTTGTCCAACCCCTGTACAGCGGGTACGGCACAAGGTAACTCAGTTTATCTGTATGCCTAATTGCGCGAGCGTCCGGCCTTGGCGAGAGCGCGGATCAGGTCGCTGCGGGTGAGGATAGCAAACCCGTCTCCACCTTCGGGTTCAACAAGGACTGCGCCAGGGCCTTCGTCCAAGTAGGCCGTTAGCATGTCGAGGTGCAGGCCGCGTGGTACAATGGCCAGTGGTTCTCCCATCACATGGTCAACGGTCTGCTCGCGCACGGCTGGGTTCTCAATCAGCTTGTTGAGTAGCCCGTTCTCGTTCAAGCTGCCAACCACGTGATCCTGTGCATCAATCACAGGCATTTGCGAGATTTCATGCTCGGCCATTACCTGAACGGCATGCTCCACCGTGTCGCTTGGCGTTACGCTCACGACGCTAGTCGCACTCCGGCCATGCGCAAGAATTTGCGCAGCGGTGATATCCGTGCGGCGCTCCAAGAAGCCATGGTCGCGCATCCACGTATCGTTATACGTCTTGGAGAGGTACCGGAATCCCGAATCAGGCAGCACAACCACGACAACGTCGTCTGCTGTGAGTTCGTCTTTGTGCGCTTGCAGCCATTGCAGCGCTCCAGCCACAGCCATGCCGCACGACTGCCCAACAAACAGGCCTTCCTCGCGCGCCAGCCGACGCGTCATCTGCATGGCGGCCTTGTCACGTACCCGCACATAATCGTCCAGGATATGAAAGTCCATGTTCTGCGCAATGATGTCCTCGCCAACCCCCTCTGTTAAGTACGGATAGATCTCATTGTGGTCAAACTCCCCATTGCTGTGGAAATACTTGTAGTACACGGAGCCGTAGGGATCGACGCCAATGACCTTGAGGTCAGGGTTCTGGGCTTTGAGGTACCGGGCCGTCCCTGAAATCGTACCGCCCGTACCAGCGCCCGCAATGTAGTGGGTGATGCGCCCCTCCGTTTGCGCCCACAACTCTGGCCCTGTCGTCTTGAAGTGAGCCTCTGCATTGGCCGGATTATCGTACTGGTTCAGATACACCGAGTTGGGAATCTCATCGGCGAGCCGTCGAGCCACTGAGTAGTACGAGCGTGGATCGGTGGGCTCCACAGCATTGGGACACACGATGACTTCAGCCCCCAACGCGCGGAGCACATCCACCTTTTCCTGACTCTGCTTATCCGTAGTCGTAAAGATGCATCGATACCCTTTAGCGATAGCCACCAGTGCCAGACCAGCACCGGTGTTGCCGCTCGTTCCCTCGATGATCGTACCGCCGGGCTGCAAGCGCCCTTCAGCCTCTGCGGCGTCGATCATGCTCTGGGCAATACGGTCTTTTACGGAGCCCCCCGGGTTGAAAAACTCGACCTTGGCCAGGACGGTACACGGGAGATCCATGGTCAAACGGTTGAGCCGCACAAGCGGCGTGTTGCCAATGGTGCCAAGTACGGAATCGTGCCACATAAGGGATTGCGCTAATCGATGGAGTGATGCTTCCAGCACCGCCGTTTGGTGGAGATGATCCCCCGTTTGTTTTTCTTTATACTAGGTTCGTCCCCTACGCCAACACGGCTGCCGCATGGCTTCCAATGCTAACACCGCCGCCATGCTCGACGCCGAGCTGCTTGTTGCCACAGCAAATACCTCGGGGCAGCTCACGTTTCGCAATCCAGCATGGAAGACGTTTTTCGGCACCGCCTCCAACCCCTGGACCCGCCTGACTGAGCGGGACGCTAGCGAGCTGATGGGCCTACTGCGGCAAGCCAGTGCAGGACTGCTCACAAGCAATTACGTGCTTCCCGTGGCACAGCCAAACCGGGATCAACCTCTGTACGTGCTGCTTCACCTGCTTCCGGTACAACTCCACCAGGACGTCGTGGCAGTCACCATCACGGGCGAAGTACTGGCTGAACCCGCCAGCTGGACGACCAACCAGACCCATCGGCACCGAATGGAGACCCTGGGGAGCATGACGATGGGAATAGCCCACGACTTCAACAACCTGCTGAGTGGCATCCTGGGCTACACAGAACTCCTCCAGACCTACGACGAATTTCAAGACGGCGACCCCAGTGACCACCTAGCGACTATTGAGCGCGCGGCCCTGGATGGCGCGGCCTTGGTGCAGCGCATCCAGAAATACATCCGTCAGGAAAAACTGTCACACTTTGAACCGATCGACCTGACAACCATCCTCAATGACAGCGTCTCGCTGACACGTCCTTATTGGTACAACGAGCCTCGGCGCAAAGGTATTCGCATCCATATTGAGCAGTCGTTTAGGCACGTTCCGCCCATCATGGGCTCGGCGCCAGAGCTCCGCGAAGTATTTATCAACTTTATCCTCAACGCCGTTCAAGCCATGCCTGAGGGCGGCACTATTGCCATTCGATGCGACTACCGCGCCGACGTGGGTGTTGAAGTTACGGTTTCCGATACAGGTGTGGGCATGACGGATTCCGTCAAGGAGCGCATCTTTGAACCGCTGTTCACCACGAAGGGCGAAAAGGGCACCGGCATGGGGCTAGCCGTTAGCTATGGCATTATTCAGGAGCACGACGGCCAAATCACGGTGGACAGCACGCCCGGACGCGGGACGCGCTTCCACCTGATCTTCCCGCCTTCGGAAACACCGCTCATTGCTCTTAACGTGGATGCAGCTGCCGACAGAGCTCAGGTGTATGAAATCCTGGTGGTAGATGATGAGAAGATGGTCCGCGCCGTGCTTGCGAAGCTGTTGGGGTTGCGTGGGCATACCGTTACCCAGGCGGCTTCAGGCAGTGACGCTCTCGATCTGCTGGCAAGTCATACGTATGATCTCGTCTTTACCGACCATGCTATGCCGGAGATGAGCGGCACCGAACTGGCCAGCGAGATACGCATCCATTATCCACACCTCCCCATCGTACTGCTCACTGGCGACACCGAGGTCCCAAACGCGCACCGCGTCGTTGACGCTCATCTCAGCAAACCCTTTAAGCTGGAACGGCTCGAAACCGTAATTCAGGAGCTGAAATCCCCTTGATCGTTTCAGCCGTGCCATAATGGCAGAACATGGGTTTGGTCTAGTCTTTGTCCCAGTCGGCGGTACAAGACGCTCTCGCGGATCAACACGTCACGGTCGGAGGGTATACCCATAGAACCATCGAGCCACCCGCCAGCATACATGTTGTGCTGCGTGGCCATCTTCTTTTTGCATGCATACGCCCTATCTTTTTTCTGACGACGAATTTGAACAAAGCATCCCGCTCCCAACGCCTGACGAGGAGCGTGCCATGAGCGAGTCGGATGTACCCGACGTGCTTTCCATCCTCACCCTTCGCAATACCGTCCTTTTTCCAGGCGTAGTGCTCCCTATCACAGTGGGCCGCGATGCCTCGTTGAAGCTGGTGAAGGACGCCTTCAAAGGGGAACGGCTCATCGGCGTGGTGGCGCAGCGCGAGCAGGAGACCGAGGACCCGACCCCCGAAGACCTCTACCAGTTTGGGACGGTGGCGTCTATCCTCAAGCTCATCAAGATGCCCGACGGCACCAAGTCTATTGTCATCCAGGGCAAACGGCGTTTCGAGGTAGCGGAGTACGTGCAGTCAGATCCGTACCTGAAAGCTCGTGTGCTTCCCATCGACGAGAGCTATGACGAGGAATCGGTAGAGTTACAAGCCCGCATCCGGTCGATCAAGGAGCTGGCGATCCAGATTGTGCATATGTCGCCCAATTTGCCCAGCGAGGCGGCTTATGCCATCCAGAACATCGACTCACCTGCTTTTCTGATCCACTTTATCGCTTCTAACCTCCAGATCGAGGTAGCGGATAAGGAGGAGCTGCTAGAGATCGTGCCGTTGCTAGACCGTGCCGACAAGGTGATGTCGCACCTTGACCGCGAGATTCAAGTCCTGCAGCTTTCCGAGGAAATCCGAACGCGGGTGAAGACGGACGTGGACAAACAACAGCGGGAGTATCTGCTTCGGCAGCAGATGAAAGCGATTCAGGAGGAGTTGGGCGAGGACGCTCCTGGCAGCGACACGGATGAGCTTCAGCAGCGGTTCGAGGAGAAGCGCTCGTTGATGCCCGAAGAGGTTATCAAAACCGTTGAGAAAGAGCTGAAGAAACTTGGGCGGACGAACCCGGCCTCGCCAGACTATGCCGTTACGCGAAATTATGTGGACTGGATGCTTGACCTCCCGTGGCATCACTACTCGGAGGACCACCTGGATATCAGGCACGCCCAGGACGTGCTTGACGAAGACCATTATGGCCTCGAGAAGGCCAAAAAGCGAATCCTGGAATACCTAGCCGTGCTGAAACTCAAGGGTGACATGAAAGCGCCCATCGTCTGCCTGTACGGCCCCCCTGGCGTAGGCAAAACAAGCCTGGGCAAGAGCATTGCGCGAGCGCTCGGACGGGAATTTGTCCGAATCAGCCTGGGTGGCGTGCGCGACGAGGCGGAGATACGAGGTCATCGTCGCACCTATGTTGGCGCTCTTCCGGGACGCATCGTTCAGAGCCTGAAGAAAGCGGGAACGTCCAACCCGGTCTTCATGCTTGACGAAGTGGACAAGCTGGGATCGGACTTCCGCGGTGACCCTTCCAGCGCGCTACTCGAAGTGCTTGACCCGGAGCAAAACGACAGCTTCAGCGACCACTATTTGGAGGTCGAGTATGACCTCTCGAAGGTGCTGTTTATTGCAACCGCCAACTACCTGGAGCGCATCCCAGCGCCTCTGCGTGACCGCATGGAGCTGATCCAGATCACGGGCTACACGCAAGATGAGAAGCTCCAGATCGCAAAAAAGTACTTGCTTCCGCGGCAGCGCGAAGCCAACGGGCTCAACGGCAACCAATTCAACATCACCGATGGCGCCCTGAAAGAGCTCATTGACGGGTACACACGCGAGTCAGGCGTGCGTCAGTTAGAGCGGACGGTGGGTTCGGTGGCGCGCGGCGTCGCCAAGAAGGTGGCAATGGATGAGAGCGAAGGTGAACGGGTCAAGAAAGGAGATGTGGTGGGCTACCTGGGCGCCCGCAAGTTCTTTGCTGAGGTCGCTGAACGCACCGAGGTGCCCGGTGTGGCCACCGGCCTAGCTTGGACCCCCGTCGGCGGCGATATTCTCTTTATTGAGGCATCGGTATCGCGCGGCAGTGGGCGCATGGTGCTTACGGGCCAGTTGGGCGATGTCATGAAGGAGTCGGCGCAGGCGGCGTTTTCTTATGTCAAAGCGCATGCTGCAGACTACGACATTCCTGCAGACGCGCTGCGCAAGTGGGACTTGCATGTCCACGTTCCCGCGGGTGCCATTCCAAAGGATGGCCCGTCTGCTGGGGTAGCCATGCTGTCGGCACTGGTTTCGATTTACACGCAGCGCTGCATCCGGCACACGGTCGCGATGACGGGGGAGATCACATTGCGCGGGATGGTGCTCCCTGTTGGTGGGATCAAAGAAAAGGTGCTGGCGGCCAAGCGAGCGGGCATTTCAAAGGTCATTTTGCCCGCCAAGAATATGAAGGACGTGGAAGAGATTGACGCGGTGGCGCTCAAAGGGCTGAGTGTGGTCTATGCGAAGCGCATGGAAGACGTCATTGGCCATGTGCTCCACGAGGCGCCCATGCGCGACCCTGCTGCGTTCTTTACCGTGCCCAAGGATGAGGAAGATACCTTCGCCAAGCATAACGGCACCCCGCTAACTGTAGACACGCCGACGGCAGGCTGACAGGGCGCTCCCATTGCGTCTCGGCACTGCAGTGTTCTGGCTTTTGCGGAGAAACCATTCACCTCGTTCTACGCCGCTTATGCACGTGCTCTCCACGGCTTTACTGGTCATCGATGTACAGCAAGGGCTGGGGCATCCAAAGTTCGGTCAGCGTAACAATCCCGATGCCGAGCAGCGCATGGCGGCGTTGCTGACCTACTGGCGCGCGCAAGGCGGGCTTGTTGTACACGTCCAGCATGCCTCTACTTCTCCTGATTCACCGTTGCGGCCCGACTTACCCGGGTTCACGTTCAAGCCCGAGGTACAGCCACGTGCAGGCGAAGCGGTGTTCACGAAGCGCGTGAACAGTGCGTTCATAGGCACAGATCTGGAGGGTCATTTACGCTCAGCGGGCACGGACGCGGTCGTAGTTATCGGCTTGACGACTGACCATTGTGTCTCCTCGTCAGCGCGGATGGCTAGCGACTTGGGATTCACCACCTATGTGGTGTCGGATGCTACGGCGACCTTCGAGCGGACTGACCATACAGGACGGCACTATCCAGCAGAAGAGGTACATGCGATCTCACTCCTCAACCTCCACAACGAGTTCGCCACGATTCTATCGACCACGCAGATTCTCGCTGCGGCCAGCGCAGTTGACTACGCGTCGGCGATGTAAATGTCGGGCAAGTTGCGGCCGAGTTGTCCGTAGTCAAGACCATAGCCCAGCACGAAGAGATTGTCGATCTCGAAACCGACGTACTTCAGGTCGAGCGCTACGCGTGTAGCCGCCTTCTTGTGCAGCAATGTGGCCACTTGAATGGATGCCGGACTTGATGCCTGTAGCTTTTCGAGGATGTATTGCATTGAAAGGCCCGTGTCCACGATGTCTTCGACCACAATGACATGACGACCTTCTAGGGCGGCATCAGTCGACTTGAGCTCTTCAACGACGCCACTTGTGATCTTGGCTGCTCCGTATGAAGACAGCTTCATAAAATCCACCTCGCATTCGATGGAAATGGATCGCATGAGGTCGGACAGGAAGATGTAGGCACCATTAAGTACGCCGATGAGGATAGGACGCTTGCCCGCATAGTCTCGATCGATGGCTTCGCCAATCTCATGGACTCGCTTGGCAATCGCTTCTCTGCTCAAATACAAACGAAAGGGTTCGCCTTGACAAGAGACAGTGGGTTGTGGTGCCGTCATGGTAAAGTTGGATTGTTCGGGGATGGCACAACCTACAGCATTCTGTGATACGGATGGGGCTTGTGCCCTAAGAAAATTTGTTCGATTTACCGTTCCGAGATGCATATGTGAGTTCCCAAACCTGCTGCGATGACGGACCGACACGCGTGGTTTCGGAAGAGCAGACGGGCAGAATGGCGACGACCTCCCCCAACCGTCCACATACGACCGGCGCGTGCTTCCTTTTGAACGGCGGCACTTGGGCATCAGTCAAGACGTCGCTAACGAGTTTGGTGCCTACCATCCCAAGCGGTCGGATAGTATCGCCGGGCGTCCATCCGCGAAGCACCAGTTCATCACCTGCAGCACCGACATCCAAGTACTGTGTGTGAGGCTTATCAAACTGTACCTGATCGGGAGCTATTGGGCGCCACGTCACCGAGTAACGGTTGAGCGTCAGCTGTCCCTCGGCCCGCAACACTGTGGTGGGCACGGGCGCATGGGCATACGATGCGCGCTCCACAAAAATGCCGCCCCTACAGCGCCAAACCAAACCACCAGGGAACTCCACACGTCGCCCCACCTGACGCGATAGCAAAGCAAGGACGGCTTCGACCTCGGTATGGCGCCCCCTGCACCCGTCAAGCCCCCGCCTGAGCGCTTCAAGGACAACCCGGCCCTGCCATACTGCGGGCATTTTGGCAAGCCAGCCATCCGGGAGCCAGATGCCACCATCCTGAAGCTGGACCGACGTCCAAAGCGCCGATAGCTGCGGCCTGATGTGCTCATCCACATATGCCCGAATGAGGCGTGCCGACGAGGCCATATTCTCGACGCTGCCCGCCTGGATGCGTTCAAGCTCGGGCACTACGTCGAGACGAAGCCTGTTGCGGCGGTAGCCACGGCTGGCGTTCGATGCATCTGCGCGCCACCTCAGCTTTGTAGCCTTGGCATAGTGCTCTAATTGGTCACGTGACAATTGCAATAACGGTCTCAATAGCGTAACGGTGCTGTCTGGGCTCAACGGCCGCGATGCGGGCATGCCGGCTAGGCCTTCAGGGCCAGCCTTACGCAGCAGGGCCAGCAGTACCGTCTCCGCTTGATCATTGGCGTGATGGCCTACAGCTACCCAGCGGGCATGGTGTGAAGCTGCCACCGCGAGGAAAGCGGCGTACCGTTGGGCACGGGCGACAGCTTGCAGTGACTGACCTGCCTGGATCGGATCGTAATGATGCACGTGGCATGAACAGTCGTTCGCGTCGCACCAGGCCTGAACGAATTGCTGATCCGCCGCCGACTCGGCGCGTAGGCCGTAGTTCACATGGACGACATGCAGGCGAACACCGAGCGACAACAGCACATGGGCCAGCACCATCGAGTCGAGCCCGCCACTGACGCCCACCACAACGTGAGGCTTGTCCCGAAGATCGAGCGAAGCAGGCAGCGCCTGCTCCACTGCACGCGACACGTAGCGAATAACCGACTTACCGGCCAAAGCGCTTATCGAGTTCATCCCGCGAGAGTTCGAACAGGGTCAGTCTGCCATTCGGACACGTGGCCGGCGCGCTGCACTGAAAGAGTTGATCGACGAGTGATCGCATTTCCTTCTCCTGTAAGCGCTTGCCGACGGGTATGGCGCTCTTCCGAGCAAGGCTACGCGCTAGGTTCTCGCGGACTTTGAGCGTACCGCCAGCCTGATGATAGCTTTTGTATTGCTCCAGCAGATCTTCAAGCACTGTCCGCTCATCGCCTGGACGAATCTCGACAGGGACACCCCGTGCCACAACGGAGCGTCCGCCAAATTCCTCCAGTTCAAAACCGAGCGCCTGTAGATCGGCCCAAAGCTCGCGAACCAGTGCATAGTCGGCAGGGCTGAAGTCGAAGGTCTGCGGAAAGAGTAATTGCTGTGAGAGGCCAAACCCGTTGGCCATGCTTTGCAACGCGCGCTCGTAAAGGATGCGCTCGTGGGCGGCGTTCTGGTCAATGACCATGAGCCCAGAGTGTATCTGGGTGAGGATATACCGATCGTGCAGCTGCCAAAGCAGCGCGCCGTCTGCAGTCTGTTGATGGGCGAGGCTCGGCTTGGTGGCAGCAGAGGCAATGCTAGCACGTTCTTCGGTCTGCTCCTTCGCAGATTCCAATGGGTTCTGATATAAGCGTTCCCAATCGCGCGCGCCACCAGCCCCCTGCCGAGCAGCATTGGATGACCACGAGGTTTTACTCCTGCTGGTACCCGTAGGCGTATCGACCCGTCCGACGGAAAACGGCGTGGCGGTGGGTCGGGTAACCTGTATGCCCGTTGATGGCAGTGAGGGTGACGTCTCCTCTCGCGGGTTTACTTGAGGGGTCAGAAGGTGCTGCCCGATCGCTTTCCTGACCACCGATTGAAGAAACGCGTAGATACCGCGCTCATCGTCGAACTTTACCTCCGCCTTGGTGGGGTGGACATTTACATCCACATGCCGAGGATCCAGAGAGAGAAACAGCGAGAAGAACGGGTAGCTGCCCTCAGGTAGCAAGGTCCCATACCCTTGTGCCACCGCCTTGTTGAGGTACCGGCTCTTGATGTACCGGTCATTCACAAAGAGGTACTGATCACTTCGGCTGCGGCGGGTAAACGTGGGAAGGCCCACGAAACCGCGAATCGAAAGATAACTGGTTGTCTCTTCGACAGGGACAAACATGTCCTGGTAGTTATCCCCTAGCAGTTCAACGATGCGCTGTGGCATGGCTTCCGCCCAGGAGGCATCTACCCGTGACTGAAGCCGGTAGACCTCGTTGTCGTCATGCAACAACGTGAAGCCTATGCGTGGATGGGAGAGCGCAAGAAACTGGAAGGTTTCAACGAGATGCTTGAACTCTGTGGCCGGCGTTTTCAGGAAGTTACGCCGCGCAGGGACATTGTAGAAGAGGTTACGGATGGCGATGCTTGTGCCACGCGGTGTGGCACAGGGTTCAATCTGAACGAGCGAACCCCCATCGATCTGCACACGCACGCCGGTGGCGTCTTGCGCACGTTTGGTCTTCATTTCTACCTGCGCAACCGCTGCCATCGACGCAAGTGCTTCCCCGCGAAAGCCGAGTGTGTAGATACGCTCCAAGTCGTCGGCAGCACGCACCTTGCTGGTCGCATGGCGTCTGAAAGCAGTCTCTGCATCGGGGCGGCTCATGCCACAGCCATCGTCGATGACTTGGATGAGTTCGCTCCCCGCCCGCTTGAGTACCAGTGTGATAGCACCAGCACCAGCATCAATGGCATTCTCGATGAGCTCTTTTGCTGCCGAGGCAGGGCGCTGCACGACCTCGCCCGCCGCAATCTTGTTGGCGAGCGTCTCGGGTAGGACATGGATGATCTGATCGACTTCGGGAGCGACCATGCGGGTGTTGGGCGGGTGAAGGTGTATTCGTAACAGCGCCTTACGTCGGCAGATAGCGCCACATCCACACCAGCACCAGAAACATAACGATCAGCGGGATGATAGCGGAAGGCTTCCGGCGCTTGCGCGATTTGCTCTGCACACGCATGCGGCGCTTGATGTCTTCGTCCTTCTTGGGGTCATAGAAACGCGGCTCGTAGTCAAACTTGCGGTTTCTGGCGCGGGACCGTGATCCAGGGATGAAAATGCCCATGCGATGCCTCCAAAACGAAGAGTGGTAGCGGGGTGGAGCCTAGCTCGAATATACGTAGGTGCGAGTACGCTGCCTAGGCTGTTGCGATGCCCTTACAAGCTGATATCGCACAACTTACGCACATATGAGATCGCGAAATGTAGAAAAGGTTTCCGCTGGCCAGGGGTTACCGGAGGTACTGCACATAGAGGTAGACCATGGGGAGCACCAGCAAGAGCGCGTCGTTGCGGTCGAGCAGACCACCATGCCCAGGCAAGATGTTACCCGAGTCCTTAACACCCACCGAGCGCTTGAAAGCACTCTCGGCTAGATCACCAAGTTGGCTGAACGCTCCGCAAATGATCGCCAGGGCCGCCACATCGAGCCACGTCAGCCACGTCAGCCACAATAGCTTGGCAGCTATGGCCAAGAGGAGCGTCCCCAGCGCACCGCCTACAGACCCTTCCCAAGTTTTCTTTGGAGACACACGTGGCGCCAGCGGATGCTTGCCAAAGGCACGGCCAGCGAAGTAGGCGAACGAGTCGGTGCTCCAGATTAGCACCAGGGTGGCGATGGTCAGTTGGAAAGCCTGGGGTTCCGTGAGGGCGCCCTCTACACCTGCTCGCAAGCCCACAGCATAGCTTAGCAGGAACGCAGGATACAGGACACCTGCCACGGTGGCGCTCATGCGAGGCAGCACGGGCGCTCCATGGGCCAAGAACGGCGATGCGGCAAGCAGCCCTACCAACACGACAACAGCGAGCGGCTGAGCAAGCGGCCAAAGGGGCACAAGCATTACCAACACGCCCGCAGTGATTCCCACCCAACGAAACGGTTCTACGCGGGCGGCGCGGAACAGGGCATAGACTTCATCCTGTGTGATGATACCAATAAGGATGACGAAGGCAGCAAAGTACCAACCGCCTAGGTACACCACCCCAACTACAAGGGGAATGCCGACAACAGCAGAGAGAATGCGGAGCGTGGCGTTCGACAAGAGACAGCCAGTGGTGATTACGCGTCGTCAGGAGGCGTCAGATGAATGGACTCATTGCCTGTATCGGCCATCGCCTCCGGTGCGTCAGGGTCAACGACATCACTGGCGTGAGCCGCCCCCAAGGCCGCGGCCTCGAGTTCGTCATCCGATAGCAGAGCTGTGGCCAATACCGCGTGCGCCTCGTCGAGACGATCTGGAGGCACCATCACGTTGATGCGCGCGTTGTCGCCAAAGTTCAGCATGACGCTGGTGTCGCGCTTGTTCATGATCACTGCAGGCAACCCGGCATCGGCAAGCCGATCGCGGACCAGGTCGGCCTCGTACGTGACGTTGGTTCGGAAGGCCATCACCCAGCCTTCATACGTTGGTTCACTCATGCAAAGCAGAACAATTAGGCAGCAGGACGTTGTGTTTTAATGACCTGCACCGCGCGTTGTTGCATGGCACGCGCTACCAGCACTACGCCTGCTATGCTGAGGGCGAGGATGTACCAGGGCAATTCCATTTGCTCCAATTGCTCAGCAGAGAGGGTATCACTCCGCTGCACATACTGCCCCAGCAACACCATGGACCCATTGTGAAGGAAGTGAATCAGGATCGCAGGCCACAAATTCCCTGTGCGCCACGTCACATACGCGAAGTAGATGCCGAGCACCGACAACGGCAGGACTTGCGAGAAGCGGAGGTGGTATGCGCCAAACAGAATGCCAATGATGACGATACTCACGGCTGCGGGTACCACACGGTCAAGGTTGCGCTGCAAGTAGCCTCGGAAGATCAGCTCTTCGCAGATAGCCGGGGTGACGGCCACAGTAAGAAGACTGAATATGATGCCTACTTGTTGAGCACTGATGGCCTCAATTAACATCAGTTGCGAGTTCTCCCACTCTCGCAGCATCTCGGGAATCGGGATGGATGCATTGAAGGTAGCTACCCACTGTATGAGCGGAAAAATACAGATATAGCACAGCACTGAAAGACCGAGCAGCTTGGCATCGGGCTTACGCAGCCGGAGGTAGGCCATCCCCTTCGTCGTGTGCAAGCGTGCTAAGAACACTGCGGGAATGCCAAGCACGAGAAACTGCGCAAGGGTATTTGCAACAAACATCGGGCGCAGCTGCTCGGCGATAACTGCCGAGAGGTTGCCCTGCAGCTCTGTAATCGTCACGCCGCGCGCAAACAGCAGCGACAACGTAAGTATGTTGCTGATCATGACGTAAGCCACAAACGCAACGATCGTGGTGATCACAAAGACGATAGCGGGAGAAAACCGATTGCGCTCCAGCCATCCTGTCAACGGTATGTGCCGATGAGGGTCCCAAGGGTCTAGCAGGGTAGGCGGCGTCTGTACAGGCGTAGGTTCCAGCATGGTGCAAGTGCGAGTGGGCTGTTGCCCAGGGGTATCGGCGTCGTCCCGCCTAGGTTAATGCAAACCCTCAAAGGCTCGCCGCAGGTGTTGGATGGCGGTGCGCAACTTTGAGTACACGACCTTTGGCTTGTCGTATTGCATGATACGAGCGATCTCAGGTGCTTTCAGCTCCTGCTCAAATCGAAGCTTGACGACTAACTTGAGCTCTGGGTCAAGATCACGCAATGCACGTTTCAGGTGCGCCACTTCTTGCTCATCAAACTCGGAGGGATCGTCGGGTTGGGCAAAGCTCTTGGACGAGATCCCAGCCTCAAGCATCGCGTCCATCGAGGACACCGGCAAGTTGGCACGAATCGCCGCAATGAGATGCCACCGTTTGCTGACACTGAGGAGGGCATAGATTTTCTCCACTGCACGGCGGACATCCCCCAGCGTTACCTGCTCTCGGTGCTTGCTGGCGATGTGCTCGACGATCTCGTCGTAACTGTACCGTTCCTGAAAATAGTACTTGAACACCAGCTTCTCGGCTGGTTCAAGCTTATCAATCACCGACTGCGGCATGGAGAGCGCGCGGCGCTTGCGGTAGCGATCTCGGCAGGCGTTCGCCACAATCACGCTAAACCAAGGCAGCAAGTCGCTGCCCACGCGAAACCGGCGCAGGGCTTGGAAGTCCCGGGCACGCAGGCGCTCGCCGATGTTTGTGTACACCTCCATCACCTCGTCGTGGTCGCGCACGAACTTGTGAATCATGCGGATAAGAACCGATGAGTGCTTTTCGAGGAGCAGAGCATAAGCTCGGTCAGGGTCTTCCGTAAACAAACGGATTAGTTCCTCATCCGTCATG
This sequence comes from Bacteroidota bacterium, assembly GCA_038747545.1. Classification (GTDB taxonomy): domain Bacteria; phylum Bacteroidota; class Rhodothermia; order Rhodothermales; family JBCCMF01; genus JBCCMF01. Next base: position 24,171 of record JBCDJT010000019.1, read on the forward strand.
GGCGCGGGATTTACCGGAGGGTGTACCCTTTGGGCAGGCGTACTCGTCAACGCGCTAGTGCGACGCTGTGAGTGTACGAACCTATGAAGGGTTTATCAAAACCTCAGGGGTAAATCTTAGGGGCTGTCCACGGACCACCCACCTGCTTGACGGCCCCGACACGCCCACTGTATATTTCCCGCCTGCGCTTGTAGCTCAGTTGGATAGAGCGTTGGATTCCGGTTCCAAAGGCCGGGGGTTCGAATCCTCCCAAGCGCGCCCTACCCCGTTCGGTTGCCCACCGACCGGGGTTTTTTGTGGCCAGCCGTCAGATCGAAAACCACTCTTCAACATCCGGGCTCGCGCAGGCCGAACGGCGATACGTCCACTCGTTCGTGGTCGGGAGATATGTATAGTGCTGCTTGTATTCGTCTACATTCGCAGCCAGATCATCAATCGCATGCAGGATGTAGTCTAGCTCGGCGTCAGTCATTGTAGGGTGAAGGGAAAGCCGTATCCAACCCGGCTTGGCAGACTGATCGCCTCGGTCGATTTGGCACGTGATGGCTTTCGAGCGCTCCCGGCCTACGTGCATCAAGAAATGACCATAGGTCCCTGCGCATGAGCAGCCGCCACGTACCTGGATACCGTATTGGTTACACAGCATCTTGACGGCGAGGTTGTAGTGAAGGTCTTCGATGTAAAACGATATCGCTCCAATTCGCTCGCGATGCGCCCCGGCCAGCACATGCAAGCCCGGTATGGCCTCAAGCCGGTCTATAGCCCGGTGTACCAATTCCTTCTCGCGCTGCTTGATGGCTTCAACGCCCATCGCCTCCTTGACACGAACAGCAAGGGCCGCGCGAATGGCTTGCAAGAACCCCGGCGTGCCGCCATCCTCACGCGCCTCAATATCTTCGATGTATGAGCGGCCTCCCCATGGGTTGGTCCACATAACCGTCCCGCCACCGGGATTGTCGGGGACGCGGTTGCGATACAGGGTGCGGTCGAAGATCAGGACGCCTGTTGAACCGGGGCCGCCGAGGAACTTGTGAGGCGAGAAATAGATGGCGTCAAGGCGCTCAGCCGGGTCCGCTGGGTGCATGTTGATGGGGTCGTACGGTGCGTTCGCGGCGAAGTCGACGAAGCAGAGCCCGCCGTGCGCGTGCATGATCTTTGCCAGCGTGTGGTACGGCGTGCGAATCCCCGTCACGTTCGAGCAGGCCGTAAAGGCGCCGATCTTGGTCTCCCGGTCGGCGTACTCGGCGAGTAGCGCCTCCAGTTGCGGAGGATCGACCAGCCCATCGGCGCCCATCGGAATGACGACGACATCGCCGATGGTTTCGAGCCACGACGTTTGGTTGGAATGGTGCTCCATGTGGGTCACGAAGATCACTGGGCGCCTGCGCTGCGCAATGACCACATCTTCGCTCACCCACTCGGGCACGCGGAGCCCCAAGATGCGCTGGAACTTGCAAATCGCCCCGGTCATGCCCGTTCCCACAGTTAGGATGACGTCGCCGGGACCTGCGTTGACGTGCGCCTTGATGATGCGGTGGGCATGGTGGTACGCACGCGTCATGGTGGTACCCGTCAGATTGCTCTCGGTATGGGTGTTAGCCACCAGTGGCCCAAAGTCGCGCAGTATGCGGTCCTCAATAGGCTGGTAGAGCCTGCCCGAAGCAATCCAGTCAGCATAGACAAGCGGCTTGCTACCGTAGGGTGTCTCTACCCTAGTGTCCTGCCCTATGATGCCTTCTCGAAACGGCGCAAAGTGCGCTTCTAGATCAGCCTGGCTAAGCGCATCGGATTCAATCGTGTCAACAAACATGGGCTCTACTTTTCAACCGAATAATGGAAGCGCTTTTTGCTTATCGCTAGCCCAAATGTACGACGGACAGGGCGTGTACTAAAGGACCGTTTTCCGATGGTATCGACGATGTTGCATGTGTTGCGTAATCGCGGCGGCAGTACCACTGCGGTTTCGGTACAGGGACGGGGTTGACGTTGTGCGTTGCCGGTAGGCTTAACAAAAAACCGCCACCCTGATCCAGGGTGACGGTTTAGCCATTGAAAACGGTAGAACGAGCTTACGCGACAATCTCAGGCTCAACGACCGTCTCGAACGTTAGGCCCGAGCGGTCCGGTGCCACGTCAATGTGGATGCTCTCGCCGTCTTGCACCCATCCGCTGAGGATTTCCTCGGCCAGCTTATTGGCGATCTCGCGCTGGATGACACGCTTGAGGGGGCGGGCGCCAAAGGCGGCGTCGAAGCCACGCTCAGCGATCCAGTCCTTGGCGGCATCCGTGAGCTGGAGCAGCAGATGCTGGCTGTCGAAAGCCAGACTACGCAGGCGCTCGAACTGGACATCCACAATCTTGCGGATCTCGTCCCGGCCGAGCGGACGAAAGAGGATGGTTTCGTCGATCCGGTTCAGGAACTCAGGCCGTAGGCGCTGCTTGAGCAGCGTGAGCACGTCGTCTTTGAGCTTGAGCTCCGCTTGTCCGTCCAGCTCTCCGTCCAGGGCATCCATCCGCTCCCGTATCACCTCTGAGCCCATATTGCTGGTCATGATGATGATCGTATTGCGGAAGTCGGCAGTGCGGCCGCGGTTGTCGGTGAGGCGGCCATCGTCTAGCACTTGCAACAAGATGTTGAAGACCTCGGGGTGTGCTTTCTCGATCTCATCGAGTAGGACCACGGAGTAAGGCTTGCGACGCACCTGCTCGGTGAGCTGCCCACCATCTTCAAACCCGACGTATCCTGGAGGCGCGCCGATGAGGCGGCTGACGGTGTGGCGCTCCTGAAACTCGCTCATGTCGATGCGTACCATGGCGCTCTCGTCGTTGAACAAGAACTCGGCCAGGGCCTTGGCCAGCTCGGTCTTGCCCACGCCCGTGGTGCCCAGGAAGATGAACGACCCGATGGGCCGCGAGGCTTCCTGCAGCCCTGCCCGTCCGCGCCGGACCGCGTTGGCGACGGCCTCGATGGCCTCCGGCTGTCCGATGACGCGGCGCGTCAGCTCCTCTTCCATCCGCAGTAGCTTGGCCCGCTCGCTCTCCAGCATCCGCGTGACGGGGATGCCCGTCCAGCGCGCCACGATGCTGGCGATGTCGGCATCATCCACCTCCTCCTTGAGTAGGGACCCATGCTCCTGGATCTGCTCCAGGCGACGATTAGCGTCTTCAATGGCGCGCTGTAGTTCGGGGAGGCGACCGTAGCGCAACTCGGCCACCTTCTCGTACTTGCCTTGCCGCTCTAGCTCCTCGGCCTGGACCTTGACGGCGTCAATGGATTCCTTCGCCTGCTGAATCTCTACGATGAGATCCTTCTCTTGGCGCCAGCGCGCCCGCAGCTCGTCGCGCTCCTCGCCGAGGTTAGCCAGTTGCTCCGCAATGCGGGCCAGCTTCTCGGTGTCGTTGTCGCGCTTGACGGCCTCGCGCTCGATCTCCAGCTGCCTAATCTGCCGCTCCAGCTGATCCAGCTCTTCCGGCATTGAGTCGATCGCGATGCGGAGGCGCGCGGCGGCCTCGTCCACCAAGTCGATTGCTTTGTCGGGCAGGAAGCGGTCGGCGATGTAGCGGTGGCTGAGCTCAGCAGCGGCCACTAGCGCGGCGTCGGTGATGCGGACGCCGTGATGCACCTCGTACCGCTCTTGGATACCTCGAAGGATCGAGATGGAGTCCTCAACGCTTGGCTCGTCAGCGAGGACGGTCTGGAAGCGACGTGCGAGCGCTTTGTCCTTTTCGAGATACTTGCGGTACTCGTCTAGCGTCGTGGCACCGATGGCACGCAGCTCGCCACGTGCGAGTGCAGGCTTCAAGATATTGGCGGCGTCCATCGCGCCCTCGCTGGCGCCCGCACCCACCAGCGTGTGGATCTCGTCGATGAACAGGATCAGCTCTCCGTCCGACTCGGCGACTTCCTTGACGACGGCCTTCAGCCGGTCTTCGAACTCGCCGCGGTACTTCGCCCCGGCAATCAAGGCTCCCATGTCAAGGGCCATGATACGCTTTGACTTGAGATTCTCTGGCACGTCGCCCTGGACGATGCGGATGGCGAGGCCTTCGGCAATGGCCGTCTTGCCCACCCCGGGTTCGCCGATGAGCACCGGGTTGTTCTTGGTGCGCCGCGTCAGGATCTGGAGAATGCGACGGATCTCCTCGTCGCGGCCAATGACGGGGTCGATCTTTCCCTTGCGTGCATAGTCGTTGAGATCGCGCGTGAAGCGCTTGAGCGCTTGATAGCGACTCTCGGCATGCTGGTCGGTGACGCGCTGGTTGCCGCGTACGTCTTTGAGCGCACCCAGGATACTCTTCTTCGTCGCCCCCTGGTCGCGTAGTGCTTGGCCCACGCTGTCTTTTGCTTCGGCCAGCGCAATCAGCAAGTGTTCGCTTGAGATGTACTCGTCCTTCAGCAGTTCCGCCTCGGCCAACGCGCGGTCGAAGATCAGCTTGAGCTCGCTGCCCACGTACTGCCCCGATACGCTGGAGCCGGTTACGACGGGCAGCTTGTCGAGCGCCCGATCGGCTCTCGCCTGCACGGTCTCTATGTTGGCTCCCAGCTTCTGCAGAATGGAATACACGATGCTGCTGGGGTCGTTGAGGAAGGCCTGGATCAGGTGAGGCGCTTCCAAGCCTTGGTGGTTTTTGGATGCTGCGATCTCGGTCGCAGCCTTTACGGCCTCTTGCGCCTTTACAGTAAACTTTTGCAGGTTCATCCGTGGTTTATCGTCTAATGGGTGTCGTTCTCTTCCGGGCCAAGCGCGGTGCCATCGGAAAGAATGGCAGCTTGCAAGGTGATTCAATACGCTGTGATCTGCTTTCACAAAGCATACCACGGCTCCCAACCTGCCAGGATGGCGGAGCCATAAGGACGGATGCACGACTATGGCGTCAGAGCAAGGCGTGCAACGCCTCCACCGATGTGACAGGCTGGTCGCAGATTTGGTTGGTGCAGACGTATGCGCTCGTCTGGCCGTCTTGCGTAGCATATGCCACCGCGTACGGCGCCAGCCCAGCGATGTCCTCATCGTCAGACTTCGACAACACGACGCGGAAGGGATGGTACTGGGCATCGACGGTGTCACGCATCGCCTGCCATGCCGCGTCGTGCTCGCCGGCGAGCACGATCTCTTGCGCCCCACTTACGTGCCACAGCTTGCCCATCAAGAATGCAGCGAACCCGCTGGGGTAGCGGCTGACCTCATGCGCTGCCGCACGTTCAAGGGCGTCGAATGCGGCGCGATAGCTCACATTGCCCGTGAGATGCCAGAGACGCGTTAGGTTGTACGCCGCCATCGCATTGCCTGAGGGGATGGCGCCGTCGTAAAACACTTTGGGGCGTTTGATCAGTTGCTCGGCATCGGCAGACGTCATGAAGTACCCTCCTTTCGCCTCGTCTGCGAAGTGCGTGTCGAGCGTATGCTGCCACACTACGGCATGGCGTAGATAGTCGAGGGCCTGCGTGGCGCGGTGTAGTTCCAGCGCAGCAAAGACCATTGACGTGTAGTCCTCCAGCATACCTGGGATGCCCGCCTCGCCGTTGCGGTAGCGATGAAGCAGCATCGCATCTCCTGCCGCCAAGTGCTCACGTACAAACCGATAGGCGCGTTCGGCCTGATGGAGCAATTCAACATCACCGACGAGTACGCTTGCTCGCGCAAGCGCGCCGATCGTGAGCCCGTTCCAATCGGTGAGCACCTTGTCATCGAGGCCGGGGTGCTCGCGCCGCTCCCGGTATGCAAACAGGACGGGCTTGATACGCTCCCACCTCGCGTGCGCCTCAGCATCCGCAAGCCTGTCGGCGTCCGGGATGAGTAGGTTGGTGCCGTTGGGACGGCGGGTCGCCTCGTCGAGGTAGTTACCGCCCGGCTCCATCTCCGCTAGATCGATCAGCCACGCCGCATCCTCTGCGCTGAGCACGTGCCGGACTTCATCGACACGCCAGATGTAAAACGTCCCCTCCTCTCCCTCACTGTCTGCGTCTTCGCCGACGAAGAAGCCGCCATCGGCATGCGTCAGCACACGGCGTAGGTAGGACGCAATTTCCTTCGTGACCTCGGCAAAAACCGGATGCCGTGTCGCACCGTACGCCTCAGCGTTGGCCCACAGCAGCATGGCTTGGTCATAGAGCATCTTCTCGAAGTGTGGCAAGCGCCACTGGGCATCGGTGCTGTAGCGGTGGAAGCCGCCGCCCAGGTGATCGTAGAGGCCGCCGTCGCGCATCGCCCGCAGCGTGTGCGCCGCCATGTCGATGGCCTCGGCGTGTCCGGTCGTCCAGCCATACTGGATCAGGAAGACGAGCGTATGCGGCGATGGAAACTTGGGCGCATCGCCGAAGCCGCCGTAGTTGGCATCGTACCGCTCGCCGAATTCCTGGAAGGCCAGATGCACTGTGTCATCGGCTAGCGCAACCGTAGTCGAAGCCGCTGCAGGTTGCAGCGCGGCGGTGATTCGCGCGGCGCCCTGCTCGACCTCGTCGCGTCGCTCGCGCCAGGTCTGCGTCAGGCGAGGCAACAGATCCATCATCCCGATGCGCTGCTGGCGGCTTTGTTTGGGGAAGTACGTGCCTGCGAATATCGGCTGCCCGTCCGGCATCAGAATGACCGTGAGCGGCCATCCGCCGTGCCCGGTCAGCAACTGGCACACTTCCATGTAGATGGCGTCGATGTCTGGCCGCTCCTCGCGGTCGAGCTTGATTGCGATGAAATCGGCGTTGAGCAGCGCCGCCACCTCATCGTCCTCGAACGACTCGTGCGCCATCACGTGGCACCAGTGGCATGTGGCGTAGCCTACCGACAGAAATATCAGCTTGTCGTCGCGTTTTGCGACCTCGAATGCCACCTCGCCCCACTCGTACCAGTCGACGGGGTTGTCGGCGTGCTGCTGGAGATAGGGGCTCAGGGATTGCGCAAGGCGATTCGGCACGGTCTTAACCTATTTGGAACGGGGGTTGACCTGAAATTCGGCGCAAAGGGTTCCGCAACAAACCATCTACCCTGGAATATTACAGCAAGCCGGACCAGCACGTGTCACTGTCCATGAGCCTCTTCTTCATATGGGATGACGGGAAAGCTGAATCGAACTTGAAGAAGCATGGCGTCTCCTTCGAAGAGGCAGCGACAGTCTTCGGGGATCCTCTTTCGTTGACGATTGGCGATCCTGCACACTCCATCGGGGAAGAACGCATTGTGACGGTCGGCGAATCTGTCCGAAGACGTTTAGTCGTAGTCGCTTTCACAGAGCGGAATGGCCAAATTCGGATTATTAGTGCCCGACAAGCAACACGCCGAGAGGCTCGAGACTATGAACAAGCCTAGCAAGGATGCCCCTCTCCACGAGATGGCTCCCGAGTATGACTTCACCAAAGGTGTGCGGGGCAAATACAGTCATCGTTACGCTGAAGGAAGCAACATTGTGGTCCTGCCGCCTGACTTGGTGAAGCATTTTCCCACCTCAGCTTCGGTGCATGAGGCACTTCGTCAGGTTGCAACGCAAGACGGAGCATAGTACAGCCTTCTGGAGATTCAGTGCGCAAGGTATCTGCTAGTCCCCCTCAGAGTCGCACCAACGTCGATACTGCCATAGCAAGCTGAATCCTGACGTGCGATCCCAGTTATATTGATCACTGGCGCGCGTTCCATCTGACTTCTCGACGATGTTGCTCCGAATCCTCTACTGCCTCCTGCTTTTCACGCTGTTGCTTCCCGTATCTGGGATCGCGCAAAACAGCCTCACGCGCCTGCGCCTCGTGCATCAAAGTGCGCCCTTGCCCGAAGGGACGGTGTTTGTGGTGCTGCAGCGGATGAGTACCGAGAAGGTGGGCGATAACTGGCAGCCCGCCTTCATCGCGGGCGATGACTTTCCGGTTACCTCCATCGAGCCGATCCAGGTAGATACGCTCGCGGATGACCAGCAGTCGAAAGCGTCCTACCTGCGCACCAGCGCGACAGGACACCTGTACTTCCTGTACGCGCTAACGCCTGCCGACGACCTGTACTGGAGCTACAGCTATGAACGTGGCCAGCCCAAGTTCGACGCGCTGGAGTTCGGCGCCATGTCGGTGGCACCCCTCACCGATGCCGCCATTGCCGATGTGGTGCGTACACGCTTCTTCTCCGACGAACCGCTCGATGCGCCCGCGCCGTCTGATACGCTGGCAGCTGCGCCTCCTCCCATGCTGCCAGACTTGTCGCCAGCCACCGAGGAGTCCGCTGCGCCTCCTCCAGCACCTCCGACCGCCGATGGCAGAACGCCTTGGTGGATGTGGCTGTTGTGGCTTCTCCTTTGCGCGGCGACTGTCGGACTGTTTTATCAGCAGCGCCGGATTGGCGTCTTAGTCGATGAGCTACAGCGCCTCCAATCTGCAACCCCCCTTCCGCCTGTTCAGGCGAAGGCACCGCCCGCAGCAGCCGAGGCCATGCCTTCTGCACGACCTCCAGAGCGGTCTACATCAAACGCGCGCCCTTCCATCAACGACGCGCCAGCGCTCGCGGCTTCCAAAGCAGCTGCGGACCACGCCGAGGACACACTGGAGGCTACCTCACAAGCGCTGCACGACCAGGAGGCCTTTGCCAAGACGATGCGATCAGAGGCGCTTTCCGATTTCGAGGCCATGCGACGCAACCTCGAAGCTATCGATCAGCTGGCCGATGACCTTAAGCGCTCGTCGGGCACAGGTGACAAACGCTAGCGCTGGCTTTGTTTGAGATATTCTAGGAAGGATGTGCCGTTTGGCGATGTCCAACTTGGCTCTTCTTGGTAGATGGGGTCCTGATACGCGCGTTCCAGCGTGATGAAGGTGTAGCCTCCCGCTTGCAACTCAGCCAAGATCTGCCCGAGGTAGTCGCGGTTGATACGATTGGCGTGCAGCAGCATGACATGGCGGATGTTGCGGCCCGTCAGTTCATCAGCCGTACGCTCCCAGAGTGCAATGGCTTCGCGGATGTGCTGCATGTAGCGCTGCCCCACCTCGTAGCGCGCCTCCCAGTCCTCGGCCAATTCCAGCTCCGTGTACTCCGCATCGTACCGCCAGTCATCGGTGCTGATGGTCACACGCGCATTCGATAACGCCTCTGCTTTTAACACGCGCAGGTATTGATCCCGCTGTGCCACAGTTGCGCCCTCGGAGAGCTGTGGGAAGCGGAAGTACCGCACGGCTTCTCCGTATTGCTGCCCGATTGGCTCAAGCAGGGCTTGCGCCTCCTCAATTTCAGCACGTGCCTGCGCCTCACTGATGGTAGCAAAGTTGGGGTGCGACATGCTGTGGTTGCCCAGCTTAGCGCCGCGCTGCAGATAGGCCTCCAAGAGCTGTCGCCCTTCTGGCTCGTTGACGGTGTTGCCAACCGCAAACACCGTGAGTGGCGCGTCGTAGCGCTGCACGGCGTTCATGAGGCTATCCACTACAAGCATGCGGTGCCACGCCGACGGGTGGCTGTAGTAGCGCATGACGGGCGCATCGTCCAACGTGATGGCGATCTCCTTAGGCCCTCGGTCGGCGGGACGCTCTGGCGATGGCTTGTCGTCGCAGCCTCCACCCAGCAAGATCGCTACGACAAGTGCTGCCGCTAAACCCATGCGCATGACGTTCCGTTTACGATTGCGTTGTAGTCTCTGCCTGCCAACGCCGCAAATAGCGCACCCGTTCATAGCGGCTTGCTCGAATGTTCGCCAAATCGCCACAGCCTAACGCGTTGACAACCGGGGGGCGTTACCCGTATGTTGGTAATCCTATCGCGGGGTAGAGCAGCTGGTAGCTCATCGGGCTCATAACCCGAAGGTCGCGGGTTCGAATCCCGCCCCCGCTACTACCCAAGCCGGTCTCCACGTGGGATCGGCTTTTTTGTTTGACCACCGTTTTTCTGCTATGCCAGCGTATGTCATCGTTGAAATCGACGTACACGATCCGTCGCTCTACGAACAGTATAAAGCCTTGACGCCTGGGTCCTTGGCCAAGTACGGCGCTCGATTCATCGTACGCGGTGGTGCAGCCGATAGCCTCGAAGGCAAGCCGCCTGCAGGTCGCGTGGTTGTGCTGGAGTTCCCTGATGCCAATGCGGCAAAGCGCTGGTGGTCATCGCCGGAGTATGAGGCCGCTAAAGTGCTACGCCATCAAGCGGCTACCACCCGACTCTTTGTCGTAGAAGGCACCTGAGACGCATTCCCTATCGCAAGCGCACGGGAATAATGCGATCCCCGAGGGCGTGGACGGCCCATGCAATGCCGCCGCCCAGCAGTCCCCCGAGCAAGACATCGGACGGGTAGTGCAAGCCGAGCCAGACCCGGCTCAGCCCAATACTGCCTGCCCAGATTACGCTCGGGATCACGACGTAAGGCTCGGGATACTCAAGGGCCATTGTCGTGGCGAGAGCCACCGCCAGTGCAGTATGGCCTGATGGAAACGACCGTGGATCTGGGCGCTCGATGAGTTCGAGATCGGAGCTCCGCCGCGCCATGATGTCGCTGTGCTGCACATACGGCCGGTCGCGCTTCACTAAACGCTTGAGCAAAAACGTGCTTCCTACGGTAGCGGCATGTGCGGCTGTAAACCTGTAGGCCGCCCGCGTCTCCACCGTGTTAGCCGCGGCCAAGCCCCACATCAGCAGCGGGCTCCCGTAAAAGAGCGGGTAGGCCGTGCGATCGGTGAAACGCATCCATTGCGCTATCGGGCGCTGCTCTTGCGTGTACCAGGCCCGCAAGATGCGATAGTCCAAGCCCGCTGGCGCATCTGCTGTAGCGAGGCGCGGTACGGACTCCTGCGCAGCCCATGCGAGCGTGGGCACTGGACCTTGTGCCCGCACGGGAGCGGTATGTAGGCACATTGCGAGACCAACTACAATCCAGCGGATCGGCATAGGGGGACATAGCGAAGCCGCCCCGGTGCATTCCGAGGCGGCTCCGCTTAACGTCGTCGATGCAGCCAGGTTTAGCCGTTGAGCTCAGCCGCGCTGACCAACTCGCCATCCGGGCCGACGGCGAGCTCGCCTTCGGAGAGGATGACCTGGATCTGCTTCTTGATCTCGTCGCGGAAGTTCGCGTTCTCTTGCAGCCACGTCTTCACCGCACCACGGCCCTGCCCAATCTTGACCTCGCCGTAGGAATACCACGAGCCGCTCTTGGTGATGATATCGTGCTCGACGCCGAGGTCGATGATCTCGCCCAGTTGCGAGATGCCTTCGCCGTAGATGATGTCGAACTCGGCGATGCGGAACGGGGGCGCCACCTTGTTCTTGACGACCTTCACCTTCGTGCGGTTGCCGATCACATCGGTGCCGTCTTTGATCGCACCGATCCGGCGGATATCGAGGCGGACGGACGAGTAGAACTTGAGCGCGTTGCCGCCCGTCGTCGTTTCCGGGTTGCCGTAGACCACACCGATCTTGAGGCGCGTCTGGTTGATGAAGACCACGACGGTCTTTGTGCGGTTGATGACGCCCGTGAGCTTGCGGAGGGCTTGGCTCATCAGGCGGGCTTGGAGGCCCACGTGGCTGTCGCCCATGTCGCCTTCGATCTCTGCGCGCGGTGTGAGTGCTGCCACGGAATCGATGACGATGACGTCCAGCGCGCCTGAGCGCACGAGCGTGTCCGTAATGTTAAGCGCCTGCTCCCCTGTGTCGGGCTGCGAGACGTAGAGCGTGTCCAGGTTGACGCCAAGGGCTTCGGCGTAGCGCGCATCGAACGCGTGTTCGGCGTCGATGAAGGCGCAGGTTCCGCCCAGCCGCTGGGCCTCAGCGATGATATGGATCGTCAGCGTCGTCTTACCGGACGATTCAGGGCCATAGATCTCGACTACACGGCCACGCGGCACGCCACCTATGCCCAGGCAGGCGTCGAGCGTGAGCGATCCGGTGGGAATGGAGTCGATCTGGACGACGGGGGCATCGCCGAGGCGCATGATGGCGCCCTTGCCGAACTGCTTTTCGATTTGTTTGACGGCCAGGCCTAGCGCCTTGCCTTTGGCATCTTTGGGATTAGCCATGCGTGCAGGTTGGTTGAGGTTATGAGTGTCCACATCGGGGATACGCGTACGTGATCACCTGCTCGAAACTCGGTGACGCCGTCAAGATCTGAAGCCCGAGTGTCAGCGTAGTGTCATACCCTTCTCGACGAGCGGTGAACAAAAATCTAACGTCGGCGCGGGTACTTTTTCGGGGGCGTCAACGCACAGACGAGGTGTCATGTTTGAGCAGTGCCAAGCGTAGCAGATTCAGGATGCCCGTCGCGGCCAAGGCTTTGTTGGTGGCCCGATCGCGGGCAAAGCAGACGCGCACAGCTTTGGCGTGCTCGGCATCCGCATACCCGAACCAGACGGTACCTACCGGCTTGGCCTCGCTGCCGCCACCAGGCCCCATGATACCTGTCGTAGCCAGGCCGATGTCGGTGCCCATCTTCTTCCGCACACCCGCTGCCATCTGCCGTGCTACAGGCTCGCTGACAGCGCCGTGCTGCGCTAGGTCGTCAGCGTCCACGCCGAGTACATCCGTCTTTACGGCGTTGGCATACGCGATCACTCCGCCCATCACATATCGGGATGAGCCGGGTACATCGGTCAGGCGCGACTGCACCAATCCCCCCGTGCAACTCTCCGCCACAGCCACGGTCAAACCGCGGGCAGCGAGTATCCGTCCCACGGCCGCTTCCAGTCGATCTGTTCCTTCCCCAAACACATAGGTCGCAGCTTGCTGCCGGATGTGTGCTTCCAACGCTCGCATCGCTGCTTCAACCGCAACCTCGTCGGTGCCGCGCGCCGTGATCCGCAGCCGGCACCCGTTGGTGCTTGGTAGGTAGGCTAGCTTGAGGGATGGGCTCAGGAAGGCAGAGAGATCACCGAGGAGCGCAGCCAAGTTGGACTCGCCGATTCCGGTCGTGAGGATGGTCTTGTGCCGGATCAGGTCGCCATCGCGCATGGCATTCAACCTGGGCAGCACAGCGGTCTCCATCAGCGCTTTCATCTCCTTCGGCACCCCAGGTAGCAGCACCAGGACGCGCCGCTTTCCGTTGACCAGTGCCTCGTACCAGAGCCCAGGCGCCGCGCCGCGAGGGTTGTCCAGCGCGGTGAACCCATCGGGCACCTGCGTCATCATGCGCGCGGCGGCTATCACCTCACGACCGCGGCTCTGGAAGTACGCCTCCAACCGATCCAGCGTGGGCTGATGCACGTGCATGCCCACGCCGAAGTAGTCGGCGACGGTCACTTTGGTCACGTCGTCGTGCGTAGGCCCGAGGCCACCCGTGGTGATGATGACATCGGCCCGGCGGAAGGCGTCGTCAAGGGCCGTGCGCAAGTCATCAGGCTCATCACTGAGCGTGACCATCCGCAGCACGTCTATACCAAGCGCGTTGAGGTTTTCGCCAAGCCAAGCACTGTTCGTATTCACCACTTGGCCAATCAGCAGTTCGTCGCCGATGGTCAACAGTTCTGCTTTCATCTAAGCTGCGTCATTGCGTGGGAGCGTTGATGCGTGGGCGCGTTGGTGCGTGAGCGCGTTGGTGCGTCATTTCGCGTTGGCGTTTGACCAAGCCTTGGGATCAGCATGCCAGGCTTCGAGCGATGCTGCTTGGTCGGCGGTGATGGACTCCTCGTCGCGAGCTAGTTCGAGCAGTACAGGAAAGGACGAGATGGTCTCGAACGGCACGCCCAGGCTGGCGAATGCCTCAGACGCGGTGGACAGGCCGTACGAGAAGATAGCCACCAGCCCCAACACCTCGGCGCCCGCCTCGCGAAGAGCCTCTACCACGCTTAGCGACGATGCGCCAGTGGAGATCAAGTCCTCCACGACCAGCACATGCTGGCCGGGCTGCACTACGCCTTCAATGCGGTTGCCGCGCCCGTGCGCCTTTGCTTTGCTGCGCACATAGGCCATTGGCAAGTTAAGATCGCCCGCGAGCCAGGCTGCATGTGGGATGCCTGCGGTCGCCGTCCCTACAACCACATCTGGGTCCCACCCGTGGCGCTCCAGCATGGCCTTGAAGCCATCCGTGATGAGCCGCCGCATCCGCGGGTAGGCCAAGGTTAGTCGGTTGTCACAGTAAATGGGCGATCGCAGCCCCGACGCCCAGGTGAACGGGTCATCAGGTGCAAGTTTGACGGCTTCGATGGTGAGTAGGTCGGCAGCGAGCTGACGCGCACGGGACATAGCGCAATGACCGCGGTGGGTGAAGGGGATGGGAACAGGTGGCCTACGACTCGACCATCTCTCGCTTCGTGAAGTAGAGCACGCCGGTCCATATGGTGACAGCGGTCGTGATGATCATCAACCAGAGCGTGAAGGGGCTCATCAGGTAGGTATCCACGACGGAGCCGACGGGCTCAGGGGCATACGATGCGGCGAGAAATACCAGAAAGGCGATAACGAAGGTTAGCTGGAAGGTGGTTTTCCATTTGGCTGCCGATGTCGTGCGTAGGCTCTGCCCCTTGGCCTCGACGTAGCTGCGGAAGACGGTAACGGCTACATCGCGCAGGGCCACGAGGGCCACGGCCCACCACGGCACCACATCGGGGTACTGGATGGAGAGCACGATGAAGGTGCTGAGGACGAGCACCTTGTCGGCCAGCGGGTCGAGAAAGCGCCCCAGGCGAGACGAGGTGCCGCGATCGCGCGCCAGCTTCCCGTCCCAGTAGTCGCTGATGGCGGCGTAGATGAATAGCGCCGCCGCTAGCGTAAACCCAACCCACGTCTGCGACATCATCAGCAACACCAAGATGAACGGCGTCACGAGGATGCGCGAGATGGTGATGAGGTTGGGCAAGTGCTGTGTCATGGCACTAAGCTACGAAACAAAACGCACGTGGAGGAAACACCGGCGCGGGTCACCTCGGATTGTACGCGGCTTTAACCGTCCCGTAACGGGTACGTCACTACACCTCTGCCATTGTGGCACCCTCTTTCTCGCGGCATTGTTCTTGATCCTGGGTCGGGAGGCATCGAAATACAGCCTCATTTTGAGATAGCCGTCAGGCTGTCAGGCATTAACGGCGCGTCTTGCGCCCTGATTACGCAACCTGTCTCACAGATTACCTCGAACCTGCAATGGGAAAAATCATTGGCATCGACCTGGGCACGACGAACTCTGTCGTCGCCGTCATGGAAGGCGGTGAAGCCACGGTCATCACAAACCCCGAAGGCGGGCGGACGACGCCTTCCGTTGTCGCGTACAAGAAAGACGGCGAGCGGCTGGTGGGCGCTCCCGCCAAGCGACAGGCCATCACCAACCCACAGAACACCATCTTCTCGATCAAGCGCTTCATGGGGCGCAAGTACGACGAGGTGGGCAGTGAGTTGAAGACCGTCCCTTACGAGGTCGTGAAGGGCGATGGCGGCACCGCACGCGTGAAAGTAGACGACAAGGTCTACACGCCACAGGAGATCTCGGCGATGGTGCTGCAGAAGCTCAAGCAAACGGCGGAGGACTACATCGGCGAGAAGATCACCGAAGCCGTGATCACCGTCCCCGCCTACTACAACGACGCCCAGCGCACGGCCACGAAGGAAGCGGGTGAGGTGGCTGGCCTCACGGTGCGCCGTATCATCAACGAGCCCACGGCGGCAGCCCTCGCCTACGGCATGGACAAGAAATCCGAGGAGCAGACCATCGCCGTCTATGACCTCGGTGGCGGCACGTACGACATCTCCATCCTTGAGCTGGGCGACGGCGTCTTCGAGGTGAAGTCGACCAACGGCGATACCCACTTGGGCGGCGACGACTTCGACCAAGCGCTCATTGACTTCATCGCCGACTCGTTCAAGAGTGATGAAGGTATCGACCTGCGCAACGACCCGATGGCCCTGCAGCGCTTGAAGGAAGCAGCGGAGAAAGCCAAGATTGAGCTCTCCAGCTCGCAGCAGACCACGGTCAACCTACCGTTCATCACGGCGACCTCGGAAGGGCCAAAGCACCTCAACCTCGACATCTCACGCGCCAAGTTTGAGCAGTTGGTTGATGACTTGGTGCGGCGGTCGATCCCGCCTATGGAGAAGGCCCTGAAGGACGCAGGCCTCAGCAAAACCGATATCGACGAAGTCATCATGGTGGGCGGCTCTACGCGCGTGCCCCTTGTGCAGGAAACCGTCGAGAAGTTCTTTGGCAAGAAGCCTAACCGCTCGGTCAACCCTGATGAGGTCGTGGCCCTCGGCGCGGCCATCCAGGGCGGCGTGCTCTCGGGGGATGTGACCGACGTGCTCCTGCTCGACGTTACGCCCTTGAACTTGGGCATCGAGACGCTGGGCGGCGTGACTACGGCGCTCATCACCTCGAACACAACCATCCCGACGCGCAAGAGCGAGACGTTCTCAACGGCGTCCGACAACCAGCCGTCGGTGGAGATTCATGTGCTGCAGGGCGACCGCCACATGGCCAGCGACAACCGCACCATCGGGCGCTTCCACCTGGATGGCATCCCGCCTGCGCCGCGCGGCATGCCGCAGGTCGAAGTCACGTTCGACATCGACGCCAACGGCATCCTCAACGTATCTGCGAAGGACAAAGCCACCGGCAAGGAGCAGTCGATCCGCATCGAAGCCTCCAGCGGGCTCACGGAGGCCGAGATCGAGAAGATGCGCGCCGACGCAAAGGCCAACGCCGACGCCGATGCCAAGCGCAAGGAGGAAGCTGAGAAGGTCAACGAGGCCGACTCGCTCATCTACACGTCCGAGAAAAACCTCAAGGACTACGGCGATAAGCTGCCGAGCGAAAAGCGGGCGAAGATTGAAGCGGGGCTCGAGCGCCTGAAAGAGGTACACAAAGCCCGCAACTTCGACGAGCTAGCGTCGGCCCTCGAACAGCTCAACGCAGCTTGGCAGGAAGCCGCTGAGGACATGTACAAAGCTCAGCAAGAGGCCCAGGCCCCCTCGGGCGATGGTGCGGCCCCAGAAGCCAGCGAGGACGGCGTCCGCGATGCCGACTTCGAGGTGGTAGACGACGACGATGCGAAGTAAGCCGGTTTCTGCTTAACGCGTCTGCAGCGCCTCAGCCAACGGGTTGGGGCGCTGCTCTTTTATACTCCCATCCCCTGGGCAACCGTATGGATCACATCAAGACTGCACTACTGACTCCTGCGCCGAATGCGGACGCACCCGCCTATCCCGACTGGCTTGCCGTGAGCCCAAAGGAAGAGCACTTGAACGCCGTGCTGCTGCGAGGCGCAACTGGCAAACTTAAAACGCTCCTGGAAGCGTTGGTCGGGGATGAGGAAATCCACCAGATGCTGAGCTATGCCAACGCCGTATCCATCCGGCGCCTTGGCTACAATGACCACGGCCCTGTTCACGCCCGGATTACCACCTACAACGCACTGAAGATCTTACGCCTCCTGCGCCAGGGCGGCATCCGTTCGTCGCTAGAGCGCGAAGAGATTGGAACATACGAGGATGCCCAAGTCGGCATGGCGCTAGGCTGCTTCTTGCACGACACGGGGATGGGTGTGGCTCGTCACGCGCACGAGTGGTACGCCCTGACCCTTGCGGATGGCATCATTCAGCGCATGCTCGCAACCCTCTACCCCGCTGGCGATCCGCGCCGGGTCGTACTGCGCGCCCTGGCACATGAGGTCATCAGCGGGCATATGGGCAAGAACCGCGTCCATTCCGTAGAAGCTGGCGTGGTCATGGTCGCCGACGGTTCGGACATGAGCAAGGGACGCTCGCGCATCCCACAACTCATCAGCCAGCATGCCTCAGTGGGCGACATGCACCGCTACTCTGCCAGCGCCATCTCGCGGGTGTTTATCGAGGAAGGCGAAAACAAGCCCGTGCGCATCCGTGTCGTGATGGACAACGTCACGGGGCTGTTCCAGGTGGAAGAGGTGATGATGGGCAAGCTCAAAGCGTCGCCGATTATGAACTACGTGGAGCTCCTGGCTATTGTGGGCGACGATCCACCGCGGTTCTACTTGAAGTAGTCGCGTCCCGATTCACCGCTGCGCCCAAGGCGAGAGGTCTTCGTGTGGGGCCATGACGGCCAGCTGCCTATCGTTGGTTACACTGCCCATGTCGAGCAGCCCACGCTCGAAGCCTTGCTTCAAGATATGTACCGCGGCAGCAGCGTATCCCTTCTCGACAAACACGCGCGCCAGCTGATAATACGCCGCAGGCTCGTCGGGGTGTAGGTTGAGGGCGATGCGAGCGTAGGATTCTGCACGCTCTAACTGTGCAAGCCGCACGGCAATCGCTGAAAGACGCACGTGATAGATGGCGTCTTCGATGCTATGCGCCGATGCACGGCGGAGGGCAGCTTCCGCTTGTTCGCGTTTCTCAAGCATGATCGCGGATTCTGCCCACAGGAGATGCGCCTCACCCGCTGTGGAGTCAATGCTGGCGGCGTACATGGCGTCGGCGTATGCCGCTTGCGGTTCGCCCATCGCCAACGACACCTTCGCCCTCAGGATGAGGGCCTGTACGTCGTTGCTCTGCTCACGAAGCACGAGGTCGACCCGTGCTTTCACTTCGAGGAGGCCCACCCCGCTCTCCCAAGCGGTTTGCGCACGCTGCAGCTGGATAGCCTGCGCTGCAGGACGCATCAGCGATGTCGGCACATCTTGTGCGCTCGCGCCTGGCGCACAGCATACGTGCGCAACAACGGCAAAGAGCAAAGCAGAAAGTAATCGTGGTAGCGTTCGCAGCATGTTGACGCCTGATGTGGCTAGCAGTGGACGCGCTCCAGCTCATCAAGAACTATTCCGGGAGGGCCTGTCGCTATTCCGGTTGTTAATTCCGCCCTATCTTTTGCCCGTTCAAGGATTTCGTCGTCGGTTTTGTACACCACTGCTCGTTCTACTATGCGCCGCGACCTCCACGATGCCTTACAACAAGCGCTACAGACAACCCGGCTAGGCCGCAGGGCGGTGTGGCATCGGCAGACGGATTCTACAAACACGCAAGCCCTCCGTGCCGCGCAGCAAGGGGCCGTCCATGGCTTCGTTGTTGCTGCGGATAGCCAAACGGATGGTCGCGGGCGTTTCGAACGACAGTGGGAGGCTGATGCGGGATTAAACGTGCTATTTTCGGTCGTCCTCAGGCCCGACCTCGACACTGCACACCTCGGCGTAGTGTCCCTAGCCACAGCCTTGGCAGTGGTGGAGGCCATAGACGCCCAGAGCAGTGCTAAAGCCCATGTGAAGTGGCCGAACGACGTCCTCATCGGTGAGCAGAAGGTGTGTGGGCTTCTGATAGAAACCACGCTTTCAACGACCAGCCGACCGACGTTGGTGGTTGGTGTTGGGTTGAACGTAAATCAGACGTCGTTTGCATCGCCGCTGCCTCAGGCCACGTCGCTTCTGCTTGAGACGGGCCAACACACCGATCGGGTGGCGCTACTGGCATGCATTTTAGACCGGATGGAAACGCATCTCGATCAACTCGCCTCCGTTATGGGCCGCCAAGCCGTGCTGCAGGCCTACCAGTCGCGCTTGGTCCACCTCCACAAACGCATCGCGGTCTACCAGCGACAATTTGGGGCACCAGTGGTGGGCACGTGCGAGGGCGTGGGAACGTCAGGGGAGTTATTGCTGCGCACCCACGATGGGCTGCACGCCCTGCACGCAGGCGACGTCTCGCTACGCCCCGGTTGAGCGCGCATCAGCCACCTGCGCTGCGATGTGTGCCATGACCATGCGTACCGCTACTGCGTTATGACCGCCCCTGGGAATGATGAGATCAGCCAAACGCTTCGAGGGCTCAACGAACTCCAGGTGCATGGGGCGGACCGTGCGTTCGTACTGTTCCAGCACAGAGGCCAAGGGACGTCCACGCTCGCTAGTGTCACGCCTAATGCGGCGTAGCAGCCGAATGTCGTCAGGGGTGTCCACGAAAAGCTTGATGTCCATCCGGTCCACCAGCGTCCGCTCCGCGAGCACCAGGATACCGTCTAGGATCAGCACAGGCTTGGGTGTCACTTCGACCGTCTCGGCCGCGCGCGTATGGTGTACGAAGTCGTAGACGGGACGGGCGATGGGCTCCCCCGCGATCAGCATGTCTACGTGTGTGCAAAGGAGTGCGGTGTCGAGCGAGTTTGGGTGGTCGTAGTTTACCAACGCCCGCTCTGCTAGCGGCAGGTCATCCTGCGGGTGATAGTACGCGTCGTGCTCAAGCAGCGCGATGTTGCCGGTTCCAAAGGCGCGATAGATGCGCTTGACGAGCGTGGTCTTGCCACTGCCTGAGCCTCCTGCGATACCGATGACGAGCGGCCGCACGTGGTCAGCCATACTTTACGTAGACCAGTGTAGTGGTTTTGGTCGCTTCGTCTTGCTCCATCGCATCCTGGTCCAACTCATAGCCATCGGGATGCTCCCACTCCAAAAGCGGCTCGATACTCTCGATAGTCTCTTTGACGATGTGGGCACTCAGCTGCCCCCGCAATTGCTTCACACCGTGCGTCACGGCCCGGCGCTCGCCCTGAACTTCGCGATAGAACTTCACCTCTACCATGTGCTCGTAGGTGTGCGAATCGTCCCATGCATCGCGGTGCGCACCAGGAAGCAGGTTCCAGACGAAGCGGCCTTGGAGGTGCGTGTTCAGGATGGGGCTCAAGTGTGGACGCCAATACGCGGACACCTTACCGATCTCAGGCACCGAAGCGTCCATCTTGAGCCGATAGTTGGGGATCAAGTCGTCGGGGCGCAGCAGGCCGAACAGGCCGGAGAAGATGATGCCGTTTTCGAGTAGTCGCCGCTGCGCTCCTGTAGGTAGCCCTTGGAAGTCCATCGCCTTAAACATCACCCCGGGGCTATACCGATCGAGGGCTGACATCAGTGGGGCTTTCAGCACCTTGTCATTGACTTGTATCGCGTCGGCCAGGGTATCGCCCTTCACACCGAAGAGGCGCTCCAACTCGTGCTCTGGGGCACCGAGGATTTCTCGGACGGCTTTGATGAGCGTCTTGCGCTCGGCGTTGAGTTCGCGGAAGTAGTTGAACGTCCCTGACGAGCGGTAGTCAAACATGTCTGGGGCAAAGGGATTGCCACCGGTCTTCTTGCCTTCTGCAGGAGGTAAGAGTATGGAGAAATTGGGCATGGAGACGCCTGCGTAGGGCGGGGCCGTTAATTAGAAGTTTTCTTACCCTGCCGCCGCATCTCGCCAAGCAGGTTGTCAATGTCATCTCGGATGCGTTGCGCCTTGGCTTCAGCGTCGGCAACGAGGGCGTCGCCGCTGCGCCGGGCATCGCTAACGGCCTCATCGTCGAGGAGTGTGTTTACCGAGTCAGCCAGTTGATCGGCCAGCCGCTCCACTTGGTAGATGAGGCGGCGTCGCATACGCTCACCTTTCTCGGGCGCCAGTAACAGGCCTAAGCCAAAGCCGACTGCACCGCCGATCAGCACACCCCATGCGCCACTGCGTACCCCATTTGCCATGCGTCTCTGTTTCATTCGTGTTACAATAGATGACTCGTCGTTAAACGAAAAAAAGCCACCGCCGGACCCCGACCGCAGCTTTTTGACTGGGGTCACCAAAACAGGCATCCCCTACCGGTTCTTCTTCTTGTGCCGGTTCTTGCGCAGGCGCTTCTTGCGCTTGTGCGTAGCGATCTTATGTCGCTTGCGTTTGCGTCCACAGGGCATGCTTTCACCTTGTATAGTTTGTGCGGTAAAATCGTCAAAGACAGGCTGGCTAAGGTACGTACAGACCTGCCATAATACAACGCGGCGCTCTACCTCCAGTTTCAAGATTGAGCGAGGGCGTGTGGCTACCTGTCGCTTCCCCATGGGGCGCCAACGTGTAAGTTTGCGAAAGACAGCGTCGCAAGATGTGACACCTGCCGACCGCGTCGAGCATAACTACACGATTATAGCCCCCGATTTGGGCAGGCGCGTCCCACCGTGTACTTTCCTGCGGTTCTGCTAGTTAGCAGAGCCACCAAGACTGCTTCGCCCATTGTGGCGAGATGCATCCGCAACCGTCGGCAGCGCATCATTGGGTGAGTGCGCAGCGATGGTTCACCGGAGTCCCCGGCTCATGAGCGTTTGGGTGAGCGCTCTCGGAAGACTCCCCCAGCCGGGCAGGCGCGCACGGATGAGTGCGTCTGTCTGGCTTTTTTTTGCTCGAAAGGTTTTGTACTGTGAGCATGCATCACAACCTGCTTGCCACGCCCACTATGCTAGCTTCCCGAATTGCCCGAGGGTTTTTACTCCTTGCGATCGTGCTCACTACGGGCTGCGCCCCTTCTATCGCCCCGCTGTACAAAGACTTCGCAACACCAGATAGCGTCGTAGCGGATGCTGCTACCTTGGCGCGCATCGGAACGACGCTTGAAGCGGACGGCTGGACGCTCCGGGCGTCGGACATCGCGGGCGTCGTAGCCACAGAGGAGAAGGTGCTGAGCAGTTGGGGCATCTATGACGTGAAAATCTCTCTTGAGGTCATCACCTTCGGCGACGACTACGTCCGCGTGCTCTTTCATCCCTACCGCGAGTTCTTCACAGGCAATCGCAGCAAAATCCCCTACCTGGACGGGCGCTTGCGGCGTAGCGTCGTGGCCTCTGTAGAGGAAACGCTGGAAGCATCGGGGTTAGACGTCATTCCGTGGCCTGTGCAACGCGACCGCCGAAACGTAACCCGGGGGCGTTGACGCAGTAGAGTGCGGGCTCAAGCGTATATTCTTCAGCCCGCACGCACTCCTCCAGCCTCATGTCCCTTCCGCAGCACCCCCACCTCGCCACGCTAGCCCGAATGCACGACGCCACGGGCGCCGATGCACACGCGCTGCTCGATGCCTACACCGACGCCCAGCGGTGTTGGAAACCCAACGCGAAATCGTGGAGCATTGACCAGTGCTTCGAACACCTCGCCATCACCGGCGAAATCTACGCCTCTGCTGTGGATGCGGCCCTCGACGGTCATGCTGCCACCGCGAACCCGGCACCGTATAAGCCTACTTGGTTTGGCAAGCTCTTTCTCAACTTTGTCAAGCCAGAAGCACGGATGAAGGTTAAGACACTGTCCGTCTTTGAGCCTGCAGCGGCATCGTCCGTGAGCACCGATGCACTCAGTCGCTTTTGGACGCAGCACGAACGGATAGGGCAGTACTTACACCGGGCGGACGGGCTACCTCTCAACTCGATCAGGATTGTATCGCCTGCGTCATCGCTCGTAAAATTCACGCTGGGCGAAGTCATGACGCTGCTGGTCTGGCACGAGAAGCGGCATGTGCGTCAGGCGCAGCGCCTCATTGCACACACGCAATTTCCGCACGAAGCAGCTTAGGTCTGGCTCCGATTGTTACATCCCCACAATAGGGTCTGCCAGCCGAAGCGGTATCTTCATCCGCGTTGTTACCTATGGCCTTTCCTCATCCTCCGATCGTGCGCCTGTTGTTCGTCCTTGTGGTGCTGTTGACGCTGCAACTGAGTTGCTCAGGGCCCGCATCCAGTCCTCGCGCACCGAATCTAATCGCCCCAACGGTGCTACTTGTGTCTATAGATGGCTTTCACCCGAGCTATCTGGAGCGGTTTGAGGTACCAACGCTCTCAGCCCTGGCTGCTGGTGGCGTGCTTTCGGAAGGACTCATCCCTGTATTTCCGACGAAGACTTTCCCGAACCACTACTCGCTTGTGACCGGATTGTACGCCGAGGAGCACGGCATCGTAGCCAATTCGATGTATGATCCGGTGTTCGACGCCCGCTTCACGCTCGGTAACCGAGAGGCCGTGACCAATGCTCGCTGGTGGGAAGGTGAGCCTATCTGGGTGACCGCCGAGAAGCAAGGGCAGCGGGCCGGCACCTACTTCTGGCCTGGCTCGGAGGCCGCTGTGGGTGGCGTGCGCCCGAGCTACTGGGAAGTGTACGATGGCAGCGTGCCGGGCGATGACCGCGTAGACCAAGTACTCGCTTGGCTCGACCTTCCCGCTGCTGAGCGCCCGACCTTCCTGACGCTCTACTTCAGCGAGGTGGATGATGCAGGGCACGACTTCGGGCCTGATGATCCTCGGACGGGTACCGCTGTGGCCAACGTGGACAGACACCTTGCGCGGCTCGTACAGGGCTTACAGGCGCGCAGCCTGCTCTCGGAGGTTCAGCTGCTGATCGTCTCGGACCATGGCATGGCGCCCCTCTTCGCCGAGCGGACGATCCCGATCTACGAGTATATCGACATGCGCGACGTCCAGGTGGTAGACCGCAGCCCCGTGCTGGCGCTTCGCCCCGAGCCCGGCCGTGCCGACGCTGTCTTTGAGGCGCTCGACGGTGCCCATCCCAACCTCACCATGTACCGCAAGGGTACCCTCCCCGAGCGCTGGCACTACAACGACCACCGACGCATCCACGACCTCATTGGCGTAGCCGACGAAGGGTGGACGATTACGACGCGCCCCTCGTTTAACGGCTGGGTACCGAGTGGCGGGACGCACGGCTTCGACAACGCGCTGCCTTCTATGCGGGCGCTGTTCATCGCCCACGGCCCCGCTTTCAAACAAGGCGTGACGGTGGCGCCGTTTGAGGCCATCCACGTCTACAGCCTGATGGCGCACCTGCTGGACTTGGAGCCTGCTCCCAACTCGGGCGATTTCCGCCAGATCGACGGCTTACTCCGCTGAAGCCACGATCTCTGCGAGCAAAGCAGCGGCTTCCTGGCGATCGGGGTGATCGTCGGCCAGCGTTGCGCTGCGAATGGCAAGCGCAGACGCCGCCGACGCGTGTGCATCGTCCCACTGCTGCTGGGCGGCATGGATCTGGGCCAGTGTGATGAGTGGGTTGGCGATGCGGATGTGCCCCCCTGGCAGGTGCTGCCGATGCAGTTGCAGCGACGTCTCCGCCAGCTCCTGGGCTTCGGGCAAGCGCTCCAGCGCCAGCAAGGCGCGGGCTTGGTTACGCGTGACGAAGCCGACATACGCGCTCTCATCTCCTGTGACGGCACGCAGCACCCGCGCCGATTCACCAAAGGCGGCCAACGCTTCATCAGGGCGACCCAGCCCCAGATAGATGGTCCCCACATTGTTGTAGTTGGCGGCTACAGGCGCACTCTGCGGGCCGTACAACGTCTCGTTGAGGGCTCGCGCGTCGGCAAACACCTCGACGGCCTCTTCCGCCCGCCCGACGTCGCCCAAGGCCAACGCCATGTTGTTGAGCGTGATGGCTCGCTCCCGCAGCGGGAACCCGGGCAACTGTGCAGCGATGCGTACGGCGTCCTCAAAGTGACGGACAGCCGCGTCAGGATCACCGAGGCGTCGCGCGTTGGTGCCCCGGCCCGAGGCCAGCTGCTCGCGTAGCCTGTGGTAGGGTGGCAAGACGGCATTGGCCAACCGTTCGGCTTTGCGATAGTGCTGCTCAGCCTGGTCGTAGCGCCCCTGTTCGCTGTCATTGACGGCCCACAGCAATGCGTTGTTCAGCCGGCTCCGGTCGTCCAGCCACGGTGCGCCCTCCGTCTCCAGGACGGTGATGAGCGATTCCGCCTCTGCATAGCGGCGTTCCCTGGAGTGAACCCGCGCCATGACGCCAAGCATCGTGTAATACGCTTCCTCTTTCGGGACCTCTGCCCAGGCTCCTATGCCCACGTTAAGCAGCGAGTCAGCGCGCGATACATTGCCTCGGCGCAGCTCAATGCTTGCTCGGTTCGCCCAGAACAACCCTAGCGACGTAAGCGGTACGTCATACTGGACTGCCAACGCCTCAGCCTGAACAAACAGTGACTCTGCAGCAGCATACGCGTTTAACTCGGCGTACTGGGCGGCTAAATTACGCAGCGTGAGTATGGTTGCCTCCGCGCCTTCCCCCAGCTCGGCGCGCCGCAGCGTTAAGCCTTGTTCAAAGGCATGCTTTGCCTCTCCATACCGTCCAAGCCCGTGGTACGTCGTGCCTACTGTATTCCACAGCGTAGCCTGCACGTCGGCGGCAACGGTAGTATCCGTCTGCAAGCGCTGCACCAGTTCATCGGCAACCTCGGTGACGGTCGCATTGGGGTCGCTGGTGGGCGCGGCGAGGATGTCAATCCAGAAGTCAAGGGTAGCTTCGGCGCGCTGCCGTTCGTTCTCCGCCTCCTGTTTGGCCTCGGCCAGATTCACCACATACAGCGTGGCAAAGGCTACGGCGCCGACGATGAGCACTGCTGCAATCGTTAAGCCTTGCACGTGGCGCTGGGCGTATTTACGCAGGCGATAGCCCAAGGCACTGGGCTGCGCCTCCACAGGTAAGCCTTGTTGGTGCCGCAGCAGATCGCGATGCAACGCGTCGATGCTGGTGTAGCGCTGCTCAGGGTCTTTACGCAACGCCTTCAGCACAATCATGTCCAGGTCACCGCGCAGCCGTCGTGACAGCTGTGTGGCGGTGCTGGCATGCGTGGCCATTGCCTCCTCCGCTTGCCGCACAATGGTACTGGGCCGCGTAGGCGATTCCTCCAAGATGCGGCGGCGAAGCTCGGCGCGAGCGTGCGTGTCTAGCCGGAACGGGCGCTGATCGGTCAGCAGCTCGTAGAGCAACACGCCCAGTTGATATACGTCCGACGTCGTGCCCACGGGCTCCCCTCGCACTTGCTCAGGGCTGGCGTATTCCGGTGTGATCCGTTGTTGGTTGGGCTGCGTCTGCTCCGCGTCATAGTCCAGCATCTTGGCGATGCCGAAATCGAGCAGCTTTACGGTGCCCTCCTGCGTCACCAGGATGTTGCCCGGTTTCAGATCGCGATGCACCACGAGGTTGCGATGGGCATACTGAACGGCTGCGCAAACCGCCTCGAACAGCCGCAGCCGTTCGGCGACCGTAGCTTGCTCGTCTCGACAATATTGCGTGATCGGCTTGCCATCCACGTACTCCATGACAAGGTAGGGCGTCCCCGCTTCGGTCACACCGCCGTCAAGCAAGCTGGCTATGTTGGGATGGTTGAGACGCGCCAGAATCTGGCGCTCGCTGCGGAAGCGGTCGAAGTCATCGCTGCTGAACGACTGCACGAACTTGATCGCCACGAGCTGCTGATACGCTCCGTCGGCGCGTTCGGCGAGGAAGACGGTGCCCATGCCGCCCCGGCCAAGCTCGCGCACGATACGGTAGTCGCCAATGCGCTGGCTGTGCATCGGTGAAGCCTTTGAAAGCATCTCCATGGCCGGCTGCTGCCCCGCGAAGTACGGATGGGCACCATCGGCGGCGCGCAGCAGCGCCCTGAGTTCGTCTTTAATGTCAGCGGCCTCGGGCAACCCGTCAATAGCACTCCCCCGCTCGGCCTCGGGCAAGTCGAGGAGCTGATCGAGGAGCGTGTCGATGTGTTGGCGACGGGTCAAGTCCATGGGGCCAAGATATCAACGGGAGAAGACTTCGGCATTGCGACTGGGACGGCTCTCATTCCCGGAGGTATCCACAGCGATGACGCGATACCAGTGGCCGATATCGCCCTCAGGATCTCGCCACTCAGCTGCACTGAATCCCACCTCGCCGACCTGAGTGTAGACGCCCGTCGCGATCTCGGCGCGGTAGATGCGATAGCCGGCTAAATCGGCGGCTGTGATGGGCGTCCAATGTATGGTCGCGCCTCCTTGCCGCGACGGTCGGGCGATGATGTTGGGCACGGGGCGCGGCGGGCGACCATCGCGCATGGTCACCTCTGCGGCTTCAGAGGGCATGCTCTCGTTGCCGAGCGAGTCGGTGGCGGTAACGGTGTAGCGATAGGCTTGGCCCTTGGTCACCTGCTCGTCGAGCCAAGCGGTGCGCGTGGCGTCGAGTTGGGTCATGGCCTCGCCGTCCCGATAGACGGTGTAGGTGGTGGCGTCGGCGGCGCGGACCGGCAGCCACTGGAGGCGCAGGGCGCGCTGCTCCTCTACCGTGGCATCGACGCTGCGGGGCGCATCGGGCGGCGTCAGGTCGGGAATTTTGAGATCGACGAAGACGGTGTCGCTGTGGTTGCGCGCCGAGTCGGCTACGGCCACGCCGTAGCGGAAGACGGCACCCTCGTCCAAGCCCTGGCCGCTCTGCCCGAGATCGACGTAGCTCGTCGTGATGACATTCTGGTCGTTGAGGCGGGCAAAAGTATTGAGGCCACGCCCGCCGAGTTGCTGGCGCATGACGACGTAGGTGCGGAAGTCGCTCGGCACGGTGGACGCCTGCCAGCTCAGCTCGACTTGTCCGTCGGCGAAGGCAGCGTTGAGGCCTGTGACGGGATCGGGGATGATGCGGTCTTCGAGGATGGCCATGGACGAGTTCGACAGCTCGCTCTCATTGCCGCTGGCGTCGATCACGCTGAGCTTGTAGTGAAACGGCCCGCCGCGCGTGTGGCTGCTGTCTACGTAGACGGTGGTCAGCAGGTCGAGCGGTTCGTCAGTGATGCGGGTGAACGGGCTGGCCGTGTTGCGCGCGCGGTGCAGGTGGTAGGCGGCGGCATCAGGCTCTGGGGCGATGTCCCACGTCAGCTCTACCTTGTTATCGGCGGTGACGCGGGCGAGCGGCGCCTTGGGTAGCGCGGGTGGCACGTTGTCCACGGCCTGATGCGTGACGGCGTTGCTGGGCGCACTCTCCTGCCGCGTCATATCGGCGGCGGTGACGGTGTAGGTATACGGCGCGGCGTCGGCAGTGTAGGTAAAGGTATGCGTGTCGCGCGTGTCGATGCGCAGCACACCCGGCGCAATCCGCTCCCCCGTGGCGTCTATCCGTACTCGGGTACCATCGGCAGCTTCGCGGTAGACGAAGAACAGCGGCACGTGGTCGGCCAGCGTCTCTGTAGTCCGGGGGTAACGCCACGTCAGCGTCACCTCGGGGCCATCGTTCGTCACGACTAACCCGGTAGGCGCTGCAGGTAGCGTGGCGACGAGGGCTGTGGTGGCATCAAGGTTCTGGCCACTGGGCGTACCCTCGTCGTCCACGACCTCGACGCGGTAGGTCACGGTCTGGCCTGCAGGCGCGTTCTCATCAATGAGTAAGCGACCGAGTGCCCGCGCTCCACCTGGGTAGAACCACGTAAACAGCTGCGCGGTGATGGCATCAGCACGGAGGCGCAGCAGCGTTTGCTGCGAGCTGCCTTGCTCCAGGCTCGCCTCCACATTGGCGTAGTCGTCGCCCAGCGCGGCTTCCAGGTCGGCGCCACTCCGTACCGCTGTAGCAATGGTATCGCTGATCAGTACGCCATCGCGGTAGAGGCGTACGCCGTGGCCCTGTGGCAAGCGCTCCTGATGGTAGATCCAAGCCGTGCCGTCCGTGCGAGGAATGACCCGCACGTCTTGCGCACACACACCCGGTGCCAGCACCGCCAGGAAGAGAATACCAAGGCCGATACGCTTCATAAGGTGATCGCGCAAGTTCAAGGGATGTGATTATCGGTTGCCAAAGAGCCGACTGAGCAACTCATTTTGCGCCTCCTGTGGCACGAGTGCCTGGAAGCGATCCACTTCGCTCTGCGACAGCACCAAGGTAGCGGGTATTTTATGCACTTTCACTAGCCCTGCCCCGTTCCGTGTGTAAATCTTGAACGATACGGATACGGTGTATTCCGCTTTATCGAGAGCCTCTTCGCCACGCTCCTCAGCCGCTCGATTGGCCGCCTCTTTTTGCTCCTCTGGGGTCAACTCTTGCGGATCGTCTGGATTCTGCTCAGCCTGTTTCTGCTTTTCAGCGGCCGCAGCTCGTTCTTCCTCACTTAGGTTTTCAGGCTTTGTCCGTGCTAAGAGCGAAAGGAACAGCCCTTCCAAGGATTGAACGACGTCTGACTGGTCGAGCGTCAGGTCTACCGTGTAGCGCCCATTGCTAAACACAGCTGCAGTCTGGGTTGGCGGCACTACGTTCAGGGTGCTACTGAATTGATCTACGGCGATGCGCTTGCCTCCAACACGCACCTCCTGCACCCTGGCCCACGTGATGCCCGACTCTGGGTCGCGGATGTTGCTGAACTGTACCCGCATGCGCTCTCTCGCCTGGCCGAGGCCCCCGCTCGTGGAGCGCGTCAGCGATAGAATCTCAGCACCCGGTACACGAGCCGGGGTGTCATCCATTCGGAGCGGCCCTGATGCGGTTCGCCACGAGTAGCGGCCCTGCCCGTTGACGGCGCGAATGCTGACGTAGAGCGGCCCCGAGGCGGGCAACCCGTTCTTGCTGAAGGTGACCTTGGTAGGCAGGTTGGTGAGCGGGTTGTGCTCGATGTCCATCGCGGTGCTGTCTGCCGGGAACGGCCGGATGTCCTGCGCACCAGGCTGTGTGCCCAGCGCCAGCTGATAGCCTGCGATACCAGACTCTGGATCGTGCGCCAGCTGGATCACATGTACCGCGATGCTTTGTGCATAAGGCCGCAGCGTAATGGTCGGACGGGTAGGCGCCGACTTGTCCTCGGGCAGCAGTTCCAACGTGGAGGCTGGCCCTACCGCACGCCCGTTATCCACGCCGCGCACGTGGAAGTAGGTCGGCTCGGTATAGCTGAGCATGGGATGGCCGTCCAGGACGACCTGCGTATCCGTGGTGGTCATGACCGAGTCGCGGTTTCCGAAGGCGGCGTTAGCGTCAGGCTCGCGGC
Source organism: Bacteroidota bacterium (assembly GCA_038747545.1). Taxonomy (GTDB): domain Bacteria; phylum Bacteroidota; class Rhodothermia; order Rhodothermales; family JBCCMF01; genus JBCCMF01. The sequence continues at coordinate 54,552 of JBCDJT010000019.1, forward strand.
TCACCACGTACTCGTACTGCCACACCCCGGCGAAGCCATCCGTGGAGGCCGTCCATGTCGCCGTGGCTCGCGGCATCGCCCCGATAAGGGTTACCCGGTTGATCTGCGGCCGCATCCAGTCGATCCGTCCGCTGTAGCGCGGCGCTTCGTTGGGCACAGGGATGTTGATGTTAAGTGTATTGCCCGTCGCGATCGCTCCGTTGGCTGCCGCGGCGAAGACTTGCGGCTCGCTCACATCAGGCGCTGACGGGCCGGTCCGCGACCGGCCCTCCTGGTAGCTGTCAGACAGGCTCTGGTTGTAAGCA
>JBCDJT010000020.1:0-54308 GCA_038747545.1 Bacteroidota bacterium
GTAGGGCAAGTGGTGTTGCAGAAGCGGCAGCAAGGCAGTAGACTCGGTCATGGACAGTCAGCGGTGAAGTAGCTAGGAAGGTGTGGTTACCATCCAAAGTAGCTTCGCTGGCTGACTGATCCTTTTTTGTCGTGTAGTGAGACCAGCCTGTCTATCAACGCAGGGTGCCCCAGCTCCAGACAGGCTCAGGCTAGTCCACACGGAACAGCCCAGACGTGGGTTGCACGGCGGCGTACGTGGCGGCGATGTGACGGGCGGTGTTGGCTAGCTGACGCTGCACGCGCGGCGGGTGCAACACGCGGACCTGGCTGCCCCACCGCAGCAAGTGGCCTACAGCATCAATGCCGGGCAACGCGCGCAGTGTGGCCTGCCAGCCATCCGCATGCGGCGCGGCCTCCACGAGGGCCAGTGGGGCAAGCTGTGTGGCTGTGGGGGCGGTGTCGGTCAGGAAAAGCGCCTCGATGGTTGTGTCAAGGCTGTGCGTGGGAAGGTCGGCATAGCCTGCGGGACGCTCGAAGGTATCCTCCGTGAGCACAATGCGTCCCAGGTCTGCTAGCCGGAGGTGGCACACGCGCGCTTGGTCCGGCATGAAGCCAATGACGTATGCCTGCTCGGCGTGCTGGACCACAGCATAGGGGTGAAAGGCCACGCCATCAGCGCTGCGGTGCTCAACCGTGATCTCGCGCTGGGCATCGAGGGCGTAGTGGAGGGTGCTCCAGCGCTCAGCAGCTTGCCGCGCGGGCGGCTGCTTCTGCTGCCACTCGGCCCGCAGGGCGTGCAGCGTGGTCTGCGCCGATGCCGGGAGGCTCGCTGTCAGTTTCTGCTGTGCGGTCTGGAGCGCTGTGGGGTGCAGGCTGAGGAGTTCGGCGGGGGCCGCCTCGGCAGCGAGTGCAAGCACGGCAGCTTCGTCGGCTGTGAGCGCGACGGGGTCGAGCATGTAACCCTCGAACAGGCTGTAGCCCTTGCCCGGCACGGCGACCACGGGGATGCCCGCATTGTCCAGCACTTGCATGTCGCGGTAGATGGTGCGCGTGCTCACGCCCACCGTTTCCGCTAGGTCGAGGGCGCGCTGCCACGCATTCGACTGCAAGGCAAGCATAATGTGGCGGAGGCGGGCAGGGCGGTCCATAGGCGAGGGCGGTCAGGTTGGACGCAATATCGCGCTTCCTGGCCTCATCCTCCAGTACAGGCTGTCCAGGCTCGGCGCCCGTCGCCAGAAGGTAACGCCGCCGCGCGTGCTTAGCTCATGACCTTGCGGAACGCCGTAGCAAAAGCAGCCATGTCCTCATCGGTGCCCACGCTGACGCGCGCCCAGTCGAGGTAGGGCGGGAAGGCACGCCCCACCATGATGCCTTCGTTGTACATGGCGGCTTGGAAGTCGCGGACGGGCATGCCCGTGTGGAAGAAGACGAAGTTGGTCTGCGACTGGGCATGTTGGCGGCCCATCTCGTTGCACAGGTCGTAGATCACGTGCCGTCCCTTGCGCATCTGGCTGAGGCTGTGCTCGCGGAAGGCGTCGTCTTGCAGGCTGGCGATGGCGCCGCGCAAGCCTACCACGTTGGGGCCAGCCATGCCGTACGTCCGTACGCGCTCCGCGAGGTCGGGCCGTGCCAGCGCATACCCCACGCGAAGTCCCGCCATGCCGTAGATCTTTGACATGGTCCGGGAGACAATGACGTTGTGATCCTTCCGTACCAGGTCCACCATCGTGTTGGCGGCGGGGTCATCGGTGAGTTCGATGTACGCCTCATCCACAAAGATGACGGCTTTGCGCGCGGCGGTGGTCACGAAGTCGCGCAGCGCCGCCGCGTCGACGATGGTGCCTGTGGGATTGTTGGGGTTGCAGACGAACACCAGCTTAACCGCTTGGGTGATCCGTCCTTCCATTGCCTCCAGGTCGTGCTCCAGCGCGTCGGTGAGGGGCACCCGGTGCGTGTACCCCGCCACCTTGCCCGCGTAGCGCGGCATGCCCTCGTACGTGGGGTTAGCAGCTAAAAGTTCACCGCCGTGGAGGCCGTAGGCCAGGCCCGTCGCATGCAGGATCTCGCTCGAGCCGCCGCCCAGGATGACGTGCTCTGGCGTTACCCCTTCCCGCTCGGCGATGAGGTCGATAAAGTCGCTGGCCGCACCAGCATACGGGTATTTCCAGCTCTCGTCGAAGGCCGCCTGCATGGCCTTGCGCGCGGCAGCCGATGGGCCGTACGGGTTCTCGTTGGAGCTGAGGCGGATGAGTCCGTTCGCGGGTCGCGCCGGTATTGTGAGGGGCGAAGCCGCAGTGGCGAGTTGCGGGGCGAGGGCGAGGCCAGCTGCGGCCGCGCCGGAGCGGCGAAACCACTGGCGCCGTGACATGGAACGGGGCATGGGATAACGGTGGCGAAAGGAGAAGTCAGCGAAGAACGCGAGGCGTCAACCTGAAAATCACAGGCGGCTGCCGAGGACGTACGTTGTGAAAATATGATATTGACGATGTTTAGTAAAATTATTTACTCAAATAATGTATTTTGGACTTAAATAATTTTGCATTATACCGCTCGGAGCACGTTCTTCGTCGCCGCTCATCCCTTCGCCAACGGCTGTCCCGATGTACCCTGCAGTTCAAACCACGCTGTCGTTGCTCTTGCTGATTGGGTTGGGGGGGCTGCTGAAGAAGAAGCTCACGAGCCCCGACCAACTCAGCGGCATCAAGCTGCTCATCCTCAGCATCGCACTGCCCGCCACCATCTTTGTGGCCTTGCTGAAGATCCAGGTTGATGCTTCGCTGCTGATGCTGCCCGTGCTGGCGTTGGCCTTCAACCTGCTGATGCTGGGCGCCACGTACGTGCTGCTGCCACACGTCGGCGTAGATCGGGATACGCCCCGCGCGCGCACGCTGCTCTTGCTGCTGCCATCATTGGCGCCGGGTCTGTCGTGCTTCCCGTTTGTGATGGAGTACCTGGGCGACGCCGCACTCGCGCAAGCCGCGCTCGCGGATGTAGGCAACAAGGTCTTCGTGCTGATCGGCCTCTACCTGCTCGCCATGCACTGGTACCATCAGCGTAGCCGGCACACCGCGGAGGGCACGTCGCGCCTGAAAGAGTTGCTGGTGGCGCTCGTGAGCGAGCCCATCAACCTCGTTATGATTGGCGCGCTGCTGCTGCTGGGCTTCGGGCTGAACATGCAGGCGCTACCCGGCTTTATGCAAGATGCGTTGCTGCGCATGAGCGCGATGATGACGCCGATGGTGCTGCTGTTCATCGGCTTAGCAGTCACGTTCAGAAGAGGCGAGGTGCGCCTCATCGCGTCGCTCTTGGGCATCCGCGCAGGCCTGACACTGCTGCTAAGCGGCGCCCTGGTGGCGGCCCTCGGCCTCACCGACCCGGCGACTATCCTGCTCGCCGCTGCCTTTCCGCTGAGTGCGTGTAGTTTCTGGCCGTTCGCGCATCTGTCGGCGGTGGCGGCCCTAGAGAAGAACGACGGCTCTACCCCTGAGGCGGCAACGTTCGACCCTGACTTTGCGCTGACGGTCCTGGCGATGTCGCTACCGTTCTCCACCCTGTTGATTCTGGGTCTGTTCTCCAGCGGCACGGCCTTCGCCGATCCGACGATGCTCCTGGCGGCAGGCGGCGCCTTCCTGGCTGTTGCTGGGCTGCCGTGGGTCGGGCGAAGCTGGTGGCAAAAGCGGTCGGCGTCACCCGCCGATCACCCCACGCCTGAAGCCGTCCGGTACCTGCAGGAGCTTCCGCAAGAGGTCTGAGGCCGCCGTTCGCAATCACACATCCGTGTTCAAGCGCTGGCGGAGGTAGGCATCCACATCGGCACCATCGGGGTTGTTGAGGACGGTGTCGATCCACGCCTGCCGCTCAAAACTGTGTACCGCCAACTCCCACGTGCAGGCCATCAGGTCGGGCTCGGCAGGGGTGATGGCGCTGGGCGTGGCAATCGGCGATGAGAGGAGGCGCTGCTTCAGGATCTCGCGGTCGTACCACCAATCTAGCAAGAGCCAGTTGCGGTCCTGTCCCTGATGCACCACGAGGAAGCCTAATCCATACCGTACATCGGTGATGGCGGGCTGCGGCAAGTGGGGCAGTACGGCCTGCTTAGCCAGCGCCACGATGTGCGGGTCGGGCTCCTCGGGCCCATCCCTCTCTCGAAAGCGGATGCCGTAGACCTTGATGCGCCAGCCGCCGTGCTCGGCGATGTGGAGGAAGCGGACGGGGCGCGTACGGTAGGGGCCTTGCAGGGCAATCATGGGCGGCGCGAGGTGGTGAGTGGTAGAGCAGCAATATCGCGTGTTTGGGTCGCCTACTCCAGCCCGCTCGCTGGCTCAATGCGCACTAGGCAGGTGCATCGCGCTGTGACAGATACCATACGCTGGCGATGAGCACCGCCAGCCCGCCCAAGAAGCTGATGAGGACGAGGTCGAGGCGCCCACCGATGAGGGCTGAGGGTGCGAGCCCGTAGGGCGTGACGGCGCCTGCGCCGAGGTTGAGCAGGACGATGTTGGAGAAGACGCCAACCACCGCCACGGCCAGCCCCACGCCTACGCCGGGCCACCGGATGCTCAGCCACAGGTGCCCGCTTACGAGCAACAGGGATCCCGCATAGACCAGTCCGGCCGCGCCAAACAGCTTGGCCAGGGGCGCGCCTGTTGGGGCGGCCAGCGGCTGCAGCATGGCTGTAATTGCGCCCACAACGGCGATGCCTGTGGCTAAGGCTAGCGTGGCTGCCGCCGTGAGCCCGGCTACGGCTACCCACGCGGCCACGATATGCGCGCCCTTCCACGTGGGGAGCGCGAGCAGGTGCTTCCACGCCCGAGCGCCGTGCTCCAGCGCCGCCACCTGGGCCGCCACGAGCGCCGTCAGCAGGGGCAGCAGCAGCAGCGCCCACATCCCGAAGGCGGCTTGAATGATTTGGGCCCACAAGTCGGCCTCAGGCACCGCGGCAGGCTCGGCTGACCATAGCACGATCGCGGCCAAGGCGATGGCCACGCTGGGGATGCCGAGGGTGGGCAGCCACACGCCCGAACGCCGTAGGCGAAGCGCTTGCGAGCGGATGGCGCGGCCGGTATCGGTGAGTGCGGCCTGCATCACGAGGCCTCCGCAGTATGTGTCACACCAGCATCGGCATCGGAGGCGAAGAAGAACGCCTCTAGGGACGGCGCCTCGGTATCTACGGCGAACACGTCGAGGCCGGCCTCCACGACGACGCGGATGGCTGCTGCAATGCCCGCATCTGAAGTGGTCTCAAGCATCACACGGCCCTCGTGGACCCGCGCTGTCGTACCGGCTGATGCAAGCGCCGTGGCCGCTGCAGCAGGGTCGCTCAACCGGATGTGCGTGCTGCCTTCGGCGTGCTGGAGCAAGTCCCGCATTGGCCCCTGCCGCACCAGCTTACCCGAGCGCATGACGCCGATGTGGGTGGCCACGCGCTCCACCTCGCCGAGCTGGTGGCTGGAGACCAGAACGGTCGTCTCACCCTCCTGATGCAGCCGGGCGAGCACGTCGCGGAGCGTCTGGATACCATCCGGGTCGAGGCCGTTGGCAGGCTCGTCGAGGATCAGCAGCGCTGGCTCAGCAAGCAAAGCCAGCGCCAAGCCCAGCCGCTGCCGCATGCCCTGCGAGTAGCCCCCCACGCGCCGGCGGGCGTCTGCATCGGAGAGACCAACGCGGTCCAGCACCCGCCCTACGGCCGCCCGCGGCAACCCGCGCAGCACGCGCGTAGCCTCCAGGTTCTCCACGCCCGTCAAGTTGCGGTACACCGATGGCTCCTCGATCAGCGCACCCACCCGGCGCATCAGCGCGGCTCGCGAGGCGGCGGTCAGCGGCTCACCTAGCAGATGGATCGTGCCATCGCGCAGCGTGATGAGCCCGAGGAGCAGCCGGAGCGTGGTCGTCTTGCCGGCGCCGTTCGGGCCGAGGAAGCCGTAGACACAGCCTTTGGGCACGACCATGCTGACCTGATCCACGGCCAGGATCGACCCGTAGCGGTGCGTCAGCCCTGTGGTTTCGACGGCGTGTGGCAATACAGTGAAGGGTAGGGGAGCAGCAAAAGCAGCGAGCGCCCCGCACGGACAGGGACTCCGTAAGTTTCGGGCGGTGCAAGCTGGTCACATCTGCCGGAGCCCTACGTCGTTTGGGAGCGATGCCCGACGCCCTTGAAGAACGTGTACGAGAAAGTGCCGTCGGCCTGGGTGGTACGGTACAGGTCGCGGATGCCGGCGTCGAACACCTCCGCGCTGACCAGATCGGCAGCCAGCGCTGGGGTACGAACGCCCTCAATCATGGCTGTGAACGTCTGGCGGATAAAGCCCTCGACCAGCGCAGGCTGGCTGGCATCCACATAGACCATACGCGGCGAGACGCGCACGTCTTGCAGCCCGGCATCGACCATGAGCGGATACACACGCCGCCCGATGTTGGCATCGCCGCCTGCACGACGTTGGAGTTCGACTTGGCATTGGACAGCTGCTCGGGCCGCATCGCTGTCAGGGTGGAAGGACGTGGAGCCGTGGTCGCCTTCGATGACCGTGACGGTGCCGCCCGGGCGGACAAGCGCGGTGAGCAGGCGCAACGCCTCGACGGGGTGGGCCAGGTGCTCCAGGACGAAGCAGACAAAGACGTGGTCGAACGAGGCACGTGCGAAGGGTAGGGCGAAGAGGTCGGCCTGCTGGAACGTCACGTTGGTCAGCCCAGCGGCTCGCACGCGTTGCTCGGCTTCGGCAACGGACGCTGCCGAGATGTCGATGGAGGTGAAGTGGGCATCTGGACTCCGCTGCGCGAGCGTAACCGTCTGCGACCCCACGCCGCATCCCGCTTCGAGCACCGTACTGCCCGCAGGGTAGACCGTGTCGTGGTGCAACAGCTCGACGAGCGTATCGGCTTGGTCCTGCAAGCGTTCGTTTTCGCGCGTGGCGTAGCCGTGGACGTATGCGTGTGCCATGCTTTGGGTTACCTGGTCAAGATGCTGGTGTCAGGATGCACTATGTCAGGTTGCGCCCAGGGGCGTTCAGCGATCACATCGTCGAGGAAACGACGTAGCAGCACCATCTGGTCATGCCCGAGGTGCTGCCCGTAGCGGGTGAAGCCCCACGTGGTCAGCGCGCCCACGCCAGCTAGCGCGAGGCCGCCGAGTGCCCAGGCAGGTTGCCCGAGCGTCCACTGCACGTAAGCAAAGCCACCAGCGAACAGGGCGCCAAACAGGCACGCCGCATAGGCCGCGATGAAGAGCGACCAGACCGCAGGCTTTGGCCCAAACATGCCTCGGATCTCCGTCCCATCGGGATGCCATGCGACGTCGAGCGAGAGGAATGGTGACCAGATGTGCTCCTCGTCCGGCAACACATGCACCACCGCGTGATCGCCGAAGACGGTGCCGTAGCAGGGCGCATCAGGGGCATCGAGCGCGGCCCGTAACTGCGTCAGCACGTGCCCCGGTTGTTGAGGCGCAACGCACGTGAAGCGCGGGCGCAGGCGTACGGGAAGGATATCGGACATGATTGGACAGCGTACACAGTTGGTATGCCATAATACCGGACGCAGTCTTGGGAGGCCAGACTTTTTGCTACAAGTCGGCCATGATAGCCGCCACGCCTTCGGCAAACAGCTTCGCACCGCCCTGCGACGGGTGCCGCACATAGACACAGTCGATGCCCAGGCGCGTCAGGATGTACTCGGCTTTCCGTCCGATGGCGATGACGCGTTCGGGTTGTAGCCGCTCGACTAGGCCCTGCGCCAGCTCGCCGTACGCTTTGACCTCAGAGGTCTTTGGCGTGCGTATGGACATGGGCTGCTCTGGCTTGAACGGATGGTACGGGACCGTATTCCAGGTGAAGAAGTGCGGGAAGTACGGCCGCAGCGTCCGCCAGTAGATGCGTGCGCTGTACTCGTGATGCGGCGTTTCGGCGAGGCTAGTCGGGTGCCCATCGAGCGGGAAGTCGGGATCGACCAGCTGGGCTTCGCTGACGAGCGGTACGCCCGAGAAGCGGCAGCCCCACGGACCGGGTGCTTCTGCCTGCAGGAGCACACGTGGCGGCTCCGGGTGGGCGGCGAAGTACCGCGCGAGGTTGGCGCGTCGCACCTCGGCCGCGTAGTCGCGGTCGTAGCGCGGGTCGGTGGTGGTGTAGGGGTTGAACAGGCCCGGGGGCGAGGGCTCAGTGAACAGCCGCTCGCTCACAAACGCAAACGCGTCGGCGAGCGCGGGGTGGGAGATAGGCGGGAGATCGGGGGATGGCATCAAACGTCGGGGCGGCGCATGGTCATGCCGCCCAGCTGGCCAGACTCGTCTTTGCAATAGCCCTCGAAGGCTTCGCGTTCAGTGCGGGCCAGCTTACACTCCATCATCACATCCACGGGCGCCCAGGCAAAGCCCAGCGTGTCGCCGCTCATCTGCACGTTCCACAGCTCGAAGGTGCCGAAGTACCGGTGCGACAGGTCGATCGCCATCGTGCCGTCGTCACCCGTATCCACCGTGTAGTTGATCGCAATGACCTCGCCATAGGGCGGCGTCATGGTGCCTACCCACTCGCCTTCCATTGAGGGCGTGCAGCCCGCCAACACCACTAGCGTGAGCGCGCTCACGGCTGTCATCCATCGCCTCATCCTACACGTAGCCTCCTATCTAAACAGAGCTTGGGGCGGCAAAGATCGGGGTTCTTGCCGAGGTCGTCAACCATAAACTCGCGCTGCGCGCCTCGCCGATGTGTACCTTCGTGCAGCACACTCATCTTTCTGTCAGCATCCATGAAACGCACTGCTGTCATCAACGTCGTCGGGCTCACGCCTGATCTGCTCGGCCCCGCTACGCCCAACCTGAACGCCTTTGTGGCGCGGGGCACCCTGCGGCCTGTCGAGACCGTCGTGCCCGCGGTGACGTGCTCGGTGCAGTCGACGTACCTGACGGGCGTGTTGCCGACGGAGCACGGCATCGTAGGCAACGGCTGGTACTTCCGCGACCGGGCCGAGGTGAAGCTGTGGCAGCAGTCGAACCGCTTGGTGGAGCACGAGAAGATCTGGGACGTGGCCCGCCGCCGCGACGCGTCGTTCACCTGCGCCAACTTGTTCTGGTGGTACAACATGTACTCGTCGGTGGACGTGGCGGTGACGCCGCGCCCCATGTACCCCGCCGACGGGCGCAAGCTGCCCGACATCTACACGTGGCCGCTCGACCTGCGGGCGCCGCTGCAGCGCGACCTCGGGCCGTTCCCACTGTTCAATTTCTGGGGGCCCAACACGTCGGTGGTCTCCAGCCAGTGGATTGCGGACTGCTCGCGCACCATCGAGGCGCTGCACCAGCCCACGCTGTCGCTGGTCTACCTGCCGCACCTCGACTATGTCTTGCAGAAGGTGGGCCCAAACCATGCAGACGTTCAGGCTGACCTCGCCGAGATCGACACCGTCTGCGGCGACCTCATCGCGTTTTACGAGGCGCGCGATGTGCAGGTGGTGGTGCTCTCCGAGTATGGCATCGTAGACGTCTCGCGCCCGGTACATCTCAACCGCATCCTGCGCGAGCACGGCTGGGTCACCATCCGCGAAGAGCTGGGCCGCGAACTGCTCGACGCAGGCAGCTGCCCCGCGTTCGCCGTCGCCGATCACCAGATCGCTCACGTCTACCTCAACGATCCGTCGATTGCTGCCGAGGTGCGCCGCGTGCTGCAGCAGGTGCCCGGCGTAGCACAGGTGCTCGGCCCTGATGAGAAGCCCGCCCACGGCCTCGACCACGCCCGCGCAGGCGACTTCGTGGTGCTGGCTGAGCCCGACGCGTGGTTCACGTACTACTACTGGCTGGACGACGCCCGCGCGCCCGACTTCGCCCGCACCGTGGACATCCACCGCAAGCCCGGCTACGACCCCGTCGAGCTCTTCGTCGATCCCAACCTGCGTGCACCGATGGCCAAGGTCGGCTATACGGTGCTCAAGAAGAAGCTCGGTTTCCGCTACCTGATGGATGTGATTCCGCTCGATGCCACGCTCGTCAAAGGCTCCCACGGCGTGCTCACGCCGCCCAGCGCCGGACCCCTCTTCGCCACCTCCCGCAGCGACCTCATTGACACAGCCCCTGACGCCAGCCTCCCCGCTACCGACGTCCACGACCTACTGCTGCGCCACGTGTTTGATTAGGCTGTAAATCCTAGGTCAGCCAGAGCAGCAAAGACAACATCTGTCGGCATCGCCTGTCCGGTCCACTGCTGGTACGAGGCGGCGGCTTGCCCGACCAGCATCGGAAGTCCGCCGATGATGGCGCTTCCACGTGCTGCTGCCTCACGAAGGAGTCGCGTCGGGTGTGGGGTGTAGACAAGGTCGTACACCGTGTGGCTGGGTGTGAAGTCAGCACTAGATTCCCAGGGCGTCGCCTGCTCAAAGCGCCCGTGCATGCCCAGCGGCGTCGTGTTGACGAGGAGCCGACTGCCCCGCACCGCCGTGGTGGCCTCGTTCCAGGCACGCACGCGCAGAGCACTGTTGGCGTCGAGGTGGGCGAAATCGGCAGCTAAGACTTTCGCTTTGGCAGGCGTACGGGCGACGAGGGTGAGCCGCGCCGGGTGGAACTCCGTGAGGAGGCCGTAGACTACAGCGCGCGCCGCGCCGCCCGCACCCCAGATCAGCATCTCGGCCGCGCGTAAGTCTGTGCGGCCGCGCAGCGGGTCGAGAAAGCCCAGCGGGTCGGTATTGTCGCCGTGGAGGCGCACCGTGCCGTCCGCCTGCTGGCAGACGATGGTGTTGACGGCGCCGATGGCCTGCGCCCGGTCCGACAATGTGTCCATTAGCGGCAGCACCGCCTGCTTGTGCGGGATCGTGACGTTGGCACCCGCCGCACCCAGTGCTTTGAGCCCAAGCACAGCAGCTTCCACGCGATCAGCAGCGACAGGTGAGGCGGTGTAGACGAAGTCCAGCCCCTGCGCTTGAAACGCTGTGTTGTGGATCAGCGGCGAGAGTGAGTGCGCCACCGGGTGACCCAGCAGCGTGACGAATCGCGTGGTGCCTGTAATGTTCATCGCCTGGATCGCAAAAACCTAAAGGCCGCAGGCCGTCCAAACCTTGAACTGCTATGCCCCAATCGACCACGTGTCGCCGGTACGCAGCAGCTCGCGGAGGTCGCCGTTGCCCCGGCGCGCTGTGACTTCGTTCAGCTGCTCGTGCAGCAAGTCTTCGTACGTAGGCCGCTCCATCTGGTAGAACACCCCGAACGGCCGCGGCAGGTCGGGCTGCCAGAACAGGTTCGTCAGGATAAACGCCAGCGCCTTGTCGGTGGCGTCATGCACCAAGCAGTCTTCCACAGACCAGTGGCCGTCGCTGAGGTCGATGACTTCGGGCGTGAGGCCGTTGAGGCGCAGGCCCCGCTGCCCCTTGTCGAACGTCATCGGCATGCCGTGTTCGACGAACAGCGTCGATGCGGGCTTGGTCGACTTCTCGGTGAAGGCCAGGAAGGCGCCGTCGTTGAAGATGTTGCAGTTCTGGTAGATCTCGACGAACGACGAGCCCTTGTGCGTATGCGCTGCTTGTAGCGTGTTCTTCAGGTGCTTCGGGTCGCGGTCCATCGTGCGGGCGATAAACGACGCATCGGCACCGAGCGCGACGTGGGCAGGGTTGAACGGATGGTCCAGCGAACCGTAGGGCGTGCTCTTCGTGACCTTGCCGGCTTCCGAGGTGGGGCTGTACTGCCCCTTCGTGAGGCCGTAGATCTGGTTGTTGAACAGCAGCAGCTGCGTGTTCACGTTGCGCCGCAGCAGGTGGATCAGGTGATTCCCGCCGATCGACAGCGCATCGCCATCGCCCGTGATGATCCACACGTCGAGCTCGGGGTTGCTCACCTTGAGCCCGCTGGCGATGGACGGCGCACGCCCGTGGATGGAGTGCATGCCGTAGGTGTTCATGTAGTATGGGAAGCGGCTGGAGCAGCCAATCCCGCTGATGAACACCAGGTTTTCGCGCGGCACCCCGATCTCCGGGAGAAGCCGCTGTACAGCCGCCAGGATCGCGTAGTCGCCGCAGCCTGGGCACCAGCGTACGTCCTGGTCGGTGGCGAAGTCCTTGCGCGAGAGGGCGCCATCGCCGCCAGCGTTGAGGCCTGCAGGCAATGCGGGTCCGCGCCTGCCTGGCATCCCGGCAGGCCGAGGCGGGCGCTTGCCCGGCGGTCCTGCAGGCTTTGGCGGTGCTGGTGGCAGCCCAGGTTTCTTCGCCGCGGCCCCTGGGGGCATAGCGGGGCGCTTGCCTCCGGGAGGGGCAGGCTTCCGGCTCCCTGGCGGCCCCACGGGTTTCTTGGCCGTGGCCCCCGGTGGCATGGCTGGTCTCCTACCTCCGGGAGGGGCAGGCTTCTTGGCGCCGGGCGGTGACGACGGTTTCTTGGCAGCGACTCCGGGCGGTAGCGTAGGCTTGCGTGCCCCGGGGGGCGGTCCACCGACCCCTGGGGGCAGCGACGGCTTGCGTGCTCCGGGCGGCGGTGCAGGCTTCGCGCTCGGCGGCCCTGCTGGCTTGGCACCTGCTGGGCTCGGCGGACGCGCTGGCGGCGGCTCTGCCTTGCCCGGTGGCAAGCTGGGTTTTTTGGCTGCAGCCCCTGGTGGTAGCGCTGGCTTCCGCGTACCCGGCGGCGGTCCACCCATGCCGGGCGGCAGCGACGGGGTGCGGGCTGCAGGGGGCGCACTTGGCGGTGCCTCGGCATCGGCGGCGCTGTTGACCGCGAGTTGGGGCGGCAGATCCGGGCGCTTCGTGCCCATGCCGGGCGGTAGGGCAGGCTTCTTACCTTGGACGCTCGGCGGACGCGCCGGGCGCGGGGCGCCATCGGGCGTTGGGGTCTCGTCGGACGGTGGCGGAGTAGGCGTGTTGTCCATAGCCATAGAAGGCAGTAGCAGGAAAGGGGGTCTACGAGGTGACAGTCGTCAGTAACGCATCCAAGGCCGCTTCGATCTCGCTGGCGCGGAAGGGCAGCCCCTTGATCTTGTTGAGCGGCTGGAAGTTGCCCGTGTAGCGTTCACGCAAGACGCGAATCAGCTGTCCGTTGTTCAACTCAGGCACCAGGATCGTCTCGAACCGATCCATCACCTCCTGAAGGTCGGGCGGCATGGGGTGGATGAAGACAAGGTGCGTGCTGCTCACCGACTGCCCTTTCATCCGGGCGCGCTCTACGGCTGCCTCGATGGAGCCGCGCGTGGAGCCCCACCCGACGATCAGCACTTGGCCTGAGTGGGCGCCGTTGACTTCGGTAGGCGGGATCTCTTGGGCGACGCGCTCCACCTTCTCAGCGCGCAGCTTGATCATAAACTGGTGGTTGTCCGGGTCGTACGACACGTTGCCCGTTTCGTGCTGCTTCTCCAGCCCGCCGAGACGGTGCTCCAGGCTTTTGGTGCCTGGGAGGGCCCACGGTCGGGCTAATGTCTCCTCGTCACGTGCGTAGGGCAGGAAGACCTGCTCGCCATCGGCCTCGCCGTTGAAGGTCTTGGCAAAGGTCACCGGAAAGTCGGCGAGGTCATCAGGATCGGGAATAAGCCAGGGCTCGGAGCCGTTGGCCAGGTAGCCATCCGAGAGCATCATGACGGGCGTCATGTACTTGACGGCGATGCGGCAGGCTTCGTAGGCCACGAAGAAGCAGTCGCCGGGCGTGCTGGCCGCAAGGACGGGCATCGGCGCCTCACCGTTGCGGCCGTAGAGCGCTTGGAGCAGGTCGCTCTGCTCGGTCTTGGTGGGCAGGCCGGTGGAGGGGCCGCCGCGCTGCACATCCACAATCACCATCGGCAGCTCGGTCATCACGGCCAAGCCAATGGTTTCGGTCTTGAGCGCTACGCCCGGGCCGCTGGTGCCTGTCACGCCGAGGCTGCCCGCGAAACTGGCGCCCAGCGTAGCGCCTACGGCGGCGATCTCATCCTCGGCCTGTACGGTCACCACGTTGAAGTTCTTGTGGCGGCTCAGCTCGTGCAAGATGTCTGAGGCGGGCGTGATCGGGTACGTGCCATAGAACAGCGAGAGGCCGCTCTTCTGCCCAGCCGCGATCAACCCCCAAGCCAGGGCCTGCGAGCCGCGGATGGCGCGGTACATGCCTTCCTTCAGCTTGGCCGGGCTCACCTCGTAGCGCACCACGAAGTCCTCCGTGGTCTCGCCGTAGTGGAAGCCTTTCTTGAGCAGCAGCAGGTTGGCGTCTAGAATCTTGGGCTTCTTGCCGAACTTCTGCGAGATCCAGTCGATGGCGGGCTGCGTGGGGCGCGAGTAGAGCCACAGCGCCAAGCCCAGCGCAAACATGTTCTTTGACCGATCGATCTCTTTGTGGTTGAGCCCCGAGTCCTTCAGCGTCTCGCGCGTGAGGCGCGTAAGCTCCACCCTGATGACGCGGTAGCGCTCCAGCGAACCGTCCTCCAGCGGGTTGCTCTCGTACTTCGCCAGGTCCAAGTCGCGCTTCACGAACGCGTTGCTGTTGACGATAATGGTGCCCTGCGGACGGACACGGTGCAGGTTCACCTTGAGCGCCGCCGGGTTCATCGCCACCAGCAGGTCCACGTCGTCGCCCGGTGTGCGGATGTTGACCGAGCCAAAGTGCAGCTGAAAGCCGCTCACGCCGTACGTCGTGCCCGCTGGGGCGCGGATCTCGGCGGGGAAATCGGGCAGCGTAGCCAGGTCGTTCTGGGCGAACGCCGTGGCTAACGTGAATTGCGAGCCCGTGAGCTGCATCCCATCGCCAGAGTCGCCAGCGAAGAGGATGGTGGCTTCGGGGATCGCCTGGACAGCGGTATCTATCGTTTCGGCCATGCGGGGACCGTATCGGGCAAAGGAGAAGGAGGTAAAAGATGCGCAAAGTTGGTCATATATGCACACCATTGAGGTACTACACAACCCCTCTCGGGTCCGTTCCTACAGGGTAGCGCGCTTTCCGTAAAGATCTTGGCGCGGTTGCGCTTCCGTGTGCAGCGTGCGCCTCGCGGGCTTTGCGGCCATCATATTTGGCTCCGGGGCGCGTCATCGCAGGTAGCGACGGGTTGATTACCAGAGGCGGGCTGGTTTCGGGCCGAGACCCCAATCAGGTCCTGCAAACTGGCCGTCCAACAGGCATCGTACACCGAACAATAGCAAACGGATACGTCGACTTCGCCTTTGAAGAGGGCCGTCCTCAAGCCACGCACGAGTTCACGGTTCGCCAGGCTTTCCTCGCCTCTCAGCCGGAAGATGGTCTCGCTTTCGCCAGCGGGTAGCACGCGGTTGCTGATCTGTGAGGCGTACCCGCCAGAGATGCTGTCAGCGCTGGCGCCGCCTACAGACCCGACCAGCGTGCGCCAGTCTGCCACGGGCTCTCCATCTTTTGTCACGCTGGCGGCTTCGATGCGTGCAGGGCCTACGCCTACGTTTTGCACGCGCAGCTCAACACGCTGCCCCAGCGTGGCGCTCACCTCCACATAGGGCCACACGGCGGCCTGCTGCGACTGCCGGATCAGGTTGGCCTCGTAGACCGAGATGAACAGCCCGCATAGGCTTAGCACAATGGCGGATAGCGCGATCAGCGTCTGTGGCTGCGTGACCCAACTGAGGAACGAGGAGGGCGGCGGTGTGGGTTCCATCGGGTCAAGGTGTGTAGAACGTCGGCGCTTCGGGGCCTACGGGCAGGCCCAGGACGAAGACCCACACGTAGAACAGGATGATCCAGCCGAGCAAGAACAGCATCGAGTACGGCAGCATCGTAGCGATGATGGTGCCAATGCCCATCCGTTTGTCGTATTTGGCGGCGAAGGCCAGGATGAGGCCGAAGTAGCTCATCATCGGTGTGATGATGTTGGTCGTGGAGTCGCCGATGCGGTAGGCGGCTTGGATGACCTCGGGGCTGTAGCCGATCAGCATGAGCATCGGCACGAAGATGGGTGCCGTGACCGCCCACTGCGCGCTGGCGCTGCCCAGCATCAGGTTGACGAAGCAGCACATCAGGATGAACGGCACAAACACCTCGGGACCGGTGAGGCCGATGGTCTGCAAAAACTCGGAGCCTTGCACGGCCAGGATCGCGCCGAGGTTGGTCCAGCGGAAGAAGGCGACAAACTGCGCGGCGAAGAAGACGATGACGATGTAGAGGCCGAGGGTGCTCATGGCCTGTGCCATGCCGTCCACCACGTCTTTGTCGCTGCGGACGGTGCCGACTACTTTGCCGTAGACAGCGCCGGGGATCAGGAAGAAGACGAAGATGAACGTGACGATGCCGCGCAGGAACGGCGAGCCGAGCACGGCGCCCGTCTCGGGGTTACGCAGCACGCCGCTCTCGGGCACCACGAGCGCCGCCAGCAGGAGGCTGAACAGCACCACCGAGATGCCCGCCCAGCGCAGCCCCTTGCGCTCTAAGTCGGTCACGTGCTCCACCGACACGCCGCCTTGCACGCTCGGGTCGGCGTCGCGGTCGTCGTAGGTGCCCAGGCGTGGCTCCACGATTTTGACGGTCACCCACGAACCGACGACCGTGATGAGCGCGGTGCTCACCATCATGAAGTACCAGTTGACCGCCGCGTGGACGGTGTACTCGGCGTCGATCAGCTGCGCCGCCTCTTGCGTGATGCCCGCCAGCAGCGGATCGACGGTGCCGATGAGCAGGTTGGCCGAGTAGCCGCCCGAGACGCCCGCGAACGCCGCCGCCATGCCCGCCAGCGGGTGGCGCCCGAGCGAGTGGAAGATGACGCCCGCCAGTGGCACCAGCACCACGTAGCCCATCTCGCTGGCCGTGTTGGAGATAACGCCCGCGAAGACGATGGAGATGATGAGCGAGTGCTTGACGATAGGGCTGAACACCTTGGCCAAAACCCGGCGAATCGCCCCGAAGATGCCCGTTGGGGCCTTCTTGCTACCCTCGGGCCGCAGCACCAGCGAGCGGATCAGCGCCGACAGCAGCCCCGAGTGCTCCGCTACACCCACGCCCAGCATGGCGACCAGCACGGTGCCCAGCGGAACGAAGTTGGTGAAGTTGGTCACCAGGTTTTCTACAATCCGCCGCAGCCCGTCGCCGTTCATGAGCGAGACGGCGCGGATGAGCCCGTCGGCGGCCCGGCCCGAAGCGCCTTCGGGGCGGGGGTCGTCTACGGCCAGCTCAAACCACCCCGCGATGCCGCTGATCAGCACGATGCTCAGCGCGAAGATGGCGAAGAGCGTGACCGGGTGCGGCAGCAGGTTGCCCAGCCACTCTACGCCCGAGAGGAAGCGGGCAAACCAACCGCTCTGCGCGGCCTTGTCGAAGTCGGACTGAGGTGGTGGGGGAGACGTCTCGGCCATGGATGCAGGCGGCAGGCTATGGGAAAGCGCCCAAAATAGGTGGAGGCACGGTCATGCGAAAGTCAGGAACAGTGAGGTAGTTCACCAAGGCCTTGCGCCATCGCTATGGTGCCATTGGATTTACTGGGCCGAGTTCAGGACCAGCTCTCCCGCATCGTGATACGTGCTGACGTGCAGCGTGTCTAGCCGAAGGCTAAACAAGCCATTCGTGTAGAGCGGCTCACCGACAGCGTCTATCGGTGAGCCGCTTATGGAATCTGTACCAACAATAAAGTTGAACTTCGCAAACCGGTACGTCTCCTTCAGGGTGTAGTAAGCCGTTGAATCACCTGGCGCAAGCAGGGAAAAGGAGAGCGTCGTATCAGGGAATTGGGCTCTGATGTCGTAGGCTGTAGCATCCATCGCATTGACGATGCGCACGCCGAGCGTAGAGTGACTGCGATCATCCACATCCATGACGATAGAGTGGTTGATAATGTGGTCGCGACGCTCTACGCGGATGTTGTACGTGTAGTGTCTGGCATCTAGCGCAAAGGCTCTTAGGGGCTGATACGGACGCAGCCATTGCTCGCCATAGACGTTCACGATGTAGAAACCCCAAGGTTGTAGGGAGCTATCGGCTTCACGCGTGTAGGTTAGGTCAATGACCTGTGGGCAAAAGCTGGGGCTATCGTATGTATTGCGGTAGACGGTCTTGCGTAAAAAGCCGCCATCGTAATCTCCATTCTGCTTCGTTAGGTCGAAGGATACGGAGTCGATTCGGTAATCGGAGCGATTTTCGATAGTTAAGCTGAATTGGCCTGGTCCACGTGACACTGTATCACAGACGGCAATCTCTGGCTCTGGCACGCTCGTCTCCTCGGTGGAAAGAGAGCCTGCGGCGTCGCAGCCCGACCACGAAAGTACCAGCAAGGTGAGGAGAAAAAGACGGTAGCGGGAGAGGGATTTGCTCATGCGTGAGGAGGCAATGGCGGGGGAGAGTCGTCTGCAGTTCTGGAACGCGATATTGGGCACAAGTTGGGCGGGCGATTGTGATGCAAAAAGGCGCAATAAGATACCCGGACAGCGCTTGGTGAACCCGGGCATGAATCCACCACTTTATGCCGCAACCATCACCGTAGTCAGTTCAGCCTCGTCAGGAAGATCACGCAGACCATCCTCTCGCCGGTCTGTCAAGATCAGTGCGATGGCAGCAGATAGACTCGACAGTGCTTCGCCGCGCGTGGGGCCTAGCCCGTTTGCGCCTGGCATCTCCGGCGAGTAAGCGATGAACATATCGCCTTCGCGCTCGATGACAGCAGTGAATTCGTTTGTCATGGCAGTCCTCGCTGCTTGTTGGATATGGATGAGCTACGCTTCGGGAAGCACGGGGTTTGCGGCGTTCTCCAGCGCCATCCGCACGTTGCGTTCGAAGCCCGCCCACTTGGTGCGCTTAACGGGGTTCTTACGGAACTGGCGGCGGAATTCCTCGATGTCGATCTCGGCCCACTCGCGCAGCGTCGTGTCGGCCATGCCGGGGCGGGGGAGGTAGCGCGGCTCGGTGGTGGGGCGCTTGAACTTGTTCCACGGGCACACATCCTGGCAGATGTCGCAGCCGAAGACCCAGTTGCCGATCAGCGGCTGCAACTCGGGCGCGATGTCGTCGGCGCGGTGCTCGATGGTGAGGTAGGCGATGCACTTGTTGGCATCGACCACGTAGGGCTGCGTGATGGCGTCGGTGGGGCAGGCGTCCAGGCACCGGGTACAGGAGCCGCAGTAGTCGGGGAGCGGCCCATCGGGCGGCAGCGGCACGTCGATGATGAGCTCGCCGATGAAGAAGTAGGAGCCGAGCGTGCGGTTGATGATGTTGGAGTGCTTGCCCTGCCAACCTACGCCGCTGCGGCGCGCCCATGCCTTGTCGAGCACGGGCGCCGAGTCCACGAACGCGCGCCCGTCGATGCCGCCGACTTCTTCGTCGAGCCAGTTGTACAACTCGAACAGCCGCTCCTTCATCACGAAGTGGTAGTCGTCGCCCCAGGCATAGCGGCTGATCTTGCCGATGTCGTTGCCCTGGGCGTGTTCTACGGGCTGATAGTAGTTGTGCAGCAGCGAGATGACGCTTTTGGCGCCCGGCACCAGCTCGCGCGGGTCCACGCGCTTCTCGAAGTGGTTCTCCATCCACCCCATCGTGCCGTGCATGCCCGCGTTCAGCCACGCCTCCAGGCGCCTCGCCTCGTCGTCAAGCCGCTCGGCCTTCGATATGCCGCACGCGTCAAAGCCCAGCCTGCGGGCTTCGGCTTTGATGGCGTGGGCCAGTCGGGCTTGCGCCTGCTGGTCGAATCCGGGCATGATGACGGGCGATTGTGGCGTGAAATCTCCCGTTTTATGCGCAGCCCACCGTTTGGATCAGCAGCATCCCAGACGGTCACACCCCAAGACCCAAAGCGCGCAGCGCGTCCCAAAACCCACAGTGAGCAGCTTGAGAGCTGATCGAGCGGAGCGAGTCAGGTCACCTGGTTCTGCGAACGTCCCAAACGCTAGTTGTTGAACAGGTCGCTACAGTCGAACGGGATGGTTTCTACGCGGCGGTTGCGGCGGCAACCCGGTCCGTCCTCGTCCTTGCCGCCCTTCTCGCACTCAGGCATAGCCACGCCCTCGGCGCGCACCGTCATACGTTCGGCGGGGATGCCTTGCGACAAGTAGTAGTCGTACACGGCGCGGGCACGGTCTTGCGAGATCCGCATGGCACGCGCGGCGTCGCCGTCGGCACGGTCGGTGTAGCCGATGATCTCGATACAGCACATCGGGTTGGCCAGCAGCGCACGGACGTTCTCATCCAGCAGGCGGTCGGCTTGGCGGTCGATGCTGGTGACGTTGTAGGCGAAGGTCACCGTGTTGAGGTCGACCAGCACGCAGCGCGCCACCGACGTCTCGGGGACGACCATCGGGATGGGCGGGCGGTAGTCGGGAATGGCCATCGGGTCAGGCAGCGGCGGGTCCACGCCGTCGAAGTCGAGGCGCTTGCGGAACGGGTTGCGGAGGCCCAGGCGTACGCCTGCCATCAGCAGGGATGTGTCGTGCGGGTTGGGCCCTTGCAGCTCGTTCCGGCCCACATAGTTTAGGTTGAACCGGTAGCTATACTCCGCAAACACCGAGAACATGTCGGTCAGCGCGAAGTCGAGGCCTGCGCCCAGCGGGAAGGTGAAGACCGAGCGCTCGGGGCCGGGGATGCCAGAGCCAGGGCGGTTGGCGCGTCCGGTATTGTCGAACGGGTTGGCGATGAGCGAGCCGAAGCCCGTGAAGACGTAGGGCATGAGGCGACTCCGCGAGCCGGGGAACGGCGTCCAGACGACCTCGGGCTCGAACCAGAGCAGCGACTCGGTCAGGAACTCGTTTTGCCCGCCGAAGCGGTTGACCAGGTCCTCGCCGTCGTCGGTGTTGAAGTTGCTGAAGCCGACCATCGCCCGGAAGTAGAGCTGGTCGCCCACGAGCGGGAACGAGCCGAGGAGCACCAGGGCCGGGTCGCGCTCGCGCACAAAGTTGCTCGACGACTCCCGCCGCAGCAGGTCGACGGGGCCGTGGTAGGTGAATTGGCCGATGGCAATGCCGAAGTGGGACCGCGAGTCGCGGAACTGATTGGCTTGCGCGTGCGCGCTGGTCCCGAGCAGCAACCCGAGCAGCGCACCGGTCAAGGCGAACCGGATGGCAGACATGATACGTAGCGTCCGTGGAGGATCAGTGGATGGATGCCGGTGGAAGCGGCGCCCGTCGCCTCATCGAAAGTCATACCAATTTGGATAAACCGCGTGTAGGAGCAGATTTAGGGCGATTTAGACCAGGATGTCATCTCAACACGCGCACCACGCCGCGAAAGTGAGACTCACCACCTACGCCGCGGCTACTGCCTGCTGCGGTGGTCACCCATGCGCGCCGAACGTCGTCAACCCTAGACAGAGCGCGCCGCCGAGCGGTGCATCAGCGTCGAAATCGGCGATGGCGCAGTCCTTGCCTCAGCAGAGGCCACCTGGCCGCTTGCCCCCGGTCACCTGTTCATCCCGAAGTTGTATGCGTCTCTCTACCATCCTCCTGCTGGCGGCCGCGGTTGGCCTCTCAGCGTGCGGCAGTCGCCACGCCCTCAAGTCCTACGACATGACCGATCGCACCGTAGCTGTGGTCGCCGCCGTGCCTCCTCCTGCTTACGTCATCGGCGATGCGCCGCTGCGCGGCCTCACGTTTCGGCGCCCGTTCCGCAGCGCGGCCCGCATCGGCTCGGTGCTCTACAAAGACCGCGAGCTGCGCCGTGCCCAAGCCCGCCTCGACAGCGCCGCCCAGACCGTCGACGTGGCCGAGCGCGTCGCGGCGCTCACGCTCACGCGTAGCGCTACCCATCTGGCCTATCGCCCCGTCCAGCGGCCCGCCGCCGCCGATATCATCATGGACCTCCGCATCGAAAACTACGGCCTCGTCGCCGACTCGTGGGAAGGCGCCGTCTACTTCGACCTAGAGGGCGATGTATTACTCATCGACAACACTACGCGTGAGGTGATCTGGAAGAAAGAGGTGCGTGAAGAGGTCGCCATCTCTGAGGTACTCCTCTACCTCTCGCCCGAGAGCAACAACGTCTTCACGGCCTCCCAGCTTTCGCGCCTCTCGGTGAGCGAGATGGAAGATGCCCTCGCGGCGCTGGCCGACTTCACCTCGCGGCGCATCGTAGACCGCCTGCGCGACGATTACTACGACAGCCGGCCCGTTGCCGCCCGGTGACCCCAGCGCGTTTCCGTTCAACCACCTTCACTTGCCCCAGCCCCCATGCGTGTTGCTATCCTCGCTGCCCTTGCCTTACTGGCTACTTCCTGCGGTTCATCCGGGAATCTACTCGGCGAATACCCGCCCACCGGCCAACTGCTCGCCGTGACGGTGATGGTGCCTCAGCACGGGGAGAGCGTGAGGATGAGAACCTTCTCCGATGACTTCCAGCGCGGGCGCACACCCGGCACGGCGGATCTTGGGCAGTGGGAGAGGTACCGCGCGCTTCAGGATCAGTTGGATGAGACGCTGCAGCGCATGGACACATCAGGATTGATCGGGTATTATGCCTCGGAGCAAGGCAAGCAACGCCTTGAAGTGGTGCCGACCGATGTGGCTGACGAGGCTGGTCTGGTCCTGGATGTAAAGCTGCGCACCTTCGATGCCGAGGTAGCGCAGTCGCGCAACTATGCCTGGGTAGATGCCACCGGCGAGGCGCGGCTCATCGATGGGGCGACCGGGCGTGTCGTATGGCGCATGCCGCTCAACACTGCCCCTCGGCGTACAGCTGAACTGCAGAACCCGGCTGTGCGCGTGACGCTCACTAGCCCAGCAGACCTTGTTGAGCAGGAATTGGTCAGCGCGGTAGATCGCCTGTGCGAAGCGCTTGCACAGTACATCGTGCGGCAGCTAGAACGCGACTACCAGGATGCAGGGGCGTCGTGACGCTCCTGGCACGCCATACTGAACGCCGACAGTGAGTAGTACGTTGACTCAAGACCTGTTCTTCGTTGATCAACGCGTCTACGTCATGCCCAAGTCCGTCACCGAGTGCTCCCACACCGCTCAGATCCAACTCTGCGCCGATCGCTCCACCGTGAGGCGATGAGACCTGCTTGGAGATCGGCGATACGTGGATCCACCTGCGGATGTGCCTCACCTGCGGGTACGTCGGCCGCTGCGACTCGTCAAAGAACACGCATGCGCGCAAGCACGCCGAGGCGACTGGGCACGCCATCATCCAATCGGTAGAGCCCGGCGAGTGTTGGGCCTGGTGCTACCCCGACGAGGTCTATATCAAGGGGCTTCCGATGCCGTGAAAACCAGATGCGGTCTGGCGTATTAAACACGGGTATACAACCGTGAAGGACATGCCATGAGCGAAGTGCAACTCTTGCAAAAAGAACTAGGCCAGCTGCCAACTGAGCAGCGTGAGTCCATGGCTGAGTGGTTTCGTCACGAATTGCGGACCATGCGGGCCCACGATCAGTGGTTTGAGCAACTGAGCGACCGTCAAGTTATGGGTTTGCGCACACTTGTGGACGAAGGCGTGGCGAGCGGCGATGCTGGAGTGCTAGATATGGCCGAGATTATCCGCGAAGCACAGGCCGAATGGGATTGTAGGGCATCCGACTGATGCCTGTTGTTCGCAAAACTGCACGAGCCAGGAAAGACCTGGGTGACATCTGGCATTACGTGGCTGAGCAGGCAGGCCCTGCACGTGCAACTCGGCTACTGGAGCGCCTGGAGGCGGCGGCCTCGTTGCTTGCATCGATGCCCCACATGGGGCGCGAACGGCCGCGACTGCGTGAGGGATTGCGAAGCTGGGCCGTCGAGAGCTATATCATTCTCTACTTCCCTTTGCCAGCGGGCATATCGATTGTCCGAGTTGTGCACTCGCGGCGCAACCTTGAAGCTCTGTTCATCTGAGCTTTTCCCGTCAGGCCACGCTATCATCCAATCGGTAGAGCCCGGCGAGCGCTGGGGCTGGCGCTACCCGGATGAGGTCTACATCAAAGGGTTACCGATGCCGTAGCCGCGTCAGTTTGATTGGCGTATGGGCGCCAGCATCGTCTCGCCGACTTGCCGGAGATCGCCCGGAGGATAGAAGTCGAGACGATATGCTCGCGCCTCTGTGATCGTCAGGGTGGCAACGCGCCGAGGACGACCGGGCGGCGTGACCTCGATGCGGTAGCGTCCCGCAGGCACATCGCTGAACGTGTAGACGCCCGCCGTTGAGCTCCAGGTCACATCCACCCGCGAGTAGCCTGTAGAGTCTGGCGCCGTCAGCCACACGTTTGGTGTCAATCCCGCTGGTGTGAACGCTGTGGTATCGGGGTTGGCCGCGTAGAGCGAGACGGCTGTGGCCGCCAGCGTGGCGATGAGGGTCGTGGCCTCTCGCGTGGAGTCGACGGGCAGGTAGATGGTGCCGCTGATTGTAGCGTTGTCCTCGGACGTGTCGGCAGGCTGTGCCAACACTCCGGGAATGGTAAGAGCAGCGAGTATGAGAAACAGGGAGCGCGGTAGAGTACGTCGCATGAGATACACGCAGCAAGCTTGGACGACGAGCTCAGAACGGTGTGTGCAGACAAAATCGTATCTGCACGCAACCTTGGCGGCTTTGGATGGTAAAGTGCTTTGAAATTATTAGATAGGCAATGCCCGTAGACCGTCCACCCTTACACCGCGATGTGCCCGCTGTAGCGCCTGAGCAGCGCGCCGCGCAGCACCTCGCGTTTATCCGCGAGACGATGGCCCAGTCGGCCACGTTCACAGCCGTGCCCGGCTGGGGCGTCGTGGCGATGGGCGTCATTGGCTTGCTCGGCATGGGCTATGATCTCACCACGCCCCACTTTAGCACACTCGCGTGGCTGCTGACAGCAGTGACAGCGGCCAGCGTGGGTGGCGTGGCCCTGTACCGCAAAGCGATGCAGCTCGGTGTGCCGCTAGCGTCGGGTGCGGGGCGGAAGTATGTGCTGGGCCTGCTGCCTGCGCTGCTCGCGGGCGCCTGCCTGACGTGGGCTGTCGGTCGGCTGCCCGAGCCAGCCTATGCCACCGCCACAGTTAACCTGCTGCCGGGGCTGTGGCTGCTGCTCTACGGCGTAGCCATGGTGACAGCAGGGATGTTCTCCGTGCCCGTCATCCCCGCTGTGGGCACGGGCTTCATGGCGCTGGCGGTGGTGGCGTTCCTCGTGCCGCCGTTTGGTCAGGTGCTGCTGCTCGGGGTCGGTTTTGGCGGACTTCACCTGTTCCTCGGATTCTACATCGTACGACGCTATGGCGGATAAACCGCGCATTCAACGCACCCAAACGCCGCGCAAGGCGGTCTCCGCGTTTCCCGTCGCGCTCGACAAGCTCATCCACGAGCGCGTGCGCCTGGGCATCGTCAGCGCCCTGGCGGCTACCGACGCGCTCGCGTTCAACGACCTCAAGGCGCTACTCTCCCTCACCGATGGCAACCTCAGCGTCCATGCCCGCAAGCTGGAGGACGCGGGCTATGTGGCCTGCCACAAGTCGTTCGACGGGCGCACGCCGAAGACCGAGTACAGCCTCACCGAGGCAGGACGCGCTGCGCTAGAAACCTACCTCGGGCAGATGGAACAGATCATCGGCCTCGCCCGCGGGCACGAGTGAGATCATTCGAGGAGCATGAGCATGGGGCTCACGAGCGATAGGAACCCAAACTGCCCCCTCCAGGGGGCTGCCCGGAGGGCTGGGGGTGTACTCCGAGTATTACTGCACATACACCCTCCGACCCGCTTGCCAGCGGCCCACCTCCCTCAAGGGAGGAGTTGGCAGACGCGCTGTTTCTGAGAACACAACCGCACCGCCATCGGACCGAACGCTACCATACCTTCGGGTTTATTCACTTTGTATCACAAAGCGTAAAGAGTCATGGTCAAGCGTATCATCGCGATTGGGTTTATCTACTTCTGCACGGTCATCGGGTGGAGCATTCTGGGCGGCTCGGTGACGTACCGCAGCCAGACGCAGGACGATGGCATCCGCATGGAGGTCGGGCAGCTGTGGGGCGGGGCGCAGGTACAGCAGGCACCGTCTGTGCATCGTGTCGTCACCATTCCGAGCAAGGACCCGACGAAGGAGCCGCGTGTGGCGCATCGGGCTGTCTCGCTGATGGGCTCAGATGTACAGGTGGCGATGGGTGTGGAACACCGCCGTAAGGGCCTGCTGTGGTACGGCACCTATACGGTCGGCTTCGAGGGCGCGTACCGCTTCGAGAACACCACAGCGGAGGCGGCTACGTTTCGCTTCCGCTTCCCGTTGGCTTCAGGCGGCTCGGTGTACGACAACTTCGCCCTCCGCATCGACGGGCAGCGCCTGGACGATGTGCCCATCACCGACGGTGCCGCCCTCCAAACGCTGACGTTGGCGCCGGGCCAAGTCGCCAGGGTGGAGGTCGCCTACGGCTCGCAGGGGCTGGACGACTGGCGCTACGACTTCGGCCCGCAGGTCAACCAGGTGCGCGACTTCAGCCTCGCCATCCGTGCGGACTTCGACGACATCGACTTCCCGCCCGGCACGCTCTCGCCCACGCAGAAGAAGGCTACAGACAGCGGCTGGGATCTGGCGTGGACCTACGACCGTCTCTTCGCCGACGCCGACATCGGCCTTGAGGTGCCGCAGCGGCTGAACCCGGGACCGTGGGTGAGCCGTGTCACGTTCTTCGCGCCCGTCTCGCTGTTCCTGTTCTTTTTCGTGCTGTTCACCCTCAGCATCACGCGCGGCGTCAGCCTGCACCCCGTACACTATTTCTTCCTCAGCGCCGCGTTTTTCAGCTACCACCTGCTGCTGGCCTACCTCGTGGACCACATGTCCGTCTACGCCGCCCTTGTCATCAGCGCGGTCGTGTCGATGGGGCTGGTCATCTCGTACATGCGCCGCGTCACCACGCCCCGGTTTGCGCTGGTGGAGACGGGCGTCACGCAGTTCATCTACCTCGTCCTGTTCTCCTGCTCCTTCTTCCTGGAAGGCTACACGGGCCTCGCCGTTACCGTGCTCTCTGTCATCACGCTCTTCCTCGCCATGCAACTCACTAGCCACGTCGACTGGAACGCCATGACCGCCCGGTCGCAGGCGGCAACAACGGCGCCGGAGGTCTCGGCATGAGGGTGCTGGTCACATACGCCGTCGTGTGGCTCATGCTGCGGGCGACGGGGCAGGTCCGGCGCTGGCAGAGACATCGGTAGTGGGTAGATGTTATGATGCAAGCCTTGATCTTCTGGTGGTGGGTCAGCGTCGGTAGCCTGGGGCCGTTCATCGCAATCGCCCTGGTCAAACGGTTTAGCATACAGGCCCCTAGTCAGAAGCTATTTAGAGCCACTTGCGGTATGGTAGGATTAGTTATTCTGGTTTGGAGCCCGCTCAGCCTTAGGGGGTGGTTAATTGATCATGTTGCTGCAGGCATACTTTACGTTTACGTCTTGTATGCCATTCAGCCACAACGCGGTGGTGGTTTTCGAAATGTTCTGATGACCCTTCTGGCTGCAGTAGGCCTTTTTGTGGGAGGAGTCATTGGGATAAGTTCGTCTATACCGGTCCATCAGGAGCCCGTAGGGTGTGGACTGGCTCTCCGGATGGTGGATGCCAGTTGGTTCTCCACCTCTGGCACAAGTATCGAAATCATTCGGATATCGGGCCCGTTTGAATATCACCTGTGGCAAGAGTGGGTACCGGAATCGTACAGAAATATGGATGTTCGTTCTGAACACCACAGGGGCAATTGCACACTCAAGGTTTCAAATACTTCTGAGCAAGTGTGGACATGGTCAACGATTCCGGAATTCCATCCATGATGCCTGGTCGTTCATGTTAGGCTATTTGATAGGGTCTGTTTTACCTGGTGCCTTCCACGAACAGCGTCTGTGTGGGATAGGCGAAGTCGATACCTGCCTCGGCGAAGCGCTCGAACAGCGCCAAGTTGATGCTCTGCTGGCGGTCCATGTAGAGCGCGAAGTCGGGCTGGGTGACGTAGTAGACCGTCTCGAAGTCGAGCGAGAAGTTGCCGAAGGTCTTGAAGTGGCTGCGGTCGAACCGTACATCTTCCAGGCCGTCGATGATCTCGCGGATGATGACGGGGATGGCTTCGAGCTGGGGCTTCGTCGTCTGGTACGTCACGCCGATGGTGAAGACGATGCGGCGCTCGTACATCCGCTTGTAGTTGCGGATGCGGCTGCTCAGCAGGTCGCTGTTGGAGAAGATAAGCTGCTCGCCCGAGAGGCTGCGCAGGCGCGTGGTCTTGATGCCGATCTTCTCCACGTTGCCCATGAACTCGCCCACGATGAGGAAGTCGCCGAGCAAGAACGGGCGGTCGAACAGGATGGAGACGTATGCAAAGAGGTCGCCGAGGATGTTCTGCACGGCCAGCGCCACCGCGATGCCGCCCACGCCGAGGCCCGCCACCAGCGCGGTGATGTTTACGCCGAAGTTGTCGAGGATGACCATGAGCGCCACCGTCCACAGCGCCACGCGCCCGAGGAAGGCGATGGCGTTCACAGCGGCGAGGTTGGGCTCGCTGTCCTGGTCCTGCAAGCGGCGGCGGTACGAGTCGGCCGAGAGGCGGATCAAGCTGCCGCCCCAGTGGCCGAGCTGCAACAGCACGCCGATGAGCAGCGCGCGCCCGGCGATCACGTTCATCCGCTCCGTCACATCGTGGACCTTTACCGCGATGTAGAACGCCACGAGTACTAGCACGTACCGACGCACCGAGCCCAGCAGCTCGGTCGCGACATCGTCCTTGGTCGTCGCCGTGCGGTCGGTGATGCGCTTGGCGTAGCGATGCACGATGGCATGGGCGATGATCAGCCCAATCGCCACGCCGATCCACGTGAGCAGCGTCACGCCCCACTCATAGAGTGTGATGCCGTTGATGGTTTGGTCGAGTAGGGTCTGGAAGTCCATTAGGCGCTCGTCGAGTCGTCCAAGGTCTGGCTGCTGAGGATGAGGCTAGCGGTGGCCGGGTTGGTCGCCAGCGGCACGTTGTGTACGTTGCAGGCGCGCAGGAGCATCTGGATGTCGGGGTCGTGCGGGTGCTTGTCGAGCGGGTCCACGAAGAAGAACACGCCCTGGATGTCGCCCACCACGACGCGCGCCGCGATCTGCGCATCGCCGCCGAGCGGGCCGGAGAGGTAGCGCTCAATCGTGAGCCCCACCGTCTCGCTCAACAGCTTGCCCGTGGTGCCCGTGCCGACAAGCTCAAACGGCTCCAGCAGGTGCTTGTGCTGCATGGCGAAGGCGACCATATCGGCCTTCTTGCCATCGTGCGCGATGAGCGCCAGGGTGCGGATGCGAGGGGGCATGGCAATGATAAATGGTCTGATTATGCAGAAGGCAGCACGCCGCTTCCTTTTGTCATCCCGAGCGTAGCCGAGGGATCCCCCACTTTGATGTTATGCAAAACGTAGACTGGGGAGATCCCTCGGCTTTGACCTTCGGCCTCCGCTCGGGATGACAAGCTGGAGAGCACAACCGCCCCTGTTGGTCTGAGTTCTACCACCTGCATGACCCTTCGGTTAAAAGCCGCGCCTCAGCGCACGTCGGCGCCCACGGCCTCGCCGATGTGGCGGAAGCCGTCGCGCTCCATCAGCTCCAGCAGGCCTTCGTTGATGGCTTTGATGACGCCCGGGCCTTCGTACACCATCCCCGTGTACAGCTGCACCAGCGACGCGCCTGCTCGGATCTTGGCGTACGCATCCGCCGCCGACGCCACGCCGCCGACGCCGATGATGGGCAGCGTGCCCTCGGTCTTCTCGTAGAGGTAGCGCACCAGGTGCGTCGAGCGCTCGGCCAGCGGCGCGCCACTCAGCCCACCGTGCCCGATCTCGTCGAGCCGTGGCGCCGCTGTGCTGAGGCCCTCCCGGTCTGAGGCCGTGTTGGTAGCCACGAACCCAGCCACACTGTATTGGTGGGCGAGGTCTACGATGGCATCTGTCGCACTGTCGAACACCATGCGGGTGGTGGGAGGGGGAGAAAGCTTGAGCAGGATCGGCGGACGCTTGGCCATGGGCTTCCGCGCCTCGTGGATGGCATCGAGCAAGGCCGCAAGGGCGTCGGGGTCCTCGAAGGTTTTGCCCTCGGTCGTATTGGGGCAGGAGATGTTGAGGACGATGTAGTCGGCCAGCGGCGCCAGCAGCGAAAAGCTGGTGCGGAAGTCGGCCACGCCCGCGTCGCCCATGATGCTGGGATCGTGCGTCTTGGCCAGGTTGATGCCGAGCGGCATGGCGCGGTTGGGCGGCAGCTTCGCCAGCCGCCGCGCCACGCGTGCTGCGCCGTGGTTGTTCAGCCCCATCCGGTTGATGAGCGCCCGGTCAGCCTCCAGCCGGAAGGCGCGCGGCTTCGGGTTGCCCTTCGCTGCCTGCGCGCTCACCGACCCCACCTCCGCGAACCCAAAACCCAGACGCTCCCAGAAGCGCACCAGCTCGGCGTTCTTGTCAAACCCGGCGGCAAGGCCCACCGGGTTGGCAAAGGTGAGGCCCCACACCTTGCTGTGCAGCCGCGCGTCGGCAAAGCCAAACTGCTTCTCAACGTAGCCCGGCGTGAACTGCTGCGCGAGTTTAGCGGCCCGCACGCCCATATGGTGCGCCTGCTCGGCGTCTAGGGTGAAGAGCCAGGATCGGAGGCGGTCGTACAGCATCGGCAAGGGTCAGTCGGCTTCGTCAAGTAAGGCCGCGTCGCTTTCGTCGTCGGCGGCTGCTTCAGGTTCGTCGTCGAGCGCCGGAGGCGGTTCCGTCCCGGCTACGTGTTCGAGGATGATCATCCCGAGCGGCGGCAGCCGAAGCGACAACGCATAGTCGTGACCGTGTTGCTGCTTGGCTTCGGCCTGCAGTGGAGCTCCGCCGAGCATCATGTCCGAGCCACCGTAGGCTTCGGCATCGCTGTTCAGCCGTTCGACCCACTGACCGCCGCGTGGTACGCCAATCGCATACCCCTCGCGCACAACGGGCGTGAAGTTGATGACGAACAGCAGCTCCGCGCCCTCATGGTGACGCAAGTAGCTGATGACGCTCTGGTCGCTGTCGTTGTAGTCGATCCAACGGAAACCGGTGTGCGTGTCGTCCCACAAGGCGCCGTGGTCCCGGTAGAGCGCGTTGAGGTCGCGCAGCCATGCTTGGATGCCCCTGTGGAGCGGGGCGTCTTCGAGATCCCAGTCGAGAGAGCGGTCGTGGCTCCATTCGCGTACGTGCCCAAACTCGCTGCCCATGAACAGCAGCTTCTTGCCCGGCGAGCCGTACATGTGGCCGTAGAGCAGCCGCAGGTTGGCGGCCTTCTGCCAGTCGTCGCCCGGCATCTTGCCCCAGAGCGACCCTTTGCCATGGACCACCTCGTCGTGTGAGAGCGGCAGCGTGTAGTGCTCCGAGAAGGCGTAGACCAGCGGGAAGGTCAGGTGGTTGTGGTTGAACTTCCGGTGGATGGGGTCCTGCTGCATGTAGGCCAGCGTGTCGTGCATCCAGCCCATGTTCCACTTGTAGAGGAAGCCCAGTCCACCGTCGTACGTGGGCGCCGAGACGCCCGGCCACGCTGTCGACTCCTCGGCCACCATCGCCACCGACGGGAAGCGGCTGAACGCGGCCTCGTTGACGGTCTTCAGCAGGTCGATGGCCTCCAGGTTCTCGCGCCCACCGTAGCGGTTGGGCGACCAGTCGTGCCCGCGCGAGTAGTCGCGGTAGAGCATCGAGGCTACGGCGTCAAAGCGCAGCCCGTCGATGTGGTAGCGGTCCAGCCAGAAGAGCGCGTTGGAGACGAGGAAGTTCTTGACGCCGGGCTTGTTGTAGTCGAACACGTACGTGCCCCAGTCCGGGTGGGCGCGCATGCGCGGGTCGTCGTACTCGAAGAGCGTGCTGCCGTCGAAGAAGACAAGGCCTTGCGGGTCCGTGGCGAAGTGCGCCGGCACCCAGTCCAGCAGCACGCCGATGCCGCGCTGGTGCAGGTAGTCGATCAGGTACATCAGGTCCTGCGGCGTGCCGTAGCGGAACGTGGGCGCGTAGTACCCAACCACCTGATAGCCCCACGAGCCGTAGTACGGGTGCTCCATGACGGGCATCAGCTCTACATGCGTGAACCCCATACGCTCCACATGATCGGCCAGCGGCTCGGCGATCTCGACGTAGCTCAACGAGTAGCCATCGGCTTTCTTGCGCCACGAGCCGAGGTGGACCTCATAGATCGACATGGGGCGCTGCATACTCTCGGCAGGCGTGGGGCGTGTAGCCATCCACTCCGCATCGCCCCAGGCGTAGCTCAGGTCCGTTACGATGGAGGAGAGGCCCGCGATAGGATTGCCGTCTTGGTCGGGCGGCTCCATCGAGAAGGCGTACGGGTCGGTTTTGTCCGCACGATAACTTCCACGGCGGATGTGATACTTGTAGCGCTGCCCCGCCGCCACACCGGGCACGTGGAGATCCCACAGGTGGCCGTCAAGGCGGTGCAGCGGATGGGCCTCGAGGTTCCAACCATTGAAATCGCCGATGACGGAGACGTACTCGGCGTGCGGAGCCCACACGGTGAACCATGTGCCGTCAGCATCGGGATGTGCTCCCAAACGCTGGTAGCTGTCAAAGTGCGTGCCTTGGGCCCAGCGCTCGCGCTCGGCAGAGGTAATCCACATAGAGGTATCGAGAAGCAGAGATCATGCTGGGAGCCAAGGTACGATGCCCACCCCTGCATCTTAAAGGATGTGCGGGTATTTGCTGCGATTCCATGCGACACTACCGTTCGATAATGCGACGCTGCTTGGCAGATCCGTATCCAGAATGTTACGATTTCCCGATTCGTCGCATTATGGAGACGTTAAATCGAAATGCGCCGCTGCATAGGATGGACGACCGTAGGGGATACCCCTATATTTCACAGCCGATAAGCCTTACCACGCTCGCGTAGCTACCCACCATCCTGAAGGTCTGCCTGCGCTTCGTCCACACGGCTCATGCAGCGAGGTCAGGCGAAACCCTTGCATCACCCCCTGAGCGTATGCCCTAAGCATCCTCATGCATCCCTAACTCTCTCTTAACTCCCCAACTACCTAGAGGTACTATGAAACGTACAACTATGGCCTGGATGATGGTCTTCGGCCTTGGTCTTGGCCTCATCGCTACTCCCCAAGCACAAGCCCAGCAGATGACCCCCCCCGCGCTTTCTAGCGCCGAGGCAGGCCAATGCTTTGCGCAAGTGTACACGCCCCCTCGCTTCGACACCGAGACGCGCCGCGTGCTCACCTCGGAAGCGAGCGAGCGCCTGGAAGTCTCACAGCCCACGTTCAGCACGACTACCGAGCGCTACATGTCGCAGGAAGGCGGCCAGCGCATCTTGGTGCGTGCCACCGACGGCAGCCGTCGCCCGCAGATGCGCCGCCTCGACGACGGGTCGATTGAAATCATCCCTACGGGCTTCACCACAACCACCGAGCGCGTGATCGTCAAGGAAGCGAGCGAGCGCCTGGAAGTTGTCCCGGCCGAGTTCGAGACGGTGACTGAGCGCGTGATGGTCCGCCCGGCGCGTACGGTGTGGAAGCCCTCCACGTCGCGCATCTACGGCGCCGCCCTGCGTGACACCCAAGGCAACATGGTGACCCGCATCGACCAGTCGGGCGAAGTGCTCTGCTTGGTGCAAGAAGAAGCCGAGTTCCGCACGGTGACGCGCCGCGTGGTCAAGCGCCCCGCCACGACGCGCACGGTCACGATCCCGGCTGAGTACGCTACGATCACCAAGCGCGTCCCCACGGGCATCATGGTGGAAGAGCTGACGACTGATCCCCAGTTCGACACGTACCGCAAGCAGGTTGTGCAGACCGAAGGCGCGGTACGCCGCGTGACGATCCCGGCCGAGTTTGAAGAGGTGACTGAGCAGACCCTGGTCAGCGAAGGTCAGATGCAATGGGTCGGCGTGTTGTGCGAAGTCAACGTGACGCGCGACAAGATCCGTGAGATCCAGCAGGCGCTCCGTACCAACGGTGCCTACAGCGGCGCCATCGATGGCGTCTACGGCACGGGCACGGCCACGGCTATTGCCGCCTACCAGCGCACCAACAACCTCTCCACGGGTGTTGGCCTGACGCTGGAAACGCTGGACCGCCTCGGCGTGAGCTACTAAGCGCCAGCAGCATAGCTGAACACAGCGTACCGAGCGCTCGGCAGCCCAACGGGTTGCCGGGCGCTTCCGTTTTGTAGCGATCTGGACACTAGCGCTAGCCTTCAGGCGTTGATGCTCCCGGGTAGTCGCACCCTGTCGCTTCTGCCCTTATCTTTGCCCGCCGTTGTCTGATGTCCCCAAACCCTGATTCATGAGCACCACGCCCTTTGACCTGTCTGCCGTCAGCGACCGCATCCGGCAGGCCAGCACCTTTGTCGATGACCTGTTGAACGAAGTGGGCCGCGCCGTGGTGGGGCAGCGCTACATGATCGAGCGGCTGCTCATTGGGCTTCTGGGCGACGGGCACGTCCTGCTCGAAGGCGTGCCCGGCTTGGCCAAGACGCTCACCGTGAGCTCGCTCGCCAAAGCCATCGGCACCCAGTTTCAGCGCATCCAGTTCACCCCCGACTTGCTGCCCGCCGACCTCCTTGGCACGCTGGTTTACAACCAGAAGGAGGGCAATTTCTTCATCAAGAAGGGCCCGATCTTCTCCAATATCATCCTGGCTGATGAGATCAACCGCTCGCCGGCGAAGGTGCAGAGTGCATTGCTGGAGAGCATGCAGGAGCGGCAGGTGACCATCGGCGAGACCACGTTTAAGCTGGAGCAGCCGTTCTTGGTACTGGCCACGCAGAACCCCATTGAGCAGGAGGGCACGTACCCGCTCCCCGAGGCACAGGTGGACCGCTTCATGATGAAGATCAAGGTAGGCTACCCCACCAAAGATGAAGAGCTAGAGATCATGCGGCGCATGGCGCGCACGGGGGCCAAGCCGCAGCTGCGCGCAGTCGTGCAGCCGCAGCAAATCCTAGAGGCACGCCGTGTCATCAACGAGATGTACATCGACGAGCGGGTGGAGCAATACATCGTGGACCTCGTGGTGGCCTCACGTGAGCCACGGCGGTACCGCATCAACGACCTGAGCGGCCTGATTGACTTCGGCGCCTCGCCCCGCGCCACCATTAACCTCAACCTCGCTGGGCGCGCACACGCGTTTCTGCAGCATCGAGCCTATGTGACCCCCGAGGACATCCGCTCCATCGCGATGGATGTGCTGCGCCACCGCATCGGCATCACGTACGAAGCCGAGGCCGAGGAGGTCACGAGCGAGCAGATTGTGCAGCGCATCCTCGACACGGTCGAAGTACCGTAGCCTCCGCGCCGATGCCTCGCACGTCGAAACCCTACCGCAAGGCCTCCATCACCGTCGCCTACCTTGTCGATGCGTTGCGCGAGTACGCCCGCATCGAACTCACCGCCGTCAACCCGAACGTAGGTAAGGACCGGGCCGTCACCGAAGAAAACCTCCATCGCCCCGGTCTGGCGCTGGCAGGCTACGTGGACCTGTTCACGCACCAGCGTGTGCAAGTGCTCGGCAACACCGAGAATCAGTACCTGCGCCACCTCGCCCCGGAGCAGCGGAAGACGGCGTTCAGCAACCTGATCCAGTTTGCGGTGCCGTGCATCTTCCTGACCGAGGCCAACACGCTCGACCCCGCCCTCGTCGAGATCGCCACCGCCGCTGAGGTCCCCATCTTCACCACGCCCGTACCGTCTACGGCGTTTATGAACGTGCTGGGCGACTTCTTGGCCGATCAGTTTGCTATGCAGGCCAGCATTCACGCCTCGCTCGTGGATGTCTACGGCGTGGGGCTGTTGCTCGTGGGGCGCTCAGGCATCGGCAAGAGTGAGGTCGCGCTCGATCTGGTGGAGCGCGGGCACCGCCTCGTAGCTGACGATGTGGTCATTGCCACACGCAAGGCCGAGCATGTGCTGATGGGATCGGGCACCGACCTCGTGGGGCATTTCATGGAGATCCGCGGCCTCGGTCTGGTGGATGTACGTGCCATGTTTGGCATCCGTGCGATCCGTTTTCAGAAGCGCGTTGAGGTGGTCGTCAGCATCGAAGAGTGGCAGGCGGAGGTGGAGTACAGCCGCATCGACATGGTGGTAGACACCTTCCCCATCTTGGGGGTAGACCTGCCTATGGTGCAATTGCCCATTACACCAGGGAAGAACATCACGGTGCTGTGTGAGGTGATTGCTATGAACCACCTGCTCAGCAACTATGGGTACGACGCCGGTGAGGTCTTTGCGAAGCGGTTAGCGAGCCGCATTGAGAAGAAGAGTACGCCTGGGTTCGAACGCGGCACGCCGTACTTTGAACACGATTACGAGTAGCAGAAGCGGCCAAGCAGAAGTTGAAACCACCTTGTCAAAACCCTGTGCGGCTCGGTGACAGTACGTTGACACCCCACAAGGCGGCGCCTATATTCCCAACACGCAAGGAACACAAGGTTTTACCAGTATGTTTTGCGGCGGCTAAGGCTAGATCCTGCACTTGCTTAGCCGCATCGGCGCCCTTACTTCCCCCACCGCCAGTCTGTTACTCCAATCCTTCGGCCCTCCGCGTCGGCTTCTCCTGCCAGCTTCCACCACATGTCGAAAAACCGTTACTACTACTACGACCCGGAGCAGTGCGCCTTTGTCGAGGCCAAGCCGAGCCGGAAGCGTTACGCGGTGTACGGGCTCGCCGTCTTTGCTCTCGCCCTGCTTATGGCTCTTGCGCTCGTTCTGACGCTTGACCAAACCGTGGGCTCTCCTGAGGAGGTGGCGCTGGAGTCAGAGAATGAAGCCCTGCGCGAAGAGCTAGAGCAGTTCATTGCACGGATGGATAACATGGCCACCGCTGTAGACGAACTTGCCGAACGCGACCAGACGCTTTACCGCACCATGCTGGACGCCGAGGCCATTCCGCTCGATGTGCGCGAAGTAGGTGTAGGGGGGAGCAACCCGTACAGCGCCTTCGACGGCTTCAGCGAGACCACGTCGTCGTTGCTGCGCGATGCCGCAGAGCACCTGGATCAGCTGGAGCGCCAGGTCAACTTCCAGAACAAAAGCTACCGCGAACTTGCAGACCTCGCGGAGGAGCATGGTGCTTGGCTCGACGAGTTACCCGCGATTCTCCCTGCCGATGGTCCCGTTATTTCGCACTTCGGCATACGCACCGACCCGTTCCTGGGCACGAAGAAGATGCACCACGGCATCGACATCGTGCTGCAGCGCGGCTCGCCCATCTACGCAGCGGGTAACGGGGTCATCAAAGAGACAGGGCGCAGCCCCAGTTACGGCATCTTTGTAGAGGTGGAGCACCCAGTGACTGGCTATTCCACGTTCTATGCGCACCTCAGCGGCGTCCCCAGCGGCATCCGCGAAGGGGTGAAGGTGGAGCGCGGCCAACAGATTGGCATCAGCGGCAACACGGGGCGCTCGAAAGGCCCCCACCTCCACTACGAGATCCGCGACAGCGAAGGGCGTAAGGTCAACCCGATCTACTTCTTGACGCCCAACATGACGCCAGCGAAGTACAAGGAACTGCTTCAGGCTTCTGAGGAATCCACCATCGCGTTCGACTGACACGCGCCGCGTGGTAGGAATCCGGTGAACTGACCCTCGGTGCAATTTCCTCACGTTTAGGTCTTGCTTTCTGCCGATACCCGGGCTATAGTCCGTCACTTGGCTGTGCCATGCCGCATAGCTTCTCATCCACATTGTTTGTACAAGCGTATGTATTGGACTCTTGAGTTGGCCTCGCACCTGGAAGATGCTCCGTGGCCCGCTACGCGTCTCGAATTGATGGATTATGCCGAGCGCACGGGCGCACCAGCCGAGGTGCTTCAGAACCTAGAGGAACTGGAGGACGAGGGCGAGCCCTATGAGAGCATCGAAGAAGTGTGGCCGGACTATCCGACACACGATGAAGACTTCTACTTCGAAGAGGAATAGCATCGCTGTTGCGAGCATCAGCAGAGCCCGCCCCATCGGTCGGGCTTTCTTTTTTTGGAGGACTGGCTGTGCGAGACGGTTACCCTCCGCCCTGGGGCTGCTACTGCTGGTCAGCCTCCTGCCTGCCGGACCAGAGCGTTGCGCCTTGGCTCAGGACGCAGGCGGTGAGGAAGGCACACCGATTGTCACGCGCGTCCGGTTCACGGGCGATGTACGCTTTGACCGGGAGGAGATGGCGCTGCGCATCCGCACGCGCGCCAACCGGCGCTTCCTCGGCATTCCAG
The DNA here is from genome assembly GCA_038747545.1 of Bacteroidota bacterium. Lineage (GTDB taxonomy): Bacteria > Bacteroidota > Rhodothermia > Rhodothermales > JBCCMF01 > JBCCMF01. The sequence continues at coordinate 37,916 of JBCDJT010000020.1, forward strand.
GCCTGTATTGGTGGCTAGGCTTGTATCGGTTGGGCTCAGAGCGCGTGGGCGGTCGCATTGGCGAGGCGATGGTAGCCGTTGGCGAGCCCCCAGCCTACCTCGATACCACCGTCGTGCGCGACGACGTGGAGCGCCTGCGCAACTACTATCAGCAGGAGGGCTTCCGCCGCGCCGACATCACCGCCCGCATCGACACTGTGCGGCCCGGGCGCGTGCATGTAGATTTTGACATCCAGCCGGGGCCGCCCACCTACATCCGCACCATGACGCTGGATGGCGTGGACATGCTGCCGCTCAGCGTGCAGCGTCAACTCGTCCAAGAATCGTTGGTCAGGCCCGTAGCAGTCAATCCGTCATCGCCCCTCGTCTATCGCGCCGACGGCGCGCGGTACTCAGAGCCTACGTTGCTGGAAGAGCGTAGCCGCATCCTCACGTTCATGCTGAACCAAGGCTATGCGGCAATCAGCCGTGACTCGGTGCGCGCGCTGATTGTGCCGTCGCGCCCCGACTCGTTCGATGTGCGGCTGCGCATCCGGCCCGGTGAGCGCTACCGCGTGGGCGATGTGGCCATCAACGTGGAGGGGCCAGAGCCCAGCGCGCCCACGCGTACAGACACGGTCATCACCGTCTCGCCCGATGCAGGCGTGGCTGGCGGGGAAGTGGCCATACGCATGGTAGGCGAGTCGAAGCTGCGTTCCGCCTTCTTGATGCGGGTCTTGGCGTTGGAGCCAGGCGCATGGTACAGCCAAAACGATCTGCTGGCCACCAAGCGCCAACTGGAAGCAACAGGGCTCTTTGGGTTCACAGACATCTTGCCCCAGGCACAAGACACGCTTCGCTTAAGCGGGGATGGAGCGTTACGACTGCCGTATCGCATCGCCCTTCAAACCCGCCCTCGCCATCTGCTGGGTGGCGAAGCGTTCATGCTGCAGCGCAACGATGTGTTCACGGGAACAGATACAGAACTGGGAGGCGGCCTTGGCTTGACGTACGAGAACACCAACCTGTTTGGGGGTGGCGAAGCCTTTCGGCTGCGGGGCTCGGGATCCATCGCGGGCGACTTTAGCGAAGGGCTGTTCACCTCGCAGCAGCTGGAGCTGGCCGCTTCACTCCGGTACCCATACTTGGTCCCGCCGTTCAGGTGGGTAGACCGCGTCTTCCGGCCCTTCAATACCCGCAGTCAGTTCTCGTTGACCTTCCTCTCGGCGCGCCGTGATGCGATTGGGCTGATCATACGCGGGAGAGGTACCGCACGCCTGCGCCTAGAGATGCAGCACAGTCCTACCGTGGCGTCGTTCTTCGATGTGTTGGACCTCACGCTCAGTAACCCGGATACGTTGCAAGGTTTTCAGGCCAACTTCCTTGGCCAAGTGCTCGATGTCATCGAAGATCCTGTACAGCGGGCACAGATTCGTGAGGAGTACACCGAGCCGCAGGTCAACAGCGCGCTGCGCTACACGCTGCGGTCAGCACGTGTCCACCCGCTGCGTCGCGATGAGGGCTACAGCTATGAGCTGGCTGCCGAGGTTGGAGGTAACCTGCTGCGTGCCCTCGACGGGCTTGTCTTTACGCCATCCGTGCTAGAGGGCACGCTGCCCGGCTTGCGCTTCCTGGGCGGGAACGCAGCGGATGATCGTCTATCGTACCGGCAGTACACGCGGTTTGTAGCGGATGCCCGTCAGTACAGGCGCCTCAGTCCGGGGTCAGTGTGGGCCTGGAAAGCGCTTGTCGGGATCGCGCAACCCATCGGCCGCTCTGAGATTGTCCCCTTCGATCGTCGGTTCTACAGCGGCGGGGCCACCAGCGTGCGCGGGTGGCGGCTGCGTGAACTTGGGCCAGGTGCCTTGAGCTTGGCCAACCTAACGGGGGACGTCAATGAGGCCCCCACCAACATCCTCGGCGGCGATATCAAGCTTGAATTGAGCACTGAGCTACGCGTCACGGTGATTCGTAACTTCCTCAAAGCCGATTGGATACCTGTGCTTTTTGCTGACGCAGGGAACGTATGGTTCGGCCCGCGCAATCCGGGCAACGCGGCAGGGCGGTTCCGCTACGATCGTTTCTACCGCGAGGTGGGCGTAGGCGCTGGGGTTGGCGTACGGTTGGCGTGGGAGTTCCTCGTGGTGCGCCTAGATTGGGCCGCACAGGTTTATAATCCCGCAGGCCGTCTACCTGGCGACAACGGGCGTAACTTGCACTTTGGCATCGGTCACGCATTCTGAGACGATATGGCTACCTTCAGGCAGCGCCTGCGGCGATGGTACCAAATGGCTATACCCTCATCGGGGAAGAGTGTAGCAGCACAACGTGCCGAGGTGCTAGAGCGCGTATCATTCCTACACAATCTGCCGCGCTGGATCATACTCGCCATGGCCGAGGCCGTCTACGAACGCGAGTATCAAGCGGGCGAGTACGTTTTCCAGCAAGGCGACCCCGCGTTGGGCATGTACGTAGTCAAGCTTGGGCGGTTGGTATGTGATCAGCACCACCATGATACCGATGTGGTGACGCGCGTGGGGCAGGTGGGCCCGGGCGAAGCCGTTGGTGCGCGGGCGTTGCTCGGCGATTTCCGCCGCTCTACCTCGGCCCAGGCGGTCGAGCCTACGGTAATGCTGGCGTTTTTCCGCCCAGCGCTACAGGCACTGATGGCGCGTCAGCCCCAAGCGGCGGCAGAGATCATGGCCGCCATTGCGCGGCACATAGCGGCGCAGCTGCCAGAAGACGTGCAAGGCCCTGACCTGATCTAGCGCTGGCGTTCGAGCCAGAAGACCAGGATATCATCGGTGAAGGTCGAGCTGCTGCTGCGGGCCAGGGTGTGGCGCAGGATAGAGTCGATAGGCGCCGTCACGCCTAGGCGGCCCTGCGCGGCCTCTTGCACCCCCGCCTCGCCCATCATGCCTCCGCCCTTGAGCGGCTGCTCCAGCAAGCCGTCGGTGAACGAGAGCAGTGCGCTCTGCTCAGGCAGGGTGAAGCTGTAGTCCTTGTAAACGGCACCCGGGTCGAGCCCCAGGATGATGTCGCTCTCTTCTACAATGTGAGCTTCATCGGGGAGCACCAGCAAGGGGCGGCAGTGCCCTGCGTTGGCATACGTCACGCGATGCATGGCAGGCTCCCAATACAAGAGCAGCAGGGAGGCGAACGTTTCCTCCATCATCTCATCGCCCACAAGAAGGCGGTTGAGTTGGGTGAGGAGCTCGGCGGGGGAGTCAAAGGTGCGGAGCATGGAGTGCAACGCCGAGCGGATGTAGCCCAGGAAGCTGAAAGCATAGAACTTAGCTTTGACGCCCTTGCCCATCACGTCGCCTACGGTGAACAGGTAACCCTTGTCCTCCACCTTGGTCCAGTCGAAGAGGTCGCCCCCGCCGTGCTCACGCGGCGTGTTGTGGTAGAGCGTGCGGTACCCTTCTACGTCGGGCATACGCTTTGGCATCAAGGCCTGCGAGAACTCCTGCCCGATGCGGTCTTGCAGCACGTTCTGGAAGGTGGACGTGCGCTCCAGCAGGCGCTCTACACGCGAGAGAAGCTGCTCGATGTCAAACGGCTTGGTGATATAGTCATCTACGCCAGTGCGCATGCCGCGGAGGCGGCTCTGCTCATCGGCCTTCGCCGTGAGGAAGATGAACGGGATGACACGCGTCTTCCTATCCTTCTGGAGCGCTTGCTGCAACGCAAACCCATCCATCCGCGGCATCATGATGTCGGAGATGATGAGATCCGGGACGTGTTCATGCACAAGCCGCAGGGCTTCTACCCCGTTCGGTGCGGTCCGAACGTCGTAGATCTTGCTGAGCCTATACTGGAGGAGCCGACGTAAGGTATGCTCGTCTTCTACGACGAGAATGGAATATTCAGCCATGGGTCGCCAGCGTCGTCAGAATCAGAAATGGTAAAGGACAGCTGATTGCGATCCCCATCGATGGGACAGTAGACAAGGTGGTCGGTGCAGGCTTGCAGCATGAGTAGCCCCATGCCTCGGTCTGGCATGGGGGTGAGCGCGTCCTGCCGCGTGTCCAGCTCGCCGATCATGTCGAAAAAAGCTGCGTTGTCCTGTACGCTGCAATGCAATTTTTGCTCGCCTGGCGTGATCGAAAGGGTAACCTCGGGAGCCTGCCCCGAGAAGTTGGCGTGCTGTACAAGGTTGGCAATCCATTCGTGCAGCGACAGCCGCAGGCGCATCAGGGTGTCTAGCGTAATGCTGTCAGCATAGCGCTCCTCTTGTTCCCACTGGTCAAAGAGCGCATGCACGTCGTCCATGAGCGTACTCAGATTACGGAAGCTCGTGAGGTCTGCAATGCGGCACGGTTGTGCTGCCACCTGCTCCTGGCGAGCAGGTCTGAGAGTCACCCGGGGCTGTATGAAGGCGCGTGCTTCCATGAGGCAAAGACCTAACTGGCGTGTAGACCTTAGGAGAGCGCGTTGCGAGCGTCAAGGACGGTGGGGTATTGCCGGAACACCTTGTAGGTGCGCGTGAGCTGTACGACGACCTGGACAGGTCTGGAGACCGCCGCAAAGACCACCTGCCCACCCATCGGCGATACCTGACGGTAGAGCGAGAAGATAGAGCCGAGGCCCGTGGAGTCGAGGATGCCCGTCTCGGAGAAGTCGAGGACGAAATTACGGCGGCCAGCTTGTACCTCATCTTGGCACAAGGTCTTGAACTCGGCAGCGTTGCGGAAGTCAAGCGCTTTTCCCACCTGAATGACCACGGTGACTTTGGAATGGTGGTCTATGCTGAAGCTCATAGCTGAGGTCGCTTGCATGGATATCACTGAGGAATGGGTTAAGAGATCCGTTCTGAGCGATGTATCGACCGAAAGCAGCAGTCGTAAAGCGGGAGGATCCGCAAAAGTGTGCGTGATGTGCTGACGGGAGATACGTAGTGTTGCGCCCTACGAAATCTGTACCATTCTAAGGCGCCGTAGCAACAAAGAAAAGGGGCTCAGACCCAGGTAGGGGGATTTCTCCTATCTTCCCGTAATGCTTACAGTTGGGTCATTATGTGGCTGTGCGGAACGGTTACAATTAACCGAGTTAAGTGATGTATATGTGTCTAAATGAGTCGCATTCGTGATGGAAGTGTGTCAGAATGGTACAGCAGTTCATTCCAGAGGACGACGGCAAGAATAGTGCTCCCGCAGGAAGGAAACGTCAACCAATGAGGCCCGAAGTGAGACGATTGGAGGTTGGGCATCTGGCTTAGGTGCGCCTACAGCGCCGCGAAGCGCCAGCCCTCGGCAGTGAGGTTGGACAGCAGCGCGCCGAGCGCTACAGGCGTGACGTGGGCCACATTGGGGTTGTCGTGCAACACCACGATAGAGCCTGGCCGGATACTGCGCAGTACACGCTCGCTAACGTGCTTGCTCGTGACCCCGCGTAAGAAGTCGCCCGGCATCACATCCCACATCACCATGCGTTGTCGGCGTGAAAGGCCCCACCCACGCAGCGCCCTAGTGAAGTGTCCGTACGGGGGGCGCAGCCAGCAAGGCGGATGGCCAAGGTGTGCCCTCAGCAACGCTGTAGTACGGTCAAACTCGGCCAAGAGCGCTGCCGTTGGTGTACGCCATGGATCGCTATGCGAGTAGCCGTGGTTGCCCAAGGCATGACCTGCCTCTAGCAGCAACTCAACCATGGTTGGGTGTTCCTCCATCTGCCGCCCGAGCAGGAAGAAGGTTGCGCGGGCGTCATACCGTGCAAGGATATCGAGGTAGCGTGGCGTGTGTAGTGTGGGGCCATCGTCGAACGTGAGGTAGGCCACCCGGTCGCCACTAGAGAGCGGCGGGAGCCGCCACAGCAGGTCTGGCCAGATGCGCGGCGCCAACCGTACGCCATACGTGGCGAGCAGGCTGGTAGCGTCGAAGGTGGGTGAGCGCAGTCGCACGAGCGATGTACGAATCGTTTGAGGGGTGCGTTAACTACACAATTCCATCGTTGCATACACAAGCCCCCGTTCTCTCATGGCTGCATCTCGTCGTCGTGCCCGCGCCAAGGTGCGTCACTCCAACAGTTTTGGCAAGGCCCGGATGAAAGCCGAACTCAAGGCATGGGGGCAATCACTTGGATTCGCGGCTGCGGTGGGCACAGTCGTGTTCACGTTCATCATCCAGCCGTTCGTGGTGCCCACCCCGTCCATGGCGGCCACGATTCTCCCTGGCGATCGCATACTCGTGTCGAAGTTGCACTACGGACCGTCAACGCCGCGGACGCTGGCCATCCCGTTCACCGACCTATACCTTCCAGGCGTCGAGTTTCCAGCTACGCGCCTCCCCGGGTTCAGTACCGTGCAGCGCGGCGATGCGATTGTCTTTCACTACCCCCGCGAGACAGGGCCCATCGACCGGAAGCCGCGCTGGTTCAAGCGCATCGTCGGCTTGCCCGGTGATGCGGTGCTGCTGCGCGACAAAGTGACGTATGTGAATGGCTCCGTGGTGGAGCCGCATCCAAACCAGCAGCAGTGGTGGCAGGTCACGCTGACTGATGCCCGCATGCGCCTCAATGCACAACGCGTGTTCGAACTCGGTGCAGAGCAAGTTCGTCCGCTGGGGGGCTCCAATACCATGCTCGTGATGGGCACGCAGGCCATGGCCGAGGCGCTAGCCGGGTGGAGCTACGTGGCCACCGTGACGCCCTACCTGGTCTCGGAAGCGATGGCCAATGCCCTCGATCTGTTCCCCAGTGGGGCGGGGTACACCACGGACAACTACGGCCCCATCACAGTACCTAAGGCTGGTACCACAGTGGCACTGACTGATGAGACGTGGCCGCAGCTTGAGAGGGTAATTCGCGAATACGAAGGCCATACTGCACAGCGTCGTGCCGACGGTTCGTTTTGGATCGATGGTGCAGCCGCCACCACGTTTACCTTCGCGCAGGACTACTACTTCGTCATGGGCGACAATCGGGATAACTCTGAGGACAGCCGCTTCTGGGGGTTTGTGCCACATGATCACCTCATCGGTAAACCCGTCGCCATCTTCTTCTCGCATGATCCCGAGACGTTCATACCTCGGCTGGACCGTATTTTTACACGAGTGCCCTAGGACTTCTTGACTTTTCAGTGAAGGCTCGTTTCTTTGGAAGCGCTTTTCAACCTCACTACTGGAGCCCCACCGTGAACAAGAAACTTCGTCATGATCTAACGCTAGCCCTTGGCATCCTCGTTGGCCTGGTGGTCATCTTCACCGTCGTCGGCCTGCTGACGTAACGCTACGGGTTGTGTATCAGGTCATGGATGGCGCGCAGCCGTTGCCACGTATAAATACCCGTGTCGTGGCCGTCGTCCCACGTGAACCGTAAACCGTAGCCGCCCACAGGCTCTACCTTGACGTCATTCCAGAACATCAGCGATGGGATGAGGAAGACGTCGCGCTCGGGAAGGGTGCCCATGTGCTCGTGCCCGCCTTGGCAGGTGACGCACGGGCAGGCGCGCCGCAGGGCGTCCAGCGGGATAGCCGTGGTGCTCCCGTCTCCCCAGCCGAGGTCAAGGGTTTGCATGCCGTGATCGACCACGACGCGCGTGATGCGGGGAGGAGTAGGACGGGGCGCGAGTGACACGGGCCGGAGAAGTCAGCGCTTAGCCGAGCAGGTCTTCGCGCTGCTGTTGCATCGTGTAGATGTCTTTCAGCAGGTCTTGCAGCTTCGTGCGGCCTCGGTTGATACGGCTCTTCACCGTACCCATCGGCAGGCCCGTGATGTCCGCAATCTCCTCGTACGTCAGCTGCTGTACATCGCGCAGCACCACGACTTCGCGGAACGTAGGCGGAATCTCGCCGAGCGCTTCCTGAATGTAGTGGTCCTGGATCGTGCTCTCGGTATGCTTGTCGGGCGAGAACGTCTCGTCTGGAATCTGCAGCTCGTACTCCTCGTTGTCGCGGCTCGCCGACTGGAGCGAGTAGGTCCGCTGGCGCTTGCGCTTGCGGTATTCCGAGCGCGCGAGGTTGCCTGCGATGGTATACAGCCAAGTTGAGAACTTGGCGATGCGCCGGTACGCGTGGCGGTTCCGGTAAACCCGAAGGAATGTATCCTGCAGTAGATCCTCGCACCGTTTCACGTCGCTCATGAACCCATAGAGGTAGTGCATGAGCCGCTCGGAGTAGCGCTCGACCAAGAGATTATAGGCCTCGACCGTACCGGCCTGGAACAGTTCCATCAGGTCCTCGTCGCTCATCTCCTGCAGGACGGCGAACCGGTTCTGCTCTTGGCGCGTCGTGATACGCTCTTTGATGACAGGGACAGTGGTGGACGTCGTTTCGATCACGTGAGTACCGATCAGTTCTTCATTTGGAGGTCATCCTTGGCAAATCTATTCTGACGGCCAAGCAGTGTAGGTGGGCGTAACGCGCCAAGACCTTCAAACAGTATATCGCTTGCCAAAGCCCTGGAGCACTACACAGGACGAAAGATACAATAAAACAGAGCGGTATGAGCGATAAAATCGTCGAATAAGAAGTAAAGCTGCCAAAGGTTCCGATTTTATTACATGCCGTTACAATTCAGAAAAGTACGCCGCAATACGGGCTTTTTCGCTACTTTCGACCTGCATCCCGTCTATTTACGCCGTCAGCTACCATGAAAAATGTATCCGTCCTCGTTGTCGTCGCTGCGGTATGGCTGCTGCCATCCTGTTCCGAGGCGACGTCGCAGGAGCAACCCGCCGTACAGCCGATCGCGCTTGCCATCCACGGCGGGGCAGGCACGATCCTGCGCAAAAACATGACGCCGGAGCGCGAGGCTGCATACGAAGCAGGCTTGAACGAGGCCTTGGATGCTGGCTATGCCCTCCTGGACGCAGGAGGCACAAGCCTGGACGCTGTGGTGGCCGCCGTGCAAGTGCTGGAGGAGAATCCGCTGTTTAATGCCGGACGCGGGGCCGTGTACACGCACGAAGGCACGCATGAACTAGACGCCGCCATCATGGACGGTGCTACGCGCAACAGCGGGGCCGTCGCTGGGCTGACCACCATCAAGAGCCCCATCGCGCTGGCGCGTCTGGTGATGGACGAGTCGCGCCACGTGATGATGGTGGGTGATGGGGCTGAGGTGTTTGCCGATGGCTTCGCGGTAGAGCGGGTAGAGAACGCCTACTTCAACACTGAGCGGCGCTACCAGCAGCTCGTGCGCGCCCTAGAGCGCGAGCAGTCGTCGGCGCACGGCGTCCACCTGCCGTCGCCTGATCCCGAACTGGACATCGCGCCTGAAGCGCTGGCGTACGGCACGGTCGGTGCCGTCGCCGTGGATCGCGACGGCAACTTGGCCGCGGCGACCTCTACCGGGGGCATGACCAACAAGCGCTTCGGTCGCGTAGGCGATGTGCCCGTCATCGGGGCAGGCACCTATGCCGACAACGCCACGGCGGCCATCTCGGCCACGGGCCACGGCGAGTACTTCATCCGCGGGGTCGTGGCACACGACGTGGCGTCGATGATGCGCTACGCCGAGGTCCCGCTCGACGACGCGGCGCGCTCCGTCGTGATGGACAAGCTGACCGAACTCGGCGGCACGGGCGGCATCATCGCTGTCGACGCGCAGGGCAACGTGACGATGCCGTTCAACACGGCGGGCATGTACCGTGGCTCCATCGATGCTGACGGCAACCGCGTGGTACGCATCTACGAGGATTGATTGACCTGTTGAAACACTTGTCGAGTAGCGGGTGCGTTGTTCACGACCATGCTGAACGCGTCGGCTCGTTATGACCCTCCGCACTGAAGTCAAGGCCTCGCTGGTGCTGGCGCTGCCCATCGCGCTGACGCAGGTAGGGCAGATGTCGATGGGCTTCATCGACACGGTCATGGTGGGGCGGTTGGGGAGCGAGCCGCTGGCCAGCATCGCGCTGGGAAGCGCCATGTTCTTCTCCGTCGGGATCGTATGCCTGGGTATCATCCTGGCCCTTGAGCCGATGGTGGCGCAAGCCTACGGTGCCGACGACCACGAGCCCATCGGGCGCTACACACGGCAAGGCATGTGGCTCGCGGTATTCCTGACGGTGCCCGTGGTGGTGCTCTTCTGGTTCGCCGAGCCGGTGCTGCTGGCGCTGGGGCAGGATCCGAACATAGTCACGGGCACGGCGGCGTACTTGCGCGCGGTCTCGCCGGGGTTCGTGGCATGGCTGTGGTTCGTCGCGCTGCGCGGGCTGCTGGAGGGGCTGCATCGGCCGCGCCTTGTCACGCTGGTCATGGCGGGCGGCGTGGCGCTCAACATCGGGGCCAACTATGTGCTCATGTTTGGGCACCTCGGCTTCCCGGCGCTGGGCATCGTGGGCACGGGCTACGCGACGACGATCGTGTACTGGTACTACGTGCTGGCGCTGGCGGCCATCGTGCAGCTGCAACCCGCGTTCCGCCAGTACGGCGTGTTCGCCCACCTGCGCGGCCCCGACTGGGCCACGATCAAGGAGATCGCGCGGCTGGGGTGGCCGATTGGCGTCTCGCTGGGGCTGGAGGCGACGCTGTTTACGGTGACTGCGCTAATGGTCGGCTGGCTGGGCACAGACATTCTGGCGGCGCATCAGATGGCGCTGCAGGCGGCGGCGCTGACGTTCACGGTGCCGCTGGGCATCGGGATTGCCGCGAGTGTGCGGGTGGGGCACGCCATGGGCCGGGGCGACCGCGAGGGTGCGCGCTGGGCGGGCTGGACAGCCGTCGGGCTGGCGGGCTGCTTCATGCTGGCGGCGGCGCTCACGTTCTGGCTGGCGCCGGAGGCCGTGATTCACCTGTTCATCGACATCCACGACCCCGCCAACGCCGAGGTGGTGCGGATGGCCGTGGCCATGCTGGGCGTGGCCGCCGTGTTTCAGCTCTTCGACGGCACGCAGGCCACCGCCAACGGCGCCCTGCGCGGCCTGAAGGACACGCGCGTCCCCATGCTGATCTGTCTGGCGGCATACTGGATTGTTGGGCTGCCCGTGGGCTACGTGCTCGGCTTCCCGATAGGCTGGGAAGGCGTGGGGCTGTGGTGGGGGCTGGTGGCGGGCCTCGCCGTAGCTGCTGTCGCGCTCAGCGTGCGCTTCCACCGGCAGGTGCATGTGGCCACGCTGTATGCCGATGCGGCAGAGAAGTAAGCAGGCTGATTCGGGCAGCACGTAGCGATGTCGTTACCAATCCGTCTCCAGCTGTGCCCCGACGAGAACTCCGCGCTGTTTTACAATACATTTGGGACGCACCCCTGCGCCTCCATCGCATATCCCCACAAACATAATGGTTTTGTCATTTAGGACGGAGCGCCAGCGCCGACCTTGACCCGTGCCCTTTTGCAGTTTCCACATCAACACCCCCGTCATGCGAAACGTGATACCCCGGCTTACCCTCCTCTCTGTCCTTTTGGCTTTTGCCCTCCCGGCGCAAGCGCAGATCCGCATCAACGAAGTCGACGCAGATCAGTCAGGCACGGACTCGGCCGAATTTGTCGAACTCTACAACCTTGACAATGCGCCTGTTGACCTCTCGCCCTACGTGCTCGTCCTCTACAACGGGAGCAACGACGCAGCTTACAGCGCCATCGATCTGGACGGCCAGACCATTCCGGCCAACGGTTACTTCGTGATTGGGAGTGCGAGTGTAGCCAACGTCGATCTCACGGTGTTCACCACTAATGGGATTCAGAACGGCGCCGATGCTGTGGCGCTATACACAGGCTCAGCTGCTGATTTTCCCAACAACACGCCTGCCACCCAAGCCAATCTGGTCGACGCGCTCGTCTATGACACCAACGACGGCGACGACTCCGGCTTGCTGAGCGGCCTCGGGCAAACGACGCAGTACAACGAAGGCGAGAATGGCAGTAATGGCACGGAGTCTAACCAGCGCAGCCCCGATGGCACGGGTACGTTCATAGCCGCTACGCCTACGCCCGGTGCGGCCAATGCTTCACTCGCGCAGACCGTGACCTTCTCATTCGATGCGGCGACAGCGACCATCGCCGAAAACGGCAACACGATGGTCACGGTCACGATGATCACCTCGGATGGGCAACAGCTTGCCGGGCTGGCAGAAGCCGATGTCGCCCTAACATCGGGCGATGCCGCCGACCTGACGGGCTTCACGAGCCCGCAGACCATCAGCTACTCGATAGGCCAAGCCAGCGGGTCCACCACGCAGATCACGCTGACGGCCAACGACGATGCGCTCATCGAAGGCAGCGAAGACTTGGTCTTCACGCTCAACAACTTCACGGGCGCCTCGGCGGGCACCAACGGCACCTTCACGCTCACCATCACGGATAACGATGCGGCTGAAGCCGTCTTTGCCAGCGCTACCCAGGCCGCCAATGAGGGGGATGGCACGGTGGACCTGACCGTGAACATCTCGCAAGCCCCTGCTGCGAACTTCACTGTGGATGTAGCCCTTACCAGCGGCGACGCGGCCGACCTGGGCAGCTACACGACACAGACGGTGACGTTTCCAGCTGGCGTTACGACGGCGCAGACGGTGACGGTGACCCTCACGGATGATAACGATGTGGAAGGCAGCGAAGACTTCGTGTTCACGCTGCAAAATCCCCAAGGCGGCGTTATTGGCACGACGAGCACGCTCACGCTCACGGTAGCAGACAATGACCAAGCGCCTCTCCCAACGATTGTCATCAACGAAGTCGACGCCGATCAATCGGGCACCGACTCAGCCGAGTTCGTCGAGCTCTACAATACAGGCAATACGCCAATAGACCTTTCGCCGTATGTCCTCGTGCGCTTCAACGGCAGCGATGATCGGTCTTATGGCGATGGCATCGACCTAGATGGCTTTACGCTGCAGCCCGGCGATTACTTTGTCATCGGCCAAGCAGGCGTGCCGAACGTTGACTTGGCGGTGTTCACACCGAACGATCTGCAGAATGGTGCCGATGCTGTGGCGCTTTACACGGGCGAGGCCTCCAGCTTCCCGAACGACACGCCTGTAACGCAGACCAACCTGATCGACGCCGTCGTCTACGGCACCAACGACAGTAACGACTCCGGTTTGCTGACGGGCCTTGGCCAAACGACGCAGTACAACGACACCGCGACCGAGTCCATCCAGCGCGACCCCGATGGCAGCGCGACGTTTACTACCACGGCACCCACGCCGGGTACGGCGAATGCCCAGCAGTCGGTGACCTTCTCGTTCGACACGGCCGCAACAACCATCGCCGAAGACGGCAGCACGATGGTCACGGTCACCATGACGACCTCCAACGGTCAGGTGCTCGAAAACGCGGCTTCCGCTGATGTGGCGCTCACGTCGGGTGACGCCGCTGACCTGACGGGCTTCACGAGCCCGCAGACCATCAGCTACCCGGCAGGCCAAGCCAGCGGTGCTACCACGCAGATCACGCTGACAGGTAACGACGATGCGCTCATCGAAGGTAGCGAAGACCTCGTCTTCACGCTCAACAACTTCACGGGCGCCTCGGCGGGCACCAACGGCACCTTCACGCTGTCCATCACCGACAACGACGGCCCGCAGGTGGCTTTCCAAGCCGCAACGGCCAATGCCAACGAAACCGACGGCACGGTAGACCTCACGCTGACGCTCACACAAGCACCCGCCGCCAACTTCTCGGTGGATGTAGCGCTGACGAGCGGCGATGCAGCCGATCTGGACACCTACGCGACGCAGACCGCCACCTTCACGCCTGCGGGAGCGCTGACACAGACCGTCACGGTGACCATCACCAACGATGCCGATCTCGAAGGTGAGGAGACGTTCGTGTTTACGTTGCAGAACGTGCAGGGCAACGGCAGCGTCACCCCGCCGAGCACGCTCACGCTCACGCTGGCCGACGACGAGCAGCCCGCTAACCTCGTCATCAACGAACTCGATAGCGACCAGCCTGGGGCCGAAGAGATGGAGTTCATCGAGCTGTACAACAACGACGCATCCGCCGTCGCGCTCGACCCCTACGTGCTCGTCTTCTTCAACGGCAGCAACGACCAGAGCTACGCTGCCTTCGATCTCGATGGGCAGACCATCGCGGCCAACGGCTTCTTCGTGCTTGGCGACCCCGGCGTGCCGAATGTCAATGTGGCGCAGACCATCAGCCTGCAGAACGGCGCCGACGCCGTCGCGCTCTACGTGGGCTCGGCCGCCGACTTCCCGAACGGGACCGAAGCGCGCACCTTCAACTTGGTGGCGGCCCTCGGGTATGGCACCAATGACGCCACCGACTTCGACCTGCTGCGCAAGCTGAACGACGGCGTCCAGTTCAACGAAGCCGAGTACGGGCAGGGCGAGGTGTACAGCCTCCAGCGCTTCCCCGATGGCACGGGCGCGCCCCAAGTCGCTGTGCCCACGCCAGGGGCAGCCAACGTGTTCTACACGCAGCGCCTCACCGTGGGTCTTGACGCCGCCACGGCGTCCGTCGACGAGGGCGGAAGCGCCGTCGTAAACGCGGTCGTCAACACCGAGGATGGCGCGCCGACGGCTGCGCCCGTCACCGCCAACCTGACGCTGACCATCGGCGATGTAGACGATTTCACCGGGCTGACTGGGCGCAGCATCCCAGTAACCATTCCAGCAGGCACGGCAACTGGGGATGGCGTGCCCGTCACGGTCGCTACTGCCGACGACACGGCCAACGAAGGGGATGAAGAAACCCGGTTCCAACTTACCAACGTAGCCGGTGCCGACCTCTCAGGGCAAGTCTCCTTCATTGTGAATATCATCGACGATGACCAGCCCGGCTTTGCCTTCCAGACAGCCACGTTGGCGGTGAACGAAGGCGCAGGCACGGCACAGATCGTCGTCGCGCTCTCCACGGCATCAGACACAGACCTCACCGTCGATGTCGCGCTTACCAGCGGCGATGCGAGCGACATCGGCGGGTTCACGACGCAGACGCTGACCTTCCCCGCAGGCTCTACCGATCCGCAGACGATCACGCTCGACATTGTGGACGATGACGAGGCCGAGGGCGGCGAGTCGCTGACGTTCGAGTTGCAGAACCAGAGCGCTTCGGCCAAGCTGAACAGCCCCTCCACACTGACGCTGTCGATCCAGGACAACGACGTGGCCGCAGGACTGGTCATCAACGAGGTGGACGCAGATACCGAGGGCGTGGACGTTCTGGAGTTCGTCGAGCTCTACAACGGGACCGATGCCGAGATCGCGCTGGACGACTACGTGCTCGTCTTCTACAACGGCAACGGCGACGACTCATACCGCGCCATTGACCTCGATGGCTTCACCATCGCCTCGAAGGGCTACTTCCTGGTCGGCAACGTGGATGTGCCCGGCATCAGCATCGAGTTCCCGAGCAACGGCCTCCAGAACGGCGCCGACGCCGTCGCGCTCTACCTGGGCGAGGCTGCCAGCTTCCCTGACGACACGCCAGCAACGGCCGCAGGCGTCATCGACGCCGTCGTCTACGGTACCAACGACGCCGACGACACGGCCCTGCTGGACCTCTTTGGCCTCACCACCCAGTTCGATGAAGCCGCTAACGGCAACAAAGACTTCGACTCGGTGCAGCGCGCGCCCGATGGCGGCTCGTTCGTCACAGCCCTCGCCACACCTGGCGCCCCGGCCGACGTGAGCACGCAAATCGTCTCGGTGGACCCGACGACAGCGACCGTCGCCGAGGACGCAGGCACGACCACGTTCGAGGTCCGCATCAGCGCCATCCCCGACGCCGACGTCACCGTGGATGTGGCGCTCACCAGCGGCGATGCCGCCGATGTGGGCGGGTTCACCACGCAGACGGTCACCTTCCCCGCTGGGAACGGCAGCCCGCAGGTCGTCACGGTGACGATCACCGACGATGCCGAGGACGAAGGCACCGAGACGCTGGCCTTCACGCTCCAGAACGTGACAGGCACGGCCACGCTGGGCGCCTCCACGTTCAACCTGGTCATCACCGACAACGACGGGCAGACCGGAACAGGTACACTCGCCGAACTGCGGGCACAGCCCAATGGCAGCGAGATCGAGTTTGAGGCCATCGTGACGCGGGCCAAGGGCGCGTTCCTTCGCGTGCAGGACGAGACCGCTGGCCTGACGATTCGCCAGACGAGCGGCGACGTGTTCGACCAAGTCGCAGCCGGACAGATCAACCCCGGTGACCGCGTGCGGGTGCGTGGCACGCTGTCCGAGTTCCGCGCGCTCAAGCAGATCAACGGTGGCGACCTCGCCGCGTTCGAGGTGCTGTCTTCGGGCGATGTGCCTGCGCCCGCCATGATCACGCCAGAGGATCTGGTCACGAACGGCGAGCGTTACGAAGGCGTCCTCGTCACCATCCCCAACTTGGAGATCACTGGGGCGATGGGCACCTTTGAGGCGAGCACGACCTACACGCTCGCAGGCGACTCGGGCATCACGCTCCGCACGCCGAATGCCGACGACAGCGACATCGACGGCGAGCCCATCCCCGACGGACCGTTCACGTTCACGGGCGTCGTGGGCCAGTTCAGCAACGACGCGCCGAA
>JBCDJT010000021.1:0-53897 GCA_038747545.1 Bacteroidota bacterium
AGATCTCGTCGGGGAAGAAGGTGGCGTCGGCGTAGTAGGCTTCGAGGAAGGCTTGCAGCAGCTCGGCGCCCGTGCGCTCCTCCAGCCGCGAGAGGTACTTTTGCTGCCGCCCGATGATGTGGCCGTCGCGCACCTTGAAGAGCACGCCGCAGCCGATGTTGTCCTCGCGGTCCAGCGACAGCGCGAACAGGTCGCGGTCCACGAAGTCCTGGCTGACAATCTTCTGCTTCTCCGAATACTTCTTGAGGGCCTTGATCCGGTCGCGTAACTCAGCCGCCTCCTCAAACTTGAACGCCTGCGCCATCTGCTGCATCTCGCCTGCGAGGCGTTCAATGAGCGTGCGCGTCTTGCCGTTGAGCAACTGCTCGATCTGCGCCACCGTGCGGTTGTAGTCAGCCTCCTCCTGGTGTCCTACGCACGGCCCCTCGCACTTCTGGATGTGGTACTGCAGGCACGTCTGGTACTTGCCCGCTGCAATGGGCTCCGCGGCGAGGTTGAGGCTGCATGTCCGCAGCTTGAAGATGGAGCGGATGGTGTCGAGCACGAGGTGCATGCTTTTGGCATCCGTGTATGGGCCGAAGTACTTGGAGCCGTCCTTGCGCACGCGGCGCGTGGGGAAGATGCGGGGGAAGCGCTCGTTTTTGACGCAGATGTACGGGTACGTCTTGTCGTCCTTCAGGTTGACGTTGTAGCGCGGCCGGAGCTTCTTGATGAGGTTGTTCTCGAGGATCAGCGCCTCGGCCTCGGTGTCCGTGACGATCAGTTCAACGTCTTCAATCTTCTTGACGAGCGCTTCGATGCGCGCCTCGCGGGGGCGGCCCTTCTGGAAGTACGAGCGCACGCGGTTGCGCAGGTTCTTGGCCTTGCCCACATAGATCACTTTCCCCTCGCCGTCCTTGTGCTGGTACACACCCGGACGCGTGGGGAGATGGGCTAGTTTTTCCTGCAGCCGCTCGTTCATATCGTCTCATCGTGAGCTAGAGTAGTCACACCATCGCGTGGCGCCGCGTGTTTCCCAACACCCGCTGTGCGAAAACCGGGCATTTACCCGTAGCTGTAAGCGAATGAGGGTAGATGCGCAGCAAGCAGCGTGCGCATGGCATAAACCTTGTTCAGTCCTACGCACATCCACCCCTCGGTACCCCCACGACTCACAAAAACTTCCATGCGTTTCACCCTTCTGCTGCTCCTCGGGTTGATGAGCTGGACCGCCTGCACGCCGGGCACCTCCGCGCCGGACACGAACCAGGCCGCCGAGCGCTACGTCCCGCCGTCCATACAACCTGCCGCTGCGCCGGCTGCCACAACCCCACCTGCAGAGGCGCACCAAGCCCTCCAAGCTACGTCGGCTGGGGTGACACCGTCGCGTCGCACCTTCAACATCTTTGGATACCATGCGTGGTGGATGAAGGACGCGTGGCGTGACTACGACTTCGACATGCTCGACAAGGTGTTCTACTTCGAGCTGCGGGTGGCCGCCGACGGCTCGTTCGAGGATACCTACGGTTACCCCTATGACTGGTCTGCGCTACGCCAGAAAGCACGCGGCACCCGTACGCCCTATGTACCCACACTGGTGATGATTGAGGCGCCCGAGAAGTTTGAACAGCTCTTCGGCAACGAAGCCGCCGTGGCACGCCTTATCGAGAACACGATGGCGATGGTCCGTGCCTCCGACGCTGACGGGCTCCACCTCGACTTCGAGCTGTTCGGCCCCGTCAATCCGCTCGTGCGGGATCGGTACACGGCGTTCGTCCAGCGGCTGCGCGCCGAGCTCAACGCGTACCGCGCCGGGTCGCAGCTCAGCATGTTCTTCCCCGCCTTCGAGCACACCAACGCGTTCAACGAGCCCATCCTGGCACAGATGATGGATCACGTGGTCGTCCAGGGCTACGACATGCACTGGCTGACGGCACCGACCGCCGGACCTATCAGCCCGCTGACGGGCTGGAACGGCGCCAACTGGCGCAACATCGTAGACCGCTTCGTGGCGATGGGCGTGCCGCGCAGCAAGATCCTGATGACCGTGGCCTACTACGGCTACGAGTGGCCCACCGAGACGGGTGAGGTCGGCTCGGCGACGCGCGGCCAGGGCAAGGCCATCACCTACGCGCCCATCAGCGCAGAGCGGCTGCCGAATATCCAGACCAATGCCCTCGACCAGTCGGCGCGCCACGGCCTGCGCCGCGATCCCACCAGCGACACGCCGTACTACGCGTATCAAGGCGAGGATGGATGGTACCAAGGCTGGTTCGAAGATGAGCAGAGCCTCACGACGAAGTACGATTTTATCGAGCAAGAGCAGCTAGGCGGCATCGCCATCTTCCCGCTTGGTTACGACCGCGGTCAACTTGCGAATGCGCTCCAAAAGCCGTACTAATCGCTCCCCCGTCGCGTCATTTTGAGATTTCAGCCCCCGTCAGGTCTCGAAAGCGGTGTATTGGGCAGCACGGAACCCCGGAATGCCTGCCGGATCGGTACGA
The DNA here is from genome assembly GCA_038747545.1 of Bacteroidota bacterium. Taxonomy (GTDB): domain Bacteria; phylum Bacteroidota; class Rhodothermia; order Rhodothermales; family JBCCMF01; genus JBCCMF01. Next base: position 2,484 of record JBCDJT010000021.1, read on the forward strand.
ATGCGGCCCCAACGGGCAGGTCGGTACGCTCTTTGTTGGATCGTTGCACAACGACCATCCCACATGCCTTCCCACAACCTGATTGCTCCGGGCCATACCGTCCGGTATTAGATCTACTGAGGGTCCCCACATGCACAACCCATCCTCGTCTGCCATCGTCATCGCCGTCATCAACTACAAGGGCGGTGTGGGCAAGACAACGACAGCCGTGAGCATCGCCTCGGCCTTGTCGCTACGCTACCGCACGCTTGTCGTTGACCTCGACAGCCAGGGCTCTGCCGTGTTCTCGCTCGGTCAGCGCCCCGCCACCGACGGCCACACGCTCGCCAGCGTCCTGACGGACACAACGCCTATCCACCGCATCGTGAAGCCAACGGCGATGGAAGGACTCGACATCGCAGGTGGCACACCTGACCTGGAGGATGCGCAGATTCAGATGGCGTACCAGAGTCACCAGCACCACCGGCTCAAGTTTGCCCTAGACTCGCTGCGCGATCAATACGACTTCATCATCCTCGATTGCCCGCCCGCCTTTGGCCTGTTGGCGCGCAACGCGATGATCGCCGCGCACCATTACATCGTACCCCTCACGCCGCATTACCTCGCGCTGCGTGGGCTGGTAGGCCTCCAGAAAGCCATCAAGCGCCTCAAATCGTCGCAGAGTGATGTGGCTACCATGATGGGCATCGTGCTGACGATGGTCGATTACCGCACCCGCATCACGCGCGATGTGATCCACGTCATGCGCGAGAAGTACGGCAACACGGTGTTCGAGACGGAAATCCCGATGAACGTGCGCCTCGCCGAGGCACCCGGCACAGGGCAGACGATCTATGACTTCGCCAGCGACTCGAAGGGGGCGCGGCAGTACTGGAATCTCAGCAAAGAGGTCGTGTACCGGAGCGGCATCCTGCAAAAAAAGAACCCGGTCGGTTGGACGCCGATGGCCGTCACCTCGGGTGATGGAGCGTCAACCGACGTGCAGATGTCGGCGTAAGGCTGCAGCGTACAGGCGGGCGTCGGTGTCTGAGGCAGCGTAGCTGCGCCCAGGGAGGCAGAACGCCGTGCGATGCCGCATGGCCCAGTCTGGCGTAGTGCTGCCCTCGTGGAAGCGCGTGACGACGGTAAAGCTGGGCAGCGGCGGCGCCTCCGAAAGCCGAGGCTCGTGCAGAAAGAGCGCGTTGGGGGAGGAAAGGCTTGCCACATCCAGCCCAAACTCAGCGGCATCTTGCTCCGCCAGCACCACGCCCCCCGATAGGTTAAAGCCTTTCGTCAGCGTGCGCGCACTCGCGCCCGAAGTGACGCGGTAAGCCACAATGTGCAGGAACGGATCGAGCGCCGCTGCGAGCCGCCCGAACTGCGCAGGCACGTCTTGGCTCGTCAGCAGCAACAGCAGCGGCGCTGACGGTGGACCCGCAACGTACACGTCCAGCGCGGTGTTGCCCACAGGATGCGCCGTCGGCTGCCATCGGTCGGGATCGCGCTCGCACAGTTCGATGAGGACACCGTGTGTAGCCTTCGGGTGGATAAACATGACGCGCTTGCCGTCCGCGCCTGGGCTGGGCGCCGACCCGATCAGCGGAAGCTCGGCGGCGCGCACGCGGTCAATTGCGTCATCCAAGTCGGGTACCTCGAACGCGAGATGGTGCAAGCCTTCGCCACGCTTAGCCAAGAACTTCGCTATCGGGCTGTCGGGGGTCAGAGCTTCCAACAGCTCCAGCTTCGCCGTGCCTGCTGAGAGGAAGTGGGTCGCCACGCCTTGCGCGGCTACCGTCTCCGTTTTGTAGGACGCGATGCCGAGGATCGTCTCATAGAGTGTGGCGACGAGGGCGGGGTCTTCGACAGCGATGCCGATGTGTTCGAGGCGCATGGGGGGCAGGGCGGAGGAGGAGTGTGCGCTGAAAGGTACGAACATCTGGGTGAATTCCACATGGTTGCCCTCCATGCGTCACGACGCGGCTTCTTTCGGCATCAGCTGCTGCTCCACGAGAACCGCGTTGAGGTCGTCAATGGGTGGGTTCTTCATCGCATGCTCGCCCACGACGACCATCGGAAACTTGAGCTTGCCATCGTTCATCGAGCGCACGGCCGCCTCAGCATCAGGATCTTCCTCAATGTTGTGGTAGCCGTACGGTATGTCGTTGCGCTTGAGGTGAGCGCGGAAGCCGCCCGTCAACGGACACCAGTCCGCGCCATAGACTTGCACATCAGTATGTTGGGCGGGCGCAGCAGAAGCTGTTGTTGTTGTCTCGTTCTTGGGGCGGAACAGCCCGGCGCATTGCGCAAAGCCGTCGGCAGGGCCGATGAGCGTGAGAATGTCATCCGCCTGGAGTGTTGTGCTTGCGGAGGGCATCGCCGTGGTGGTGCCGTCGCGGAGCAGCGACTCTACGGTGATGCGGTGGGCGTCGAGCGGCAGGTCGCCCAGGGTGCGGCCCGCAGCGGGCGCATCGGCGTACACCTTGACCGTGCGCGTATCCTCATCGCCGAGCAGCAGATGCCGCAGCGGGGCAATGAAGCCGCCTTTGGTGTGATCGGCGAGCGCGGCGTACTGGTCCTGGCGGACAGTATCCACGATGCGCGTCAACAGCGGAAGGTCGATCTGGTAGTCGCGCAGCGTGTCTACGAAGAACGCGAGCGCCGCCTCGTACTCGTCGATGTGAACGTGGTTGGTGGCATGCTCCAGCGCCTCGGCGTCGGCAGCGTGGCGCGTGCGGGCAGCGATGCGCATCGTGGGGTTGAGCGTCCGCGCCACGGTCGCCACGCGGTGGCCGAGCTCCGGGTCGTCGTCGGGAATGATGAGTAGCTTGGCGCTGGCGGCTTGCGCGTGCTGCAAGGCGGGCTGCCGGGTGACGTCGCCTCGGATGACGAGGTGGCCCTGCGCCTCGGCCTGGTTGGCGCGGCCCGGGCTGAGCGTAATGATAACGTGGGGCAGGTCGGCCTGTTTGAGCAGGTGTGCCAAGTCGCGCGCCGTCCGGCCAAAGCCCGCCAGGATGACGTGGTTGCGCAGCGCCTCGATGCGCGCATCATGCGGGATATCGACCTCCGGCACGCCGTCGCCACCGACGATGTCCGACTCCTTCGACGTATCGCCCGCGTCCGCTGACTTGAAGCGCTCGGCCAGCCGCATCCCCAGCTTCGAGAGCGGCGGCGTCAGGATCATCAGCACCACCGTGGCAGCGATGAACGCCTGCGCGCCTACGTCGGCGCTGCCTGCCGGAAACAGGTCGTACTCGCGCCCTGACCGCTCCAGCACGAACGAGAACTCCCCCACCTGCGCCAGGATGAGCGCCGAGGCCGTCGTCGTCGAGAGCCCGTACCCCAGCACCTTCACGCTGATGGCCGTGGTGATCGTCTTGAGCACCAGCACAGCTACCACCACGCCGAGCACGAGCAGGATGTTGTTGACGAGGAACGACAGGTCCAGCAGCATCCCCACCGACACGAAGAACGTCGCCGAGAAGAGGATCTGCAACGGCATGATTTCGCCGAAGGCATGCTCCGAAAAGCGGCTCTCCGACACCACCAGCCCGGCCAGGAACGCGCCGAGTGCTACGCTGACATCGGCGAGGCTCATCAGGTAGGCCGTGCCCAAACAGATGCCGATGAGCGCCAGGAGGAAGAGTTCTTGCGAGCACGTCCGCGCCACGCGCTCCAGCACAATCGGCATCAGTCTCCGGGCGATGAGCAGCACCGCCACGATAACCAGCCCCGCCTTCCCGAGCGCCATCACAATCTCCAGCGACGACCCGCCTTCCCCCGCGAGGATCGGGATGAGCATGACCATCACGATGATGGCGAGGTCTTGGAAGATGAGCAGCCCGAGCGCGGCCTGTCCCGGCTCGGTGCCCGTTTCGCCCCGGTCGCCGAGGAGCTTGAGCACAATCGCCGTGGAGGAGAGGGCGACGAGGAAGCCCGTGAAGATGCCCACAGGCAGCGCCACGCCAAAGAGCATCATAATGCCCGCCGTGATGGCTGTGGTCAGCACCACCTGCAGGCCGCCGCCCACGAAGATGAGCCGCTTAATTTTGGCCAGCTTCTCCAAGCTGAACTCGATGCCGATGGTAAAGAGCAGCAGGATAACGCCGACCTCGGCTGTGGCATCGACCAACTCAGGCGTGGCGATGAGCCCGAGTGCGTTTGGGCCGATGACGACGCCCGCCAGCAGGAAGCCCACGATGGGCACCAGCCCGATGCGGTAGCCGATGTAGGCGATGATGCCCGCCGCGAGGATGAGGATGGCGACTTCGGTCAGGAACGGCGGAATGCTGGCCGCAAAGAGGGGAAGCATGATGCACCAAGCAAGGAGAAGGAGTACCTACGTTGCCGAAGCCACTGCTGCCGCTTCTCTTACCAACGCAGGGCGTTCAACCTACGACCCGCCGCGTTCTTGTGCAGCGTTCAAGCATGACCATCCCGCAACGCTATGTCGCTGGTGAAAGAACAGGAGGGGCTACCGCGTCGTATGATGAGCTGCTTTCACCGCCTGAACTCCAGCCGCCATGCAACCGCTCACCGACGCCCCCGCCATCCGCATCACCGACCGCGCGATTCAGCAGCTCCTCCAGGTCGCCGCCGACGAGCACGTCGACCTCGGCGCAGCGTACCTCCGCGTCGCTGTCGTCCCCGGCGGCTGCTCCGGGCTGACCTACGACCTCGGCTGGGACTCTGCGCAGCACCCCGGCGACACGCTCACCGAACTCGGCGCCCTGCGCGTGGTGATGGACCTCAACACGTCGCTCTACATCGAAGGCACCGAACTCGACTTCACCGACGGCCTCGACGGCCAAGGCTTCCACTTCCTCAACCCCCAAGCCACGCGGACGTGCGCGTGCGGCGAGTCGTTTGGAGTATGACATTTTCGGCCATTAGGTATCGGTATGTTTGGGCTGGCTTAAACGTCCTTATGTAGAGCGTTGTTATTTCGTGTTGTCACCAACAAAAATACTCCTTTGTCCGACTGTATCGGTTGAGACAGTCTCGGTCTGTAAGAGTAACTTCAGCGAGTCCTTGTCGAGGTTTAAGTCGGAATAAAAATAATTCTCAAATAGTAAGTTGTAAGCGGACTGGTGCATCTTCTCCTTCTTGAGAAAGGCAAAGTGCGAAATAGCAGTTTCGCTATCCATGAAATCAAGCCAAGCAGTCCTGATTGATAACATCTCAAACAGTTGACCATCTATTAGATCCTCATTCACTTCTGGAGATTCCCCGTTGACTATTTGGTGGATTTCTGTAAGCACATGGAAAACAATGGAGTCATTGGACTCTTCTTTTCTCCTTGTCCAGAATTCACGATAGTACTTGTTTGCTGATTTATAATCCGGATAGGTTTTGACTAATGAATCAATTTTTACTCGTAAAGCGGTCTTGTAATAAAAATCACCCCTCACGAGCGGATTGCGGTCAAGTATCTCAGGCGTGAGATACGACTGATAGAATCCATTTTTCAACGTTTCGTGGACGGTTATGATATTTTCAGGTTCTCTGATCCATTCATTGTCTATCACTTTGAAGTCTAGAAGGTTGGTGAATGGCGATTCTTCTTCAACAAATCGCTCTACTACGTCCTCTTTGTTATCTTCTTGTTTGGGGTTGCAGCTAGTCAGGGCAATTACTGATAGAGCACCGAATATAATATTTTTCATTTAAGTACTTAAATATCGATAATTGCAAAGCGAAATAGGATGCATCGCGCTCATTCTACAACCACGTCAGCGGCAACTCCCAGCACAACGGCAACAAGAAGGATAAGCACAAGGCCGAGCACGTAGCCCAACAGTGCCTTGAGGTAGTTCCGCTTTTTGCGCTCGTCGAAGAACTGGCCGATGGCCCAGCAGACGTACAAGATGGCGAAGTTGATGCCTACATCGAAGACGCCGACGCCTGTGATGCGCTCAACGATGCCTAGCAAGGTAAGCATGAGCATCTGAATGCCCATCGCGTAGTAGAGCAAGACGCACACCTCGAACAGGTTGTAGCGGCTTTGCCTAAAGAGCCCTTTCGTGCAGAGCGCGATGGCGTTGGCCAGCAGAATGTTGACCAAGCCGTAGTTGTCGCTGATCCAGTCCATGATGGCGGCTGTTGCCGAACTGCCCCAGTCGAGCGCCGCGTAGTTGAGGTAGCCGTCGTCGAAGCCGAGCAGGCGCTGGGCGAGGATGTACACCAACGAGCACACGACCAGCAAGCTGGCAGGCTTCGTCATGCGGCCGCGGTCCTCGTAGAGGAAGCGCCTGACGCTGGCGCCCGGACGCAGCAGCACTGCTTTGATGGTGAAGAAAACACCCCGCTCCAGGTTGAGGACGCCCGCCAGTTCAGACAGGATAAACGCTCCGGTTATCCTCGGCAACTGTTGAGGTTGCTCAGGAGCAATCGGTTTGGGCAGTTCTGGCCCGTCTGGGGCATCATCCATGACTGTCGGGGCAAGCGTTGGCCGAGGGTACGGTCATCGCTGCACTTCGCTCCATCCCCACGGTAGTCAAACTTCCCCGATGGCCACAACAAGCGAGGGGTCCACGGCCTCAAGCTACAGGCGAGATAGGCGGTTGACTGTAGTGCGTCGTATGCAGCGGGGCAGCCAGGAGCGGCTATACGTTCGTCTGCAGTTGCAGGCTCATTGCTGCTCAGCCTCATCTAGGATCATAGCCGAGACGGAATTCACCGTCCGCATAAATTTAATCCAGTCGATGCCGAAGGTATTGCTGACGACGGCGACCGTAAACTTCTCTTCGGGATACACGATCAACCGACACGCGGAACCCGTATTTCCGCCGGAATGGCTGATGATGCTTCTGCCTGCACGGTCTGTGCCGAGGCCCCAGCCCAGTCCATACCCAACCTGATCGCCATTGGGCAAGGGCACATCGGCCAGGATTTCGTTTTGCGTCGATGCGTCCAAGATGCGTTGGTAGGCATACGCATTGCCAAACCGAACCAGATCCTCTGCGGTCGAGAGCATCCCGCCAGAGGGGAGCTTCATGTACATGTTGACGGGTTTAGCTACCCGTAGCTTGTTTCTCCAATTGAAGTCGAAGAACCCTGAGGTGCGCAAATCAGCATAATCGGCATCATCGGGAATCGTGTGCCCCATGCCTAAGGGGACGGTCACGTACTCGCTGAGCAAATCATCAAAGGATTGCTGCGCGGCGTTCTGCATCGCTACGCCGAGCAGGTTATACCCATAGGAGCTGTACAGGTAGGCCGTGCCGGGCTCGAATTCCAACTTTGACCGCTGGAATTTTCGCAGGCCCTCTTCGAGGGATAATGGCGCCCTGTTCTCTTTTTCAAAGCGTTTGTAATGCCGTATGCCTGAGCGGTGAGCGGCGAGATGCCTCAGGGTAAAGTCATGTTTCTTCTTGGGGAAGTCGGGCACGTAATCATAAACACTGTTGTCAAGGTCAATAATTCCGTCTTCAACCAGCCTGCCCATCACGGTGGCCGTAATCGGTTTGGATAGGCTGGCAATCCTGAAATAGGTCTGCTCAGGGCTGATGGGCGATTGTTGGTCCAGGTCGCTGTAGCCAAAGCCCGCGGACCAAATGAGGCTGTCTTCGTACGACACGGCAATGGCAAGCCCCACGATATCTTCCTCCTCAACCAGCGTACGCAGCATTGCGCGGGACTCGTCGATGGCGTCGATACCTGCTCTAACCGTGGACTCGTCAATGCTGATATCCGAAGCGTGGAAATCTGGTGGGTCACTGCTGACGGATGTGAGACCCAGGACGAATAGCGTCAGGATGATACCTGTAAGCGTCACAACTTTCTTCATGTCATGTCTTTGTTGAGGAGAGGCGACACCAGGGTACAAAACCCCAGTGCGCTCAGCGCGCGCTACTGCGACGAGCGGTCGGGTTTGCGGGATGGGAGGGAGACGGGTGGCCGCCCATCCGCCAAGCATCGAGCTTGGTGCAGCCAGAGCCTCTCGATAACAAACCAGCCACTAAAGACGAGCGCGATGGCGGCAATCTCTCGCACGCCGAAGGAGCCCGTAGTCGTGGTCAGCGTGACTAGGCTATGCATGGCGACGACCGGAAGGAGGGAGCGGGTGTCGTCGGCGAGACGGCCCAGGAGGTAGCCGCCGCCTAGGCAGATCAGTGGGAAGACGACGAGGTCGAAGGCGGTGTCGAAGCGGAAGTGCCAGAGCCACCACACTGCGCCGATGAGCAGGTACTTGGCGCTGGGATGGAGGGGGTTCAGCGCGTTCTGCAGGTACCGCCGCCACCCGATCTCCTCAGCGAAGGCATAGACCAAAGCTACCGAAGCCATGAGCGCGCCGTACAGCCAGGCGTTGATACCATCCGATTTCTCGCGTCCGACCAAGGCAAACGCAACGACGGGCAGCAAGCCAATGGCAGTGTTCTTGAGCACGTCATCTCCAAAGACGGTGATCGTCTTCGGCAATCCTCGATGCATCGCCAAGCCGACGAGCGTGGCTGTCAACGTGCTGAACCCGGCCAGCAGGTACGGCAAACCTGCCAAGACGGTGTCGCCGACGAGCGCGGCGAACGCAGCATCCAGGTAGCCTCGCTGGACCGGAAACGACAGTCCCAGCGCGATGATGCTGAACAGCATCACGGGCAGCCACTCAACCGTCGGTCGAGTACCCGGGCGCTCAATCTGCGTGCGTGGCGTGGTCGAGGGTGCTGAGGAAGGCAAGGGCATACATAGGCTCGGTTGTCACCGCCAGCATCCAATGATGGACGTTGGCGACAGCCGAGGGTACGACACCGAGTCAGCCCTGACGCGCTTTATTGAGATGGACGGTCTGTTCCGATGGACAGAAGTGCCATCGGTAGAGTGGCGAGCTAAAACGTTGGGTTGTCGTTCGCGATGGTACCGCCTGTCATCAGGAAGATGAAGCGTGCGGACAGGTCAATCGGCTGAATCGCATCCCAATGTTCAGCCAGCTGCCCGTGCTCCAGCCGAAACGTATCGGTGATAATGAAGCCCTGCGATGCATCGCCGCGCTGCTTGGCCTTGAGCGTTGCATGGCTGTGCGTCACGACAAAGTCGCCGCTGGCAATGACACGCTTGACATCGTAACTGTACTCGGGGAATCGCTTGGTCAACTCCTCCACGTAACCCGCCACGCCGTGAATGCCGTTAGGGATAGCCCGGTTGTGCTGGCGATACGCGCTGTGGCCATAGGTTTGCCGGATGTAGGCGACGTCGTGCTCGTTCATCAAGTGTTGCAAGAAGTCAACCACGACCCGGGCGTTGTTCGCTTCCTCAGCCGTCCAGTGGTTCTGGTGATGGGCGTCGCCGTCGATGTATGGTGTGGCAAGTTGTTTGGTGGCTGTCATCGTGGGTACACCCTGAGCTGGTTGTATGGAGGTAGCACGGCGAGCGATATTTTATTGTACCGATCAGTACGATAATAGGGTTTGGAATGTGGCCTGTCAATGATTATCGTACCGATCAGTATAAATATTATGCTCCGCTGCTGGACCAAACACAGACCGCATCTAAGCCATGACAACCTCCGCCTCTGTATAGCCTGATAGCCTGATGAGTGAAGCTAAACGCCCTCGGGGACGGCCCAAGACGACGAATCCTGAGCGCATCGTAGAGCAGGCGATGCTCGACTACTGGCGCGATGGCATCCACACGCGTTCTATCAACCAGCTGTGTAAGCAGCTCGGCATGTCGAAGCCGGCGTTCTACCGCGAGTTCGGTGGGGAAGACGGGTTGATGGTCGCTGCGCTGAAGCACTACCGACAGCTACGCCTTGTGCCGCTGTTGGCTATGCTGCAAGCCGACCGGCCGTTCGCGTCTGTGCTCCCAGAGGTAATCGCGTGGATGACGGCTGAGCAGGACACGCCCAACGGCTGTCTGTTCACGAAGCTGCGGTTGCTCCGTGACGAGCTGGGACCGCAAACCGCGGCGCACGTGCGCGCGATCGAGGCCGAACTGCTCAACGCGCTGGACGTGTGGTGCCGTCAAGGACTCGCGCAAGGCGCTGTACACCCTGACATCGCGCCAGCATTTGCTGCACAGTACATCGGCGGTCAGCTGACGATGGCGTTAGTGCAGCGGGCGTTGCAAGTGCCTTCCGAGGTGGTTGAAGCACAGGTATCGATCGCGCTCAAGGCACTGCGAGCCCACGCCTAGCACTACGTTCGGCCAAGCCTGCCCACGGTGTGACCGCGATACAGGATTCACTCACTCGACGCGTCGGGCGATACGGGCGGTGGGGTTTGGACTTGGTTCACCACGCTCTGGTCTTTGCCGTACTCGCCCACGAAGTATGCCGCGAGGTATGCGGTAACGAGCACCGAGATGATAGCGAGGGTGATGAGGATGCCGCCCACCCACCGGGGGAGAGACTTAATCTCGGGGAGGGGTTGGCGGGGCGGCTGGTGCTGCTGCATGATGCGGGGTGGGTAAGGTGACGCAGGCAACGCTTTACACGCGCCTTTTGCGGTGCTGACTCCAGGCGTGGAGTAGAGATGTCGTGAAAGCGAGGCTGCGCTCCAGATTTTGCACGGTGTTCCACTCGAACAAGCTGTGGTAGTCGTGCCCGCCGTTGAACACGTTGGGCGTGGGGATGCCAAGTTCGGAGAGGCGCGCGCCGTCGGTGCCGCCACGGATGACGGGCGACGTCAGCGTGATGCCCAGCTGCTCGGCAGCGTCCTGCGCCACCGTGATGGCGCGTGGATCGGTCGCCTCGATGTACGCGCGCATGTTCTTGTACTGGTCTTCGATGCTGAGGCGGATGGTGGCCTTGGGGTAGCGGGTCTGGAAGAGCTGGACGAGGTCACGGAGGTAGGCTTTGCGGCGGTTCAGGCCGTCCGTGCTGAAGTCGCGCAGGATCAGGTAGGCTTCGGCGTGGGTGGCGTCGCCAGCGGAAAGCGTATGCGGGTGGATGTAGCCTTCGCGGTCTACGGTGGTCTCAGGCGCCTCGTCGGGCGGCAGCGCGGCGAGCAGCTGCGCCAGGATGCGCACGGCGTTCACCATCAGCCCCTTCGCGTAGCCCGGATGCACCATCACGCCCTCCACCGTGAGTGTGGCGCCTGCCGCGTTGAACGTCTCGTAGAACAGCGTGTCGATGTCGCTGCCGTCGAGGGTGTAGGCGATGTCGGCGCCGAACACGTCAAGGTCGAGGTGGTCTACGCCGCGCCCGATCTCTTCGTCGACGGTGAAGCAGAGGCGGACGGTAGGGCGGGGGGCGTCGTCGTGGCGCATGTCGGCGGCCCACTGCATCAGCACAGCCACGCCCGCCTTGTCGTCGCTGCCCAGCAGCGTGGTGCCGTCGCTGGTGATAATATCCTCGCCGATGTGGTTCAGCAACGCGGGCTGCCGCGCCGGGTCGAGTGTCACCTCGGGGTTGCCGGGCAGGCGGATCACCGCGCCATCGTAGCTGGCGTGAACGATAGGCTGCACGTTAGCGCCGGGCGCGTCGGGCGAGGTATCGACGTGGGCCAGCAGGCCGATGACGGGCGTGTTGGCAAGCACGTCGGGCGGCAGCGTGCCGGGGACGGTGGCGAAGACGTAGCCGTGATCGTCCATCACCGCATCCTCACAGCCTAGCGCCCGTAGCTCCTTCACCAGCAGGCGGCTCAGGTCTTTCTGTTTCTCCGTGGACGGTACCGCAGCGGACGACGGATCGGCTTGCGTGTCGATCTGGACGTAGCGCAGGAAGCGTTCGGCGACGGGCGGCATCAGGCAAGAGGGAGCAACATCAACAAAAAGCAGGGCGGTGCAAACCTTTTGCCCTGGGCCGCCCTCCAACAGCCAAACACCCCAATTGATGCACACTCCCGATGATGCGCTGGTGAGCGCAGCTCAACACGGCGACACCCGCGCCTTCGATGCGCTGGTGCGGCAGCATAACCGTGCGGTGGTGCATGTAGTGTTGAGCATCGTGGGTAGCGAGCAGGATGCGTTGGACGTAGCCCAAGAGGCGTTCATCCGCGCCTATCGCAAGCTGCACACGTTTCGGTTCGAGAGTGCCTTCGTCACGTGGGTCACCCGCATCGCCATCAACGAGGCGCTGTCGGTGCAAAAGCGGCGGCGGTGGCGGCATCGATTGCGGTTGGAGCAGTGGCAGGAGGCGCAGACCGAAGACACCACGCGCTTTCTGTGGACCGCCCCAACGCCCGACCGCGGCATGCTCGGCGACGAGTTTCGCCGCGCCTATGCCAGGGCCATGGCGGCCTTGTCAGACCGCGAGCGGGCGGTGTTCATCCTGAAGCATACCCACGAGTACAAACTGCGCGAGATCGCCGGGCTGCTCGGCTGCGCGGAGGGGACCGTGAAAAACTACCTCTTCCGCGCGACCCGCAAGCTGCGCCGCGCCCTCGCCGACTACCGAGACCATGCGCGAGTCCACTGAACATCACTTAATCCTGTACGTGGCAAACGAGCTTGACGCCGATGCCCGTGCTGCTGCCGAAGCGCTTATCGCCGCTGACCCGGAGGCACGCGCCTTCGTGGACGACCTGCAGACGATGCAGCAGCCAGCAGCCTTGCCCCAGCGCGTGGCCGACCAGTTGCCTGCGCTTGAGGCGCGCGTTGCGCACACGCTGCGGACGGCGTCCGTGGCCGATCCGCCATGGCGCGCCTGGCTATGGCCCGAAAACACGGCCGGGCGCATCTGGGCGATGCGGCTTGCGCTGGCGGTGGTGCTCCTCACTGCTGGGTTCGTGCTGGGGCGGCAAGGGGGCGCGCCGCTCATGCCAGAAGCGGGCGTGGCCCCGGAGGCGCTACTCGCGCAGGCGCCGCAGGCGGGAGCGGGCTACTTCGACGGCATCTCGGACATCCATGTGGACCCGCTCACGGGGCAGGTAGAGGTGCGCTACCAGACCGTCGCCGAGCGCGTGGTGCGCGGCAGCCCTGCCGATCCGGCCATCACCGCCTTGCTCGAAGGGGCGCTGCTGGATGCTAACAATCCGGCGGGCCGTCTCAACGCACTCCGCACACTCGTCAGTACGGCCGCGCACACGCCCGCGCCCGATGCGCAGATTGTAGATGCGCTGCGCATGGTGCTGACGGAGGAGCCGAACGACGGCTTGCGCCTGCAAGCCCTGCGTGCCTTGGGGCTCTTGCACAGCGGCCATACCTTTGAGGCTCCAGCGAAGGCGACAGTCATCGAGGTCATGCTGAACGATGCCAACTCCGCCCTGCGCATCGAAGCCTTGCAACTGCTTACCCAGAACGCCGCGGGTACGGCGGACCTAACGCCCTACCTCGAAGCCGCCACCGCCGACACCAACGCGTTTATCCAACGCAGCGCCGAGCGCCTACTCGACCGCCTTCCTGAGACCATTCCCAATCGATAACGACGAGATCCATGGCAAACAGATCACTGACACATAGACCCCTGACGAACAGTCCCTTGCACAGCCTCGCGTTCAGCGTACTGACTTTGCTCTTGACTGCAGGGTGCGTATTCGCCCAGGATGGCAGCCGAGCGCCCCTCATCCACAACGTCCACGAGATGGATGCACGCGCGGGCGGGGCCATCCAGATGGATGACATCGTCGGCGACGTTGAAATCACGACCCACAGCCGCGACCAAGTGGTGCTTGAAGAGATGATCTACGTGAACGATCGGTCGGACCGCGAGGCCAAGGAGCGCGCCGAGCAGTACCTCGTCACCATCGAAGAGCGTGGCGATCGCATCCGCGTGCGCGGCGATCGCCCCAGTGGAAGCTGGAACAACTGGCGGCGCGGCGGCCCCGATGTGTGGGTGCGCTACGTCCTCATGCTGCCCCAGCGCTTTGACGTAGACGTCAGCACCAGCGGCGGCGATATCACCCTCGAAAACCTCACGGGCGAAGTGGACTTCTCCACATCGGGCGGCGATCTGGATCTGCTGGATGTAGAGGGCAATGTGGACCTGAACACCAGCGGTGGCGACATCACCCTGGAAAATGTGAAAGGCGCCCTCGATGCCAACACGTCGGGCGGCGATATCCGCGCCGATGACATTAGCAGCGGCGCCTCGCTCTCCACATCGGGCGGCGACATCGACGTAGCAGGGGTGGGCGGCGACCTGGATGCCAACACCAGCGGCGGTGACCTCACGCTGGAAGACATCGCTGGCGATGTGGACGCAAGCACGTCGGGCGGCGATGTGCGCCTGATGGGCATCGGAGGCACCGTAGACGCAAGCACGTCGGGCGGGAACATCAAACTCCGCGACATCACTGGCATGGCCGACGTAACCACCAACGGTGGCGACATCGAGGGCGACGACCTGCGCGGGGGCATCGACGCCCTCACCAGTGCAGGCGACATCGACTTGACTGGCGTAGGGGGCGACGTGCGCGCCTCGACCTCGGTCGGCGAAATCGTGCTTGAAATGATGCCCAACTTTGCGGGCAGCGTGGACATCGAACTGGACGCCCGCCATGGCGACATCGAACTCATGTGGCCTGCCAGCAAGGGCGCCCGCATCGACGCCATCGCCGAGAGCATGGGCCGCCGCGACGACGACAACGCCATCCGCAGCGACTTCGACATGACGACCGACCGCGCAGACCGCCGTGCTACACACCGCACCGCTACGCTCGGCGATGGCAGCAGCAGGGTACGGCTGGAAGCCTCGGGCGGCACCATCCGCATCCGCAAACGCTGAGCTGCACTACCGGCTGATCATACTGTAACTCTGGCACATACCTTGCGTAAACGCGAGGTAGCGACAACCCCAAACCGCCGCAGTCCCATGACCCCATTCCGCCCTTACCGCCTCGCGAGTGCGCTCCTCTTGTGCCTAACGCTGCCTGCGCTCGCGCATGCCGACGACACCGTCCAAGACTATACCGACACCGTCAAGAAGGTCTTTGACGTGGACCGTGGCGGCACACTGTACGTGGACATGGACCACGGCAACATGGACATCGATGTCGTGCGCGGCGAAGAGGTGCGCATCGAAGTGGAACGCCGAGTGGAAGGCCGTTACAGCCGCTCCGAAGCCGAAGACGTGCTGCGCCACCACGAACTGGACCTCGTCCAGCGCGGTGACGACGTGGTGGTCGAGTCTCGCTTTGATAACGACAAAGGGTTCTGGGGCCGCCGCACGGAGCGCAACAAGCTGCGGATTCAGGTGCGCGTCTCCGTGCCCGATCGCTACAACGTGCAGTTCACGACGGGTGCGGGCAACGTCGGTATCGTGGACGTCAACGGCGACATCGAAGGGCGCACAGGGGCGGGCAACATCACCGTGTCAGACACCGTGGGCGAGCTTGAGATCAACACAGGCGCGGGCAACATCAGCGTGCGCGACGTAGAAGGCGAAGCCGAGGTGCGTACGGGGGCAGGCAACATCAGCTTGGACGGCTCGCTGGGCGAAGTCGAGGCGTCATCGGGCGCGGGCAACGTAGATGCCCACCTCACAGGCCGCCTCGGCGGCGACTCCAGCTTCACCTCGGGTGCTGGCAACGTCACGGTCTACATCGACGACAGCGTGGGCGCCTACGTGGACGCCGTCGCCGCCATGGGCTCCGCGTCTACCGACTTCAACCTGCGCGTGGAAGGCAAGTGGATGAAGAAGTCCTTCGAGGGCGAAATCAACGGCGGTGGGCCTGAGATCTACATGCGCGCTGGCGTGGGCAACGTCACGCTTCGCAGCCGCTAGATTGCGGCACAACCAACGCGTTTCGAGGCTCCATCGCTGACTTGGCGGTGGGGCCTCGGTTGGTTTACGCCTTGGCGACGCGCTTGCGAACGGCGGCCGTTTGCTCCGTGAGGGCTTGATGCTCAGCCGTAGCTTGGTCCAGGGCCTCGCGCTCCTCAGTGACGAGCGAGCAGTACGGCTGTGTGGTGCCCTCGATCTTGTCAAGGGCCGCATCGATCTCCCGGTCGAACTGGCGGACGAGCGCTTGCCGCAGCTCGGCGCGCAGCCCCTGCACCTGCTCGGTTAGCTCGCGGATCGCCTTGCGCCGCTGGCGCGGCAGCACCGTCATCCCGGCGATGGCCAGCACGCCGCCCGTCACGAGCCCCGCGCCGCCGATGACGTCAAAGCTGGTGGCCACGAGCAGCACGGTGCCCAGGATGCCCGCGCTGCCTGCCATGATCTGCGTCGCCTGGAACTGCTCGGAGGCGTTGCGGCTGTTCTCCAGGATACGGCGCGCTTCTTCGCGCAGGTCGTTGGTTTCGAGCTTCTGCCGCGCGCCCTTCATCATCGTCTCGAACACGGCGGCGCGGTTGTAGTCCATGCTGCCCTGCATGGCGCCCGTGCTGCGCCCGGCCTTGCGCACCTGCTCGGCGAAGTCACTCAGGACTTGGTTCCAGAGCGTGAGTGCATGCTTGAAGAGGCCGTCCACGGCTTCCGTGACTTGGTCCTCGATGCGACGGTCGGCATCGCGCAGGACCTGGCGGGCGAATTCCTCTTTGAACTGGTCGCGGTCTTTGAGCATGCTGATCTTGCCCACGCGGATGGTGTCGTCGAGGAACTGCGCCCCTCGCCGCTCCATCTCCAGCAGCAGCTTGTCGATGCTGTCGAGGTGGTGCTGGTAGTCGGTCTGGAGAACGGCTTTGGTGTCTTCGAGGCGGCGGTTGAGGTCGGCGAGGTTGGCTTCGTCTTGCGCCAGCACCTGCTGCCGGGCGCTGAACTGCGTCTGGAGCCCGGCCAGCTGCCGCTCGGCCACATCTAGGGGCGCCGCCAGCTTGAGCTTGAGCTGCTCGGGACCCGCCAGCGTCTTCAGCATGAATGTCTCCAGCGCGTCGAAGCGGCTGGCCTCCCACAAGCGCTTCTTTTCTTTGGCATCGGCGGTGTGCTTGGCGGCGTAGGCCTGCTCGGCGCTCACGGGGAAGATCTCCGGCTCGAAGTGCATCAGCTCCTGCGCGCTAGAGCGGATGTGGTTGATGACTTGCCGGAGGTCGTCGGCACTGCGGGCGAGGTCGGCCTTGTTGAGGACGAACACGAGCCGCTTGCCCCACACCTCGCGCAAGAACTGCAGGAACTGCCCCTCGCTGTCGGTGAGCGGGCGGTCGTACGACGTGACGAACAGCACCAAGTCTGCCCGCGGCACGAACGACTCGGTCAGCTCCTGGTGCTGCTTGATGATGGAGTTGGTGCCCGGCGTATCGACGAGTTCGAGGTGCTTGAGCATCGGGCTGGGGTAGCGGCGCTCCACCAGGAAGTCGCTGACGGTGCGCTCGGTGCGCGCCTCGCCGTGTTTCAAGAGCGTGATGCGCGCCGTCGTGGGGATGGGGCCTTCCTCCATCACCTTCTCGCCAAAGAGCGCGTTGACTACGCTGGACTTGCCTGCGTTGAACTCGCCCACGATGACGACCAGGAACAGCGCACTCAGGTTGTCAATGATGCCATCCACAGCCTCAAGCGTATCGCCAGAGGCATCGGAGGCAGCCAGCAGCGTGCGGAGGCGAGTGAGCAGGTCGCGCTGCTCGTCTAGGATGGGCTTGAGGTTGGCGGGGAGGAGCTTCATGCGGTTGGCCAAACACGGAGGGAAACAGCGCCAAGATACGCCCGAACGTGACAGTCCGTGAATCTCAGCGGGAGGCCCGTACGTAGATGCGCCGTTGATCTCGTGACAAACCCCTTGCTCCTATGAAACGCATCGTGTTGGGCCTATGTGCCGTCCTCGCCTTCGGGCTGGTAGGCTGCACGCAAGAATCGCAAAACCGCATCGGCCGCTCCATCCAGAACTGGACGGGTACCGATGGCATCCTAGAGATCTATGCCGGCAACACGCTCGTCAAGCGCTTCATGAAGATCGACAAGCTGACGACCGCCTCGGCTACAGGCGGTGAGCTAGATCGCCCTTACCGCTTCGGCTATGGCGTGCTCGACGAGAACCTCAACAACGAGGTCGATCCCGGCGAAAAGAAGGTCTACTTCGAGTTCAGCGATTACTCCACGATGTACATCTTCTACGAAGATCCGCGCTAGGCAAGCACGGTTCAAGCCCGCGCCCGGCGGCGCTTCTTCTTGAATGACACAATCAGCCCGTCCATGAACAGATGGCTGAAGTAGCCCACGACGGCGGCGCCGTAGAACGGCAGGCCCGAGAGTGGCCGCTCGGGGAAGAAGTAGTACGGTAGGATGAGCAGCGGCGAGGGGATGAGCAGCATCGCCCACCACGTATGCGTCCACCCGCGGTGCTTGCTGAGGATGGGCAGGATAGCGAACAGGCCCAGGTAGGCGGCTTCCTCGAAGTGCCGCGTGGCAATGAGCACCACATCGGCGATGAAGAACAGCGTGTAGAAGAGGTTTTGCCCCTTCGAGTTGGTGTCCACATCCGGCCATAGGCCGAACATCAGACACAGCGCGAACAAGACGAGCGGGTACGCCACCAGCTCTATCGGCGTGAACTGGGTGTAGGCCGCATCCACAAAGAACAGCGCGCCCAGCCCGGCCATGTAGACGCCGAAGAAGCCTGCCGCCCCTGCCAGATGCCCCTTGTAATTTGCCATCGCTGCTACGCCATGCGGATATGTGGAAAACCTGTGCGCCCAACGCGGCGCAGCGCCAGACGTTCGGCACGCGTTTACAGATCTAACTGGAGGGATATCTCGGCTGTGGCACCGATCAGCGTGTGGCGCGGGTTGATGTTGGCGAAGATGTATCCTCCGAAGCCGATAGGCCCCAGCACGGGCTCGCTCACGGCGAGGCTCACAGGCAAGCTGAAACCCGCATAATATCCCGCGTCCTCGGTACCGTCGATCAGTTGGTCGATGATGCCAAAGAAGTCTGCGTTGTTTGAGCCTTCCAGATACGCCAAGCCAGCGGAGACCGTGACCGTAGCCTTTTGGCTTGGCAGCACCATGCCGTACAGCATGGCGAGTTCGCTCCAGAAGCCGGAGGTCACGGCGTCCCCGTGTGCGTTGAAGTGTAGCGTGAGCGCATACGTGGGCGTCTGATAACTCAATCGATAACTCGCGGCCAAGAAGTTCCGACCGAACCCGGCACCCACGCCCAGCACCAGCCGCCCTGGTGCGGCTTTGGTGCTGTCGGTGAGGCTGGCGTGGGTGAGCGGCGCGCGCGTAGTGGCTTTGGCGGGTAGCACGCAGAGCACCCCCACCATGGCCAACAGGCTCACCCAATAAACTGAGCGCTCAAGCATGCGTGTTTCCATAGCATAAACAAGCAAGAAGACAGCGCATGAACTGTGAAGGTGCCTACGTGTTGCGCAACCGATCGCGGATGCCGTCGAGCGTCGGCGTTACGAGCACCTCGCCGTTGCGGAAGACGGGCTGGAGGAGGTCGTCGGCGTGTGGCCCTTCCACCGTGTTGTAGGTATCGCCGTCCTTGACGAGGGCGAGGCGGCCGCGCTTCGAGTGCTTGAACGACGGGCGGTAGGCACCATCCGCGCCGAAGGCCATCGGCGACTTGTATACATCACGAGGCTGGCCGTTGACGGTGACCTCGGCGGCTTTGAACGCGAACTTGTAGGTGTCGCGGTCGAAGCGCTGGAGCAGCCCACCGCCTGAGCCGAAGGCGATGTTCTCCGCGCTGTAGCCGTCGTCCTGAAAGGCCTGCAGGATCGTCGAGACCATCGCCCGGTCGATGCCGTCGCCTTGGATGAGGCGGATGTGCGGATCGAGCACGCGGTAGCCCTTGCCGTTGACGCTGCCGCCGAACGCGTCCCACAGCGCCGCAACCAGCTTGCGCGTGGTGACGACCGGGTCGCCGCTGTCGGGGCGGACGACGAGCGTGCCGTCACGGGCAAGGACCTCGTCTTTCAGGTCGCGGCCCCAGTAGTCGCGCACGGCGCGCAGGATGTCGAACGAGTCGGACACGCAGGCGATCACGCCCGAGGGGAACTGCTGGAGGTAGTGGCGGAAGGCATCCAACTCGCGGTCTGCGCCCCAGCTGGTGATGGTGCTGTGCTCGGTGGCGGGGATGCTGGCGCCGGGCATGGCTGCGCCGTAGTACTGCTGGAGTAGGCGGATGCCGCTGAGCGTGTCGGTGCCTTGGAAAGCGAGCAGGTGCGCCGCCGCGCCGAGCGCACTGGCTTCGAGCGACGTAGAGCCCCGGAAGCCGAAGTCGTGTACCTGAAAGTCGATGAAGCTGCTCTCGCTGGTGGCCGCGAAGAAGCCCGCCACGTCGTCGCGGATGCCCGCCGAGTTGGAGGCGATCGTACACGGGTACCACACCATCGACAGCAGCGTCTCCAGGTAGTTCGTCAGCCAGTAGCACGCCGGGTCGGTGTTCTCCACAGTCATCAGCACGTGCCGCGACGGGATGCGGCTGCCCTCGGGCACAGCGCGGATTTCCACCGGGAGCTTGCCGCCATGCTCGCGCACGATATACCGCCAGCCTTCGGCGTTGAAGACATCAGGTCGGCCGAAGTAATCAGCGAAGAAGGCTTCGGCCTCGGCAATCTGGGCTTCGGTGACGCGTACGCCTTCGAGGTAGCGCATCAGGTAGTAGTGCAGTCCGAAGAACACAACCGGCGTATCATCGTCGCGGCGGCTCTCAAAGTACGAGTAGACCCGCTCGGTGCCGGGTTCATATTGCTTCCAGTGGCTGGGCTTGTAGCCATCGGAGAGCAGGATCAGGTTTTTCTCAAAATGTGCGGCAGTCATGTCATCCTCCCTGGATGAGGTCGTGAGAGTAGCCGTGCGCCCTGCACAGCGATTGCGTAGTCCTAGTAGGCCGACACCATGCTCATGATGATGTCAAAGTGATCTTCGAAAAGTTGGTCCTCCATCTGGAGCACATCGGCTAGCGGTAGCCAGCGGGCAATCTCCGCGTCGTCAGCTCCTTTCACTTGTGGAAGGCTGCGTACGCCGAGGTCGTAGAGATGAGCATGCGTGATGATGCGGCCCCGCTCAGAGCGCCGAGGGTGGTCGAAGGTTTGAGCACGCCGGAACGAAGCTCGCAGTTCGTCTTGAGGGACCAAGACCTTCGTTTCCTCCCTGAGTTCGCGGCGTGCCCCAGCTTCGAGCGTTTCCGTAGGCCGCACGTAACCACCTGGCAAGGCCCATAGACCCTTTCCGGGATGAAAGCGACGCTTGACAAGGAGCACGGCTCCACTGCACACCACTAGCGCATCGACCGTGGTGAAAAGCACAGGGTATGGGCTGTCGGCCCACTTGGCCTGCTGCTTCGTGATGTAGTCGTATTCCCGAATGATATGGGTCCCGCTCTCGGAATGACTCCACTCGTAGACCGCCTTCATGGTGGAAGGCATAAGGACTGGTGGAAACGGGGCACCCTCGAACGTCGCTATCCGCACATCCGTAGCGTCGATGATATGGCCATCGGATTTCTCCAGCGGCATTTCGCGGAAGTGCCAATGCTGAAAGAGGTCCAGGTAATACGATGAGTCGTCTTTGTAGCTGCCGATGAGCAGCGTGCTGGGGTCATCGGCAGCGCCGAGAATTCTGGCGCGGGCCGTGACTTCACTCGCCCAGCGGTAATCGTTGTAGAGGTAGTCTCGAAGGGGAGCAAACTGGACGCGATCGAGAATGGATGCTGCTGGCGCATCGGTCCAGCCCTCGTTAGTCTCGCCAGCGAAGTCGCGCAGGGCGTCTGAGATGAGGCGCACGCGCTGCTCATAAGACCACGGGTTTTTGGGCGTCGCGGCGCGGAAGGCAGAGCCAATGAGAACGATGAGTTTTTCAGCCTCGTCGAGTGCGGCCTGCATGAGGTGGAGATGCCCGATATGTACGGGCTGGGCACGGCAGATAAAAACCGCGCGCTGATAGGTCGGCATAACAAGCTCCCTGCTTGTGATTCGGTATGTAAGCGACGCTCCCTGCGCCACGGTATCAGTCTACAGCAGCTGTGGAAGAATAAACAGGCTGTATTCATGAATTAGCATCCAAGCTGTACCAAGGTGTCGTGAAAGTACAGTTGCATTTGTAAGTGTCCTTTAATACTATCTTGGTCGTATTTGGGAGTTGGATATTGAGGTAGTGGCCATGCGTCGTTTCATCTGTAGCGTTTTCGTCGTGCTCCTTGTGGCGTGTGGATGGACATCGGCAGCGCAGGCACAAGACACCGCCTACCTCAAGGCCCGGATCGTGGGCTACGACGGGCAGGTGTTGCCCTACGCTGTCGCGGCGCGCGTCAGCAACATGACCTCATATCCGCCGACTGTCTTGGAGACCTATCCCGTAGACGGCGACGGGTATTTTGAGGCAGACCTGCGCGCTCCTGCTGTGCATCGCATCACAATGGGTGGCCTATACCATGACAGCTACAGGTGGCCCTTCTACGTTGAGCCGGGCGACACGGTCGAGGTCGAGGTGCAGCTTGGCGCACTCGCCCGTTCGAGCAGCGACACCTTGGCTGTGGTGTGGTCGCCCGATCACACCGTGCGCGAGCCGTCGGCATGGCAGCGCGTTCGCGTGGCTCCGTACGCTCCAGGTCGGTACCGCGTTACGCTGGCCGCCACGGGCGACACGCTGGCGTATGGGGTCTGGTGGGAGGGACTGTACGGCGCGCCCCGCTCCTCAGGGCTCTACCCTGCTGACCGCTTTCGTCCTGATCGGGAGTTGCATCAAGACGCGCTGGTGGCCACACGCGGCGACTCTACCGTCACGCTCGATCTCGACCTCAGCGATGTACCGCCTGAGCCGACTAAGTGGCAGGTGACCTGGCTACGAGCGCCCGAGCGGACCCGGCAGTTCGCTGAGCTGATTGAAGATCACGAGCAACGCAGCCTCGCGAACCGCGCCTTTCGTGCGGGCGAGCGGGCCAAGGGCATCTCCAGCATCGCCATCCCGGACGACTGGTCGGCTGATATCGAGGCGTTGGAGCGCAAGGTCAAGCAGGAGAAAGATCCCTTCATGCGGCAGGTGTGGATGATGGGGTATCTGCGGATGGGCTCTGCCCATCGCTTCCAGAACGCATGGGAGCCCGACAGGCGCCTCGCGAAGCAGATCTTGAAAGAAGTCGATCCGCAGTCGCCCCTGTGGTCGTACCGGCCAGGGCTGTTCGCTCCGCTGCGTGTGCTGAGCCGTGAGCCGCGACGCGTACGCCCCGAAGACGGTCCGCAGCGAGGACAGCCTGAGTGGTGGAACGACCGCTACCGCGATTACGTGGCAGCCTACGCCCAGCATCCCGATTCGAGCGCCGCGCGACACTGGCTAGGCAGCGCGATAACGTGGGCCGAGCGTGTAGGCGACTTTGAGATGCTGAGCATCTACTACGGCGAGTACATGCAGCGGATGGCGGGGACGCGCCATGCCGAAATAATGGCCCATCGCTTCCGCCGCCATCGGACCGTGGATGTAGGGCACGTGGTCCCCGACTTTGCCTTCCCCGGCCTCGACGATCCGCAGCAGGTCACCACGCGCGCCGACATGATGGGGCGCCCCTACATCCTCACGTTCTGGGCGTCATGGTGCGGCCCGTGCAAGCCCAAGACGGAGCGCCTGGCTACCGCACACGAGCAGTACGAGGCGGCTGGGCTCGACGTGTTCAGCGTCTCGCTCGATTTCCGGCGTAAGGACGCACTCGACTTCCGCGAGCAGGTCCACCCGATGCCGTGGCGCAATGCGTACCTCAACGGCTGGAAGTCCAACGAAGGCGCTCTGGCCGACTTTGAGCTGCGCGGCGTGCCCTACAGCCTGCTCATCGACGAGCAAGGCACTATCGTCTCCATCGACGACGGGACGGACATGTTTTGGGATGACCTGATCGCGTTCATGGATTCGCGGTGAGGGACGTCGTTGGGGCTATCCAGCGGGGTGCAGGCGCATGTAACTTACGCGCCAGCTCCCAGATGATGAACACACCATGCGATCACTCGCGCTTGTCCTTGTGCTTGTCTGGAGCGCGGGCCATCATGTCCACGCGCAGGCACCAGCAACACCGCTCACCACTGAAACGCGCCTCGCAACGCAGCAGCTTTCGAGGCAGAGCGTGACCCGTCAGCCGCTGCCCAAGCAGAAGCGCTGGCCTGGCCAGATTGGGCTCGGCCTGGGACTGGGCGTAGCGGGCGGAGGTGCGGGCGTGCTCATCGGGCAGCTCTTCGAGAACGCCGACAACCCATGGTCGGCAGTGGGCACTGCCGTGCTGGGCACCGTAGGATACACCGTCGGGATGGTCACGGGCGTGCGGTATGCAGGTGACACCGGCGCCGTACGCGGGAACTACCGTACCATGCTGGGCGCGGCAGCGGGCGGCTACGTGCTAGGCGGGACGTTGGCGTTGCTGACCGACGACGAGGTTGTCCGGCTTGCCATCGTGGTAGTCGCTTCTGTGAGCACCACCATGCTGGGCCACTACTTGTCTCGCAGCTACGTCGCACCATTTGGGTCGGTACATCAACGGGGACCCCGACACCTGGGTGTATTGCAGCCCGTGCTGTTACCTATCCAAACCGAACACGGCTCGCGGCTCGCGGTGGCGACGCGCGTGGTGAACCTTCGCTTCTGAAGGCACCGACGCGCCAACCGCCCCAGTCATCACATCAAACCGGGGGCGGCGCCCCCACGACAGTATGCTCTTAACGATCACCACTACGCACACGCCCGCTACCGACCTTGGCTACCTGCTGCACAAGCACCCGGCGAAGCACCAGACCTTCACGCAGCCGTTTGGGCAGGCACACGTCTTCTACGCCGAGGCCACGCCCGAGCGGTGTACCGCTGCCTTGTTGCTCGATGTGGACCCCATCGGCCTTGTGCGTGGGCGCAAGGCGCGTACGGCGGGGCAGTACGTGAACGACCGGCCCTATGCCGCCTCGTCGCTGCTGAGCGTGGCGCTCGCCGATGTGTACCGCTCCGCGCTGAACGGTCGCTGCAAGGACCGCCCCGAGCTGGTCGATACGCCCATTCCGCTGGAGGCGACGATGACAGCGGTGGTGAGTCGTGGCGGCGAGGCTACGGTGCGGCGCCTGTTCGAGCCGCTGGGTTACGCTGTGGAAGTCACCACGCAGCCGCTGGACGAGGCCTTTCCCGAGTGGGGCGAGAGTCCGTACTGCACGCTCACGTTGCGCGCCACCTGCCGCCTCGCCGATCTGCTGACGCACATCTACGTGTTGCTGCCCGCGCTGGACGGCGACAAGCACTACTGGGTGGGCGATGCCGAGGTCGAGAAGCTGCTGCGGCGCGGGGAGGGCTGGCTGGAGGCGCACCCCGAGCAGGCGTGGATCGCCAGCCGCTACCTGAAGCGCCGACGGTCGCTGGTGCGGCAGGCATTGGCCCAATTAGCGCCGGACGAGGTCGGCACGGATGACAACGACGCGGCTGAGGCCAAAGAGCCCGCGCCCGAGCGGCCCATGCGGTTGCACGACCAGCGCCTCGCTGCCGTGATGCAGGTCGTCGCCGAGCGGCATCCGAAGCGCGTGCTGGATCTCGGCTGCGGCGAAGGCAGACTGCTGCGGCTCTTGCTGCGCGAGAGCACCGCCGCCGACATCGTGGGCATGGACGTGGCACACCAGGCGCTGGAGCGGGCCAAGGACCGCCTGCACCTCGACCGCTTGCCGGAACGCCAGCGCGACCGCCTCCGCCTGCTGCATGGCTCGCTGCTCTACCGCGACGCTCGCCTGGGCGGCTTCGACCTGGCGGCTGTGGTGGAAGTCATCGAACACCTCGATCCGCCTCGCCTCGCGGCGTTCGAGCGGACGGTGTTTGCCTACGCGCGCCCGAAGACCGTCGTCGTCACCACGCCGAACCGCGAGTACAACGTGCTCTTCCCGTCACTGCCTGCGGGCACGGTGCGCCACCCGGACCACCGCTTCGAGTGGACGCGGGCAGAGTTTCAGACGTGGGCAGGTCGTATGGCCGAAGAACACGGCTACACCGTCGCGTTTTCGCCCATCGGGCCGGAAGATGACACACACGGGGCGCCAACACAGATGGCTATTTTTACGCAGATCGCGGAGGGACACACAGCATGACGATTCAGATTCCAGCCTTCTCGCTCGTCGTGCTCATCGGTCCCTCGGGAGCAGGCAAGAGCACGTTCGCCCGTCAGCACTTTCTGCCGACGGAGATCCTGTCGTCGGACACCTGCCGAGCGCTCGTCTCAGACGATGAGAACAGCGGCGATGCCACCAAGGACGCCTTCGAGGTGCTGCACTTCATCGCGGGCAAACGCCTGGACCGCATGAAGCTGACCTTGGTGGATGCCACGAACGTGCAGCCGCATGCGCGCAAGCCGCTTGTCGAGCTCGCGCGGCGTCACCACTGCCTGCCTGTGGCCATCGTGCTCGATCTGCCCGAGGCCATCTGCCAAGAACGCAACGCTGCCCGCGCCGACCGCACCTTTGGGCCGCACGTCATCCGCAACCACCGCAAGGCGCTCCGCCGGTCCATCAAGAAGTTGCGCCGCGAAGGCTTCCGGCACGTCTACACGCTGTCGTCGCCCGAGGAAGTGGCTGCTGTGACCATCGAGCGCACGCCGCTCTGGACCGACCGCCGCCACCTGCACGGCCCGTTCGACATCATCGGCGACGTACACGGGTGTGCCGACGAGCTGGAGGCGCTGCTGGAAAAGCTGGGCTACACGCAGGCATCAGACGAGGCCCCGCACGCGCATCCCGAAGGACGGCAAGCGGTGTTTGTGGGCGACTTGGTGGATCGCGGGCCGCGCAACATCGACGTGTACCGCCTCGTGCGGCGCATGGTGGAGGCCGAGACGGCGCTGTGCGTGCCCGGCAACCATGACGTCAAGCTGATGCGCGCGCTCAAAGGCCGCAAGGTGACGGTGGCGCACGGCCTGGAGGTCACGCTGGCGGAGATCGAAGCCGTGCCCGAGGCCGAGCGCGAACCGCTCAAGCAGGAGATGGCCGACTTCATCGACCGCTTGGTCAGCCACTTCGTGCTCGATGAGGGCAAGCTGGTGGTGGCGCACGCCGGGCTCAAGGAAAAGTACCACGGGCGGGCCTCGCGGCGGGTGCGGGACTTCGCGCTCTACGGCGAGACGACGGGCGAGATCGACGAGTTTGGGCTGCCTGTGCGCCACAACTGGGCCGCCGAGTATCGCGGCGACGCGCTGGTCGTCTATGGCCACACGCCCGTGCCCGAAGCCGAGTGGCTCAACAACACCATCGACATCGACACGGGCTGTGTCTTCGGCGGCAAGCTGACGGCGCTGCGCTACCCGGAGCGCGAAGTGGTGTCGGTGCCTGCCGCGCGCGTCTATGCCGAACCCGCCCGCCCGCTGGTGCCTGCCACGACCGACCGTTCGGCGCAGCAAATCCATGACGACGCCCTCGACCTGGCCGACGTGCGCGGCAAGCTCCGCATCGACACGAAGCTGCGCGGCACGCTGACCATCCGCGAGGAGAACGCGACGGCGGCCCTCGAAGTGATGAGCCGCTTCGCCGCCGATCCGAAGTGGCTGATCTACCTGCCGCCCACCATGTCGCCACCTGCATCGAGCACGCAGCCGGGCTTGCTGGAGCATCCGCAGGAGGCGTTTGACTACTTTCGGAAGGAAGGCGTGGCCGAGGTCTTGTGCGAGGAGAAGCACATGGGCTCGCGCGCCGTCGTGATTGTGTGCCGAACGGCCGAGGCCGCCCAGGCGCGGTTTGGCGTCACCACGGGCGAGGCCGGCATCGTCTACACACGCACCGGCCGCCGCTTCTTTGACGACGCGGCGACAGAGCACGCGTTGCTCGGCCACCTGCGCACCGCCCTGGAGCAGGCGGGGTTCTGGGCCACGTTTGAGACCGACTGGGCGTGCTTTGACGGCGAGCTGATGCCGTGGTCGGCGAAGGCGCAGGACTTGCTGCGGCGTCAGTACGCGGCCGTAGGCTCGGCGGCTGAGGTGGCGCTGCCGCCCACCTTGGCTGTGTTGGATAAGGCGCTCGCGGCGGGGGCGCCCGTCGAGGCGCTGCGCACCCAGCAGGCGGCCCGGCTGGAGGCAGCCGGAAAGTACCGCACGGCGTACCGCCACTACTGCTGGCCTGTGGCGCGCGTGGAGGACCTGAAGCTGGCGCCGTTCCACCTGCTGGCCACCGAAGGCCGCGTCCACACCGACCAGACGCACCGCTGGCACATGGATCAGATCGCCGCGCTGGTCGAGGCCGACGGCAGCGGCATCCTGTTCCGCACGGCCACCCACGCCGTCACGCTCGGCGACGCAGCCAGCGAGCAGGCCGCCATCGACTGGTGGACGGCGCAGACGGCGCGCGGCGGCGAGGGCATGGTCGTCAAGCCCGCCGACTTCATCGCGCACGGCCCCAAAGGCCTAGCGCAGCCCGCTGTCAAGTGTCGCGGGCGCGAGTATCTGCGCATCATCTACGGCCCCGACTACACCGCCCCGCAGCACCTCGACCGCTTGCGGCAGCGCAACGTGGGGCGGAAGGGCTCGCTAGCGCTGCGCGAGTTCGCCCTCGGCCTGGAGGCGCTGGAGCGGTTCGTCCGGCGCGAGCCCTTGCGTGCCGTCCACCAGTGCGTGTTCGGCGTCCTCGCCCTCGAAAGCGAGCCCGTCGATCCGCGCCTGTAGTCCACACGACGCATCCGGTGTACCTTTGGCCATCTCCTCACATCGTCCACAGGCTTCCTCATGCCACTTGCCCTCGACGACGAACGTCGCATTGACGCCATCCAAGCCCTGCAAGCCTACGCCGAGGACGAGTTCGACAATCCACTCAGCGTCTTTGCAGCACGTGGCCTGCTCGACTTCATCCTCGCCGAGATCGGCCCCGCCATCTACAACCAAGGCGTCGCCGATGCGCAGCGGTACGTGCAGGAGCGGGCGATGGAGATGGACCTGAACGTGTACGAGGAGGAGTTTCCGGCCACGCGCCGCCGCAAACCCTCTGGGCGCCGTTAGCTGCGGGTGCGACGTGCCTCTCGGAGCGTTGTTGCCTGTGGAGCCTCGGGCAGGTCGTCCAGCGAAAGCGCTGGCGTGGCCCCGGGGAATGCCTCCCGCTGCTGATCAGCGGAGGCCTCGCGTTGCAGGCTGAGGTCTAGGCGGTCGAGGAGCGTATCCGTAGTGTTGGCCCGGTAGCGTGTGATGGAGCGGGTGAGGTACCACGCGCTCATCAGGGCGGTGATGAGTACCAGCGTACTCGTCACGATGCGCGTGCTCATAGGCAGCGCCGTAGCGCCGACGAGGAAGGTGATGAAAAACGTAATTCCGAGCGTGTCGAAGGCGCCGTGTACGCCACCCAGTGCGTCGTCGTTGAGCTGGGTGATGGTAAGGCGCGTGCGGCCGTTCACCTCGGTGGCGGTGACATCCACCTGGGTGCCTTTCTTGAAGTGCCATTCGCGGCTGCGGCCCAACTCAGCCACCGTGCCCACATCGCCGTAATGCTCGCGGAGTTGCACGACGATCTGCTGCCACGTGTCGTCGTTCAGGGGAACGTCTAGCGTACGGGTGTACGTCTGCCGCCGTGGCCCGCCCCAAAAGTGAACCCCTTCCGCTTCTTTTCCTACCTGACCGTCGCGCAGCTCGTGCAGCGCCTGCGCCAACGCGTTCTGGTCGATGCCGACTTCGGCGGCGAGGCGCTCTAGCTCGGCGCGGTTCAAGCCCGCCACCTCATCGCCGGGTTGCTCGTGTTGGATCTGGGCAGCGCGCTTGAGGAGCGCGCCAATTTCCTCTTCGTTGTAAATCCGATCAGGCATGAGACTGGGGAAGGCTGAGTCAGGCTCGATCTCGTACGGAAGAGGAGGGCGTTGGTTGAGGGGCGGGCGTTTTATACAGGTCAGCGTCTGCCAGCCAGCTCGGTCCTTGGGGAAGCGGAGGGGCATGCGCCGCATACATCGACGCGATGGCATCGATAGCGGTGCGGGTGTGAGCTAATTGCTGGGCCACGTGCCGCTCCAGGTTCTTGCTGGGGAGGGTGCGGAAGATGAACGGTAAGAGGACGAGCAGCACGACCACCGCCGCCAGAAAGACTCCCGCCGACGTCGTCCACCAGAGCCCTGTGACCAGCGCGCCCGTGACTAGCGATTCCAGCAGTTGGTTGGGTGCGCGATCTTGCTGGGCGAACACGGTGATACGGGTACGACGCTCGTCTGGGCGGATGGTGACCACCAGCTGTTCGCCGTCGTGCGTGTAGCGCCACTCGCGCGTGCTCCCGGCGTAGTACACGGTGCCCTTCGTGTTGAACTGCGCGCGCAACCGCTCGACCAATCCGTGCCAGACCGCATCAGTGAGCGGCACGTCGAGGCGCTGGGTGAACGTGCCCGAGTGCCGCTGGGGCTGCTTGAGGAGAGCCCGAAAACGGTCCGTCAGCGTGGCCTCCTGTGTGTCGCTGATGGCTTGCTGCATCGCCGTGCGGCTGATGCCTACCTCGTCGGCGAGTTGGTACAGGTCGGCCTCGGAGAGCGTGGGCTCCTTGGTGGGCGCAGTACGCTCGATCTCGGCGGCGCGCTTGAGGATGGCCTGGATGTCGCGCTCGTTATACATCGCGCGCCGACTGGATGAGCGCCGCCGCACGGTTGAACTCCCCGAAGGCCGTGTCGAGCGCGGCCTGGGTCTTTCCGAGGGCGATGCGGTCGTGCAGATAGGCGCCTCCGCCCAGCACGCCTATCCCAAACCCACACGCTATCGTCATGAGGGTGAAGATGAGCATCATACTGGAGACGCCCAGCACACCCACCAGCATGAGCGAGACCAGCAGGGGAATCAGCAAAGCGGTCAGCCAGACATCGCGGGTGCGTGGCAGGATACGCTTGTCGCCTAACTGGAGCGAGACGCGCGTCTGATTGCCCTCGGGGCGGACGCTGCACAGCACCATCTGGCCGTTGTATTCGCCGTGCCACTCGAAGGCGTTACCAATCTCATAGATGGTACCGATGCCGCCGAACTGAGTCCGCAGCTGACGCACGAACGCGTCCTCAACGTTTTTATCCAGCTGAACAGGAAGAAGGTCGGTGCGGAAGTGTGGCACAGGTGCAGCAGCCTGCTCCGGCACGCTCGTTTCAAACTCATGCAGGGCGCGGTCCAACGCCTCCTCCGAGAAGCCCGCCGCGGTTGCTGCGGCACGAAGCTCGTCGGCCGATAGGCTCGGGGAATGGGCCGTGCGTGCCTCATCCTGCTCTACCTCAGCGGCACGCTGAAGAATCTGCTGAACCCGCTCCGCTGTGAACGCCATATCGCCCATCACTGACCTGATGCCTCGTATGCAAGGTACGCTCCAAGAGAGGGGTGACCTACAAGAGTCATGCAGATGTTACGCATCCCGAAGCGTATCGGCGCTGAGGGGTACAGACGCCGCGAGGTCAGCGGGTAACGGCGGAGTGTGCTGCGCTTCGACGGCGCGAGTGACAGCTTGGACATCAGCCAACCGCTTGGCGAGGCGCTCGGTTTGGGCATGCCGCCTCGCAAATGGAAGCACGAGGGTAAACACCGCCACCCCCAGTGCGATGGCTACCATGACGTCGAAGGTGAACGCCAAGGCGCAGTAGGCGATGCTGGTGATGATACCCACCACGTCGTAGGAGGTATCAACCTTCCGTTGGGCATATGCCGTGACCCGTGTGCCGTCGCTGTCAGGGCGGATCGCCACCACGATCTCCTCGCGCTCCCGCGTGTAGTGCCACTCCCGCGCCACACCGATGTGATACACGGTGCCTACCGCGTTGAACCGCGCTCGAAGCTGCTCCACCAGACTGCGCCACACGGCGTCGGTCATAGGCACGGCGAGGCGCTGGCTGGTGGTCTTGGACGAGGAGCGCTTGCGAAAGGCCGATAGCACGCTCTGCGCCGACACGTCGTCGACAGCTTGCTGCATCGCCGTCGCGCTGATGCCCGCTTCCTGGCCCAGGCGCAGTACCTCCTCACGTGACAGCGTAGGCTCGTCGGGTGTGGACGATGACTGCTCTAGCTCCGCGGCGCGCTGGAGGACAGCCCGGATGGCGCGCTCGTCATACATCGCCAGTCCTCCGAGTATCGAAGGGGAGCGCGTTGAAGCCGTTGAACGCGTCGCGGATGCTCCGCTCTGCCGCTCCCGTAGTTATGGTGTCGTGGACGTACAGTGCGACGAAGAGTGTGCCCAGGAGGATACCGCTGGCAATGGACATGAACACTACCGCGCTCATCCCTAAGTCGATGAAGCCACCCAGGATGCCGATGACGGGGAACGCCAGAAGGGGAAACCACAGCTCGCTGCTCTCAGAAAGCAGCCGCTTACTGCTCACTTGCAGGGAGATGCGAAGCTGATCGCCCTCTGGCCGCACGCTGCAGACCACGAGGCTGCCCTTGTGCGTACTGTGCCACTCGAACCCGTCGCCGATGTGGTATACCGAGCCGGGACGGCCAAATTGCCTCCGCAGCTTGTTCAGAAGCGCATCGCCCATCGCTGGGGTCAGCGCGGTGGGGAAGAGCGCGGTGCGGAAGTGGGCCGCCGTGTCGGTGAGCCGACCCGTGGGGGCGGGCGCCTCCAGCTCGCGAAGCGCCTGGCGCATGCTGGCCTTCGATAAGCCCGCCTCTACCCCCAACGCCTGCACCTCCGCTGCCGACAAGCCGGTCGTTGCGCTCGTGCGTGCCTCGGCGCGCTCCACCTCAGTGGCGCGTTGCAAGATGCGCTGGACTTGTTTCGCGGTGAAGGCCACGGGGCACGTAGAACGCAGTGGGCGGCATACAACGGCATGCAAGGTACAAGCCAGCGTTGTAGCTGTCTACACGGTGGTGCAGACGTTACGCATCCGAAAGCGCCGCGATGCCGGGCAGCGTCTGGCCTTCCAAGAACTCCAGCATGGCGCCGCCGCCTGTGGAGACGTGGCTGACGCGGTCCTCGTAGCCCATCTGCGTGACCGCCGCCACCGAGTCGCCGCCGCCCACGACGGTGAGCGCGCCGCCAGCCGTGACGTCGGCGAGGGCTTGGGCGATGGCGAGCGTGCCCTTGGCGAACGTCGGCATCTCGAAGACGCCCATCGGTCCGTTCCACACCACCGTCTTGGCACTGGCGATGGCGGCTTGGTACGCAGCAATGGACGTAGGCCCGATGTCGAGGCCCATCATGCCCTCGGGAATGCTGCCGTCCGACACTGCCGTGGTGGCATCGTTGCTGAACGCGTCGGCAGCGAGGTGGTCGGTGGGGAGCAGGATTCTGCCGTTGGCCGACTCGTAGAGCGCCTTCGCCACGTCCAACTTGTCATCCTCCACCAGCGAGGTGCCCACGTCGTGACCCAGCGCCTTGAGGAACGTGTAGCTCATCGCGCCGCCAATCAGCAGCTGGTCCACCGTGGGCAGCAGGTTTTCGATGATGCCGATCTTGTCGGAGACCTTGGCGCCGCCGAGGACCGCCACGAACGGCGCCTCGGGGTGGTCCAGCAGGCGCGAGAGGTAGGTGACTTCCTTCGCCACAAGGTAGCCCATCGCGGCTTGGTCTACGTGCTTCGTGATGCCCTCGGTGGAGGCGTGCGCTCGGTGTGCCGTCCCAAACGCGTCGTTGACGAACACATCGGCCAGCTTGCCCAGCTCGGCGGCTAGTCGCTCGTCGTTCTTCGTCTCGCCCGCGTGGTAGCGCGTGTTCTCCAGCAGCAGCACCTCGCCATCGGCCAGCTGCGCTACGGCAGCTTCCACCTCGGCGCCGATGGTTGCGCCTGGAAACTGCACGGGCTGCCCGAGCAAGCCGCCGAGGTAGTCGGCGACGGGTTGGAGGCTGAGTTCGGGCTTCGCTTGACCTTTCGGACGCCCGAGGTGGCTCATCAGGATCGCCTTGCCGCCATCGGCGATGATCTTCTGGATCGTAGGCAGCGCAGCGCGGATGCGGGTGTCGTCGGCCACGGTGCGGTCGGCGTTCAGCGGCACGTTAAAGTCGACGCGGACGAGCACACGCTGGCCGCTGAGGTGCAGGTCGTCGATGGAGAGCTTGGCCATGGTTAAGTCTCAGGTCAAAGGTCGGAAGGTCTCAGGTCGATGCTGTCGGTTTGAGGCATTGCGCATACGTTTATCATCCCGGGCGTAGCCCAGAGCGCGAAGCACACCGCAGGTAAATCTCCCCCGTGAACGGGTTGCACAACGTAAAGAGGGAGCACAGCCCACAGACAAGCCATGCTCCCTCCGAAATCCACAGGCGGCTTACTTGAGGAAGCTGCCGAGCTTGAGGGCCATGTCGACGGTGCGGCTGGAGTAGCCCCACTCGTTGTCGTACCAGCCCACGACCTTCACGAGCGTGCCGTCGGCCTTCGTCTGGTCGGAGTCGATGATACAGGAGTGCGGATTGTGGATGATGTCCACTGACACCAGCGGATCGGTCGAGTATTCCATGACGCCTTTCATCGGGCCTTCGGCGGCAGCTTTCAGCGCGGCATTGATCTCCTCGGCCGTCGCTTCTTTTTCGAGCTCAGCGGTGAAGTCCGTGATGGAGCCATCGGGGGTGGGCACACGCAGCGCGAAGCCGTCGAGTTTGCCTTGCAGTTCGGGCAGCACGAGGCCGACGGCCTTAGCCGCGCCTGTGGTCGTCGGGATGATGGACAGGGCGGCGGCGCGGGCGCGGCGCAGGTCCTTGTGCGGCGCGTCCTGGATGCGCTGGTCGGAGGTGTAGGCGTGGATGGTGGTCATAAAGCCCTTCTTCACGCCGAACGTGTCGTGCAGCACCTTGACCATCGGCGCGAGGCAGTTCGTGGTGCAGCTGGCATTCGAGATGACCTCCTCGTCGCCCGTCAGTACGTCGTCGTTGACGCCGAGCACGACGGTGGCATCCACAGGACCCGAGGCCGGGGCCGAGATGATGACTTTCTTGGCGCCGGCTTCGAGGTGCAGCCCGGCTTTCTCACGCGTGCGGAAGACGCCCGTGGACTCGATGACGATGTCGCAGCCGAGATCGCCCCAAGGCAGGTTGCGCGGGTCGCGCTCGCTAAACACCTGGAAGCGGTCGCCGTCGATGACGAGTGCGCCGTCCTCCACGGACACATCGCCAGGGTAGCGGCCGTGGACCGAGTCGTACTTGAAGAGGTGGGCAAGCGTTGCGGCGTCGGTGAGGTCGTTGACACCTACGATGTCGAACTCGTCGGTGCCGCGCTCCAAGATCGAGCGAAAGACGAGGCGACCGATGCGGCCGAAGCCGTTGATTCCCAGTTTAATGGCCATGAGAGATGCTGAGGTTTAGAGAGGGGAATGGTAAAGGTAGGCGCTCAGGCCCAGACATAGAATCGCAAAACTATGCGGCAGCGGGCTTTTCTGCTCGGGATTTACAGTTAAGAAGGTGGGTGCGCTACAAAACGGTGCCGGAGTGGCCGAGACAGATAGAAACGAGGGCTTGCCGCAAACCCATGAGTTTCCTGTGCGTTAGCATCGGCGGACCATACACGGAATTGCGTCACCTACAGGCTTGCGCTAATTTACTGTTCTGTCCAAAAGAGTCCTTCTGAAAGGGCCTTCTCATCTGCATTCAACACGGCACATACGTTTTCTGTCATGTCCACGCTAACCCCACCGAGCAAAATCTCGCAGAAGCAGAAAAAACAAGAGCTTCGCGAAGATGCTATTGTCACCACGTATGCCCGTGGTCTGTCGTTCTATGACGACTACAAGAACTTTATCATCGCCGCTGGGGTGGGTGTGGTGCTGGCCATCGCCGGGTTCTTTGGGCTGTCGTACATGCAGGCGCAGAACGAAGCCGCGGCCCAGGCCGCTCTGGCTGAGGCCGTCCGGGCGTACGAAGCGGGCAACTTCCAGCAAGCGCTGGATGGGGTCAACGGCGCACTGGGGCTGGCAGGTGTGGCCGATGAGTACGGTAGCACCGATGCGGGCAACCTCGCCGCTTTCTACGCCGCCGATGCCAACTTCCAACTCGGCAACTATGACGCCGCACTGGGCTACTACGAGGACTTCGACGCTGAGAGCAACATCGTTGGCGCCAGCGCCATCGCAGGTCGCGCCGACATCCTCATGATCCAGGGCGAGTACGCGCAGGCCGCAGGTCTCTACCAGCGCGCGGCCTCGACCTACGAGAGCGACTTCACCACGCCTACCTACCTCGTCCGCGCTGGCGAAGCGCACGAAGCAGCTGGCAACTACAGCGCAGCGGTCAGCGCCTACGAGACGGTCCTCGAAGACCACGCCGACCAAGCCAGTACCTTGAACGTGGAAGTGCTCCTTGCCCGTGCTCAGGCCCGCCTCGGCTCCTGAAGCGACGCGCGCTGAGCAACTGATGCTCCCATGATGCGTTGAGGAAGTGTCCAGCTTAGTCAACACCTCCTCAGCCGATCTATGCCTAGCATCCTAGTCGTCGACGACGAAGGCAGCATCCGCCGTACCCTGCGCGACATCCTCGAATACGAAGACTACACCGTGTTCGAGGCCACCAACGGCGACGAAGCGCTGGCCGTCGCGCGCGACAAGCGCCCCGACCTCGTCCTGCTCGACATCAAGATGCCGAAGCGCGACGGGATGGAGGTGCTGCCCATCTTGCGCGACGAACTGCCCGAGACGCCTGTCGTCATGATCTCGGGCCACGGTACCGTCGACACCGCCGTGGAGGCGACGCGGCTGGGCGCGTACGACTTCATCGAGAAGCCGCCCGATCTGAATCGCCTGCTCGTCACGCTGCGCAATGCACTCGACCAGGGCAAGCTTGTCGTCGAGAACAAGCGGATGCGGCAGACCATCGTGCAGCAGCACGAAGGCGGCCTCACGCCCATCCTGGGCGACAGCAGCGCTATCACGCGCATCAAAGATACCATCGCCCGCGTCGCGCCCGCCGAGGCGCGCGTGTTGATCACTGGCGAGGCCGGGACGGGCAAAGAGCTCGTCGCCAAGTGGGTGCATCACCAGTCGAACCGCAAAGACGGGCCGATGGTGGAGGTTAACTGCGCGGCCATCCCCAGCGAACTCATAGAAAGCGAGCTGTTCGGGCACGAGAAAGGCTCGTTCACGGGCGCCACGAAGCAGCGCATCGGCAAGTTTGAGCAGGCGCACGGCGGCACGCTCTTCCTCGACGAGATCGGCGACATGAGCCTCTCAGCGCAGGCCAAGGTGCTCCGCGCGCTGCAAGAGAACAAGATCACCCGTGTGGGCGGCGACCGCAGCATCGACGTGGACGTGCGCGTGGTGGCGGCCACAAACAAGGACCTGCTCGGCGCGATCGAAGAAGGCGACTTCCGCGAAGACCTGTACCACCGCCTCAGCGTCATCCTGATCCACGTACCGCCCCTCCGCGAGCGCCGCCAAGACGTGCCGACCATCGCGCAGCACTTCAGCGAGCGGCTGGCGCGGCGCAACGGCCTGGAGCCCAAGCCCTTCGCCAAAGACGCGCTCGACATGATGAAGACGCTGGAGTGGCGCGGCAACATCCGCGAGCTGCACAACGTGGTCGAGCGCCTGCTCATCCTCAGTGAAGGCGACACCGTGGCGCTGCGCGACGTGGAGCGCTACGTGCAGCCCGGCGGCAGCGGCGGCAATCAGCTACTCAACCTCATCGAGCGCTTCGACCAGTTCAGCGACTTCCGCGACATGGCCGAGAAGCTGTTCATCGAGTACAAGCTGGAGCAGCACGAGTGGAACATCAGCCGCACCGCCGAGGCCATCGGCATCCAGCGGTCCCACCTCTACAACAAGATGAGCAAGTATGACATCCAGCGCGACAGCGACTGACGCCTCCGCTGAGGTCACCG
This sequence comes from Bacteroidota bacterium, assembly GCA_038747545.1. Classification (GTDB taxonomy): domain Bacteria; phylum Bacteroidota; class Rhodothermia; order Rhodothermales; family JBCCMF01; genus JBCCMF01. The sequence continues at coordinate 39,867 of JBCDJT010000021.1, forward strand.
CGCCGCTGCTGGAGGTGCGCGGCGTCCACAAGAGCTACCCGACGGCCTCGGGCGGCTCGCTCGACGTGCTGCAAGGCACCGACCTGGCGATCTACCCGGGCGAGATGGTGGCCGTGGTGGGCGAGAGCGGCACGGGCAAGAGCACGCTGCTGCACATCCTCGGCGCGCTCGATCGTCCCGACGCGGGCGAGGTGACGTTTCGCGGCGAGTCGGTGTTTGAGAAAGATGACGAGGCGCTGGCGGCCTTCCGCAACCGCGCCATCGGCTTCGTCTTTCAGTTTCACCACCTGCTGCCCGAGTTCACCGCGCTCGAAAACGTCTGCATGCCCGCGCTCATCCAAGGTGAGACGTTGTCCAAGGTGGAAGCGCGGGCCCTCGAACTGCTCGACACGCTCGGCCTTGCCGACCGTAGTGACCACCGCCCGAACGCGCTTTCTGGCGGCGAGAAGCAGCGCGTCGCCATCGCCCGGGCGCTGATGAACAAGCCGGGCCTCGTCCTCGCCGATGAGCCCACGGGCAACCTCGACACCAAGACCGCCGACGCGCTGCATCAGACGCTGAAAGCCCTCAGCCGGAGCACGCAGCAGTCGTTCGTCATCGTCACCCACAACCTTGCCCTTGCCGCCCTCGCCGACCGCGCCCTGCGTCTTGAAGAAGGCCGCATCGAAACCGTCGCGCCCGACGAGGTCAAGCTGTGGACGCGGCTGGTGATGTGAGGTAGCGGTCAGGCCTAGATCCGCGGACGGGTATTCCGCATGCGGCAAGGGCACGCCCCCTGAATAGGACTCTTCCCTTCGAGAAACAAGAAGTTTTACACGGGGCATAGCCGGGTGAAACTTCGGCCCCGCCAAACGTACGAGCGCGCGTTTTTTCGCCAATGGGCGATTCTCTACACCAATCGTGAAACGACGCGCACATGACCGTGCCCCCCATAGTGTCCAACCCTCCTGCGCTCGCTGACCTGCTCGGCAGTGCCCCTGCTCCGCTGACCGTGGCGGTGCTCCTCGGCGACCCACGCCGCGCCGACCCCGTCAAGCTCGGCGGCGTCTTTGACGAAGATGACTTCTTCACCATAGATGAAGCGAAGCGCGCGCTGAACAAGCTACCGGGCTACCGTTTCTTGTACTTGGACGATCACGATACGCTGTTCGATGACTTACGGCGTCTTTCCCCTGACCTCGACCTGGTGCTGAACCTGTGCGATGAGGGCTTTGACAACCGAGCCCGGTGGGAGCTGCACGTCGCGGCCCTCCTGGACGTCTTCGGCATTCCGTACAGCGGCGCTGGGCCGACCTGCCTCGGGGCGTGTTACGACAAGTCGCTGGTGCGCGGCATTGCGCGCGAGATGGGCGTGCCGGTGCCAGTTGCGTGCTTCATGGAGCCCGGCCAGCACGTCGTCGATCTGGACATTGCGGCGTACCCGGTCATCGTGAAGCCCAACGCGGGCGACAGCAGCGTCGGTATCACGCAGAAGAGCATCGCGTACAACCCCGACGAGCTGACGCACGCCATCGCCTCGGTGCGGGCGGCCGTCGGCGATCAGGTGCCGCTGCTGGTAGAGACCTTCTTGCGCGGTAAGGACCTCACGGTGGGCATCATTGGTAATCCCGGCAACGCGCTGGTGCTGCCCATCACCGAAGAAGATTACAGCGCTCTGCCGGCACACCTGCCACGCCTGTGCGGCTACGAGGCCAAGTGGCTTGCGGACTCGCCGTACATGCACGCCATTGAATCCGTGCGGGCCGATTTGCCTGTTGCGACAGCAGACGCGATGACGCGCCACAGCCTGCGTCTGTTCGAGCGCCTCGGCTGCCGCGACTACGCCCGCTTCGACTGGCGGCTAGATGCTGCTGGGCGCCCATACCTACTGGAAGCCAACCCCAACCCTGGTTGGTGCTGGGATGGCCACCTAGCCAAGCAGGCCGCATGGGCTGGCTACGATTACACGGCCTTCTTTGGGCTCATCCTCGCCGCAGCCATGAAGCGGGTAGGAACAGCATCAACCTAGAAACGACCACCTGAACACCAAGCGTGAATAGTTGTGCGCGTACAGTGCAGAGCCAGGATGTCGTGAATGGGCGGGCGATGGAAACAAGGTCATTGGAGTAACCACGCTTGAAAGTGAAAGAGATGGCCACGTCTGCCCAGCATTTACGGTTTCGGTACGGGTAACGTCCAGCGCAAAAAAGAAGCAGGCCCTGCGCATGTTGCGGGGCCTGCTTCTTTGAGGCTATAACGTGTCAGTTTGGTCTATCGACAATACGCTAGAATGTCGGGTTGAGGCGGAGCCAGAGGGTGGGCTCGCGGCCAAGACCATTGATGTCACGGAGGGGGAAGGCGAGCTCTAGGCGCACTACACGGTCCCAGAACGACACGCCAGCCCCGGCGCCCGTGATCAGGTCGTTGACGTCGAACGTGTCGGTGCCAGCAAAGCGGTTGGTCCAGCCCGCGTCGAAGAAGCCGAAGACCTGAAGGTCGTCAAGCAGGTCGTCGAACAACTCGACGTCCTCGATCGCATACTCCGCGTTGAAGAGGCCGACGCGGGTGCCGAGGAAGCTGTTCTGCGGATAGGCGCGCACGGTACCTACGCCACCGATGGTGAACTGCTTCTGGAGGGGCACGGTGCCTGTAGCGATGCCGCCGCGCACGCGCATGCTGAGGGTGCTGTGGCGCGTCATCGGCAGGTAGGCGCGTACATCCCCTACGTAGCGGTTGAACGAGAAGTCGCCGCCGAGCCCCTGGCCGATCTCGGCTTCGGTGCGAAAGATGACGCCCTCGGGCATGCGGTAGCGGCTGTTGATGAGCCCGCCTTCGAGCGCGAAGACGAGCGACTGCATGAAGCCTTCCTGGATAGGCGGATTGATGCGGAAGTTGTCGCCGCCGAAGATGGACCAGCGCGTGTTACGGCTCAGGCTCGTGTAGTCCTCGGCGCGGAAGCCCGCACTCACCAGCGCCACATCGGCGAGGCGAGAGGTGGCGTAGACGTTCCAGCCTTCCACCTCGTAGTAGTCGAAGAAGTCGTTCTCGAAGAGGATGGCTGCGAGCGAGTTCTCCACCCAGCTCGACTTCCAGATGTCGTTCGTGACCGTGTTGCGGCGGTAGCTGCCGCCCACCTTCACATCCACGAAGTCGCGGTAGTCGGTGTCAGCGGGGCGGGTCTCCACGCCGATCTCGTAGCGCCAACTGTCGAGCGAGAAGGCGCGGCCGATCTGCCCGTAGATTTTGCTGCGCTGGTAGTCGTACCAGTCGAGCGGGTTCAAGCCGAGGCCGATCACCAAGCCCTCCACGCGGTTGTAGCGGATGGCCGGGATGTGGCGGTACAGCGCGGTCTCGCGGTAGGGCCAGTAGGCGTCGAACTCGCCCACGAAGACGTAGTCGTAATCGCGCGATGTAGCAAACGGCGCGCTGTAGCCTGCTCGGGTGCGGTAGCGGTAGTGGTACTCGTAGCCGTCGCCGTCATCGTCACCGTCACTATTGTAGTAGTACGTCCGCCCGCGACGGTCGCGCTTCGGCTCATAGTCATCTTCGCCATGGTAGATGAGATCATCCTCGTCGTCATCGTCGCGCTCGATGCGGATGGTCATCTGGCCATTGCGGGTCCAGGACGTGGTGTTGGAATCGGTGTGGCGGTCGTTTCGGGTAGTGCGGCGCACGAGGTCAAGGGCGTCATCGACTTCGTCCTCGATGTCGTCCACGCGTCTGAGCCACGCCGTTTCTCGTGCGTCGCGGAGATCGGCCTTCAAATCGTTGAGATCATCTTGGATCGCTTTGAGAGACTCTTCGAGACGATCCAGGTCGCGACGTGTGAGCGTAGCATCGCTGCGGCTGAAGTCCAGGCTGTTCCACGTCTTTGTGCTGCCGTTTAACTCATTCGCCATCGACTGCAGGTCGCGGCTTATGGCCCCCTCGGTGCCTTGCAACGTGGCTTCCTGAAGCACATCTACCACCGTGCGGAGGGCCGTCTGAATAGCCCCGATCTCACTCCGGTAGCGCTCTTGCGACGCGGCAGCATGGTTCTGGGCGAGGGTGGCGGTGGGGGCGAACAGAAGCCCGGCGAGCAGAAGAACAACGAATCGAGATGCAGTAGCCATACGTCCGAATAGGGAACCGTCAAAGGGGGAACAACCAAGGCGCTCGAGTGGCGCGTGCGGTCCATACGAACCCCGCAAATTGAAGGTTACAGCCGGGACGAAGAGGTGCCTCTCAGGCAGCGTCATCTCAACCAAGGCTACCCGATCTACCGCCACGCTATGTACGCGCCAAGTCCCCCAGCGACACCCACTGGATCGCGGTGTGCAGGGGCAGCGGCGTCACGGCCACGGGGATGTGTGCCTGCGCAGCCTGCAGCGCATCGAGGGGGGTAAATACGGGTGGGGAAGCTGTCCCTTTGGGGCGGGCCGGACGATCGGGATGGCGGCTGTTTGACTGAATCCGGGCCTCTACATCTGCTAAAGGTGCCGGGAAGCGCTCAAGCAGGTCGTTGAGGCGATCTGCGTGGGGCAGCTTGCTTGCAAGCGGCAGGCATCGGCTCTGGAGGCTGCTTTTGCTTAGGGCCGCCAGGCGGACCTGCTTCCGCTCATCATCGATGCTGCGGATAGCGCCGATGGGAACGAGATAGGCCCGCAGCGCAAACCAGTCGCGTATGGTGACCTTGAGCAGGCTTGTAGCCCCGTTCGGTGTCTTCACCCATCCGCTCACCGTACCGATGCGCAAGCCGAGGGCATCGATGACATAGTAGCCTGCCACCGTGCCTTTGGCGCGGGCAATGTCGAACAAGGTCCAGGGGGCCATGGGACCGGAGGTAAGGGGGATGGCGTCGGGGCCGGAGTCGTCAGGCTAGGCGCTGAAACACGGGGGAAGAATCAGGGCGTGGCCTACGCATGCGCCACGAAGATACAAAAACTTATCGGGCATCGGTGCAATGCCGCTCGTAGTGATGCAGGTCGTACCACTGCCCGTGGTACAGCACGCTCTGCGTGGAGCGGCCGTACAACTGAAACCCATTGCGCTCCAGCACACGATGCGACCCGGGGTTGCCATCGCGCACCACGGCTTCCACCCGCCGGAGCTGCAGTGGGCCACAGGCTTCGCGTAGCACCAAGCGCACGGCCTCTGTGGCAAAGCCGCGCCCGGTGTGCTGCTTGCCCATCCGATAGCCGAGCATGGCCTTGTGAAACTGCTGGCGCTCAACACCCCGTAGGTTCACCCGGCCGACGAGGGTGGTCCCGGCCAAGACGAGGTACATGTGACTGCGATCCGCTTCGCGATCCTGCTCCGCAGCGGCGAGGTGGGCCACCACGTGCTCCAGGGCATAGAATGCGTCGCCTCGGCTGGCAATCCACTGCTCGAAGAATGCGCGGTTCTCCAGTTCGAAGGCAAGCAGGGCGTCTGCATACGCCAGCGTGGCAGGGACGATGGTAAGGTTGGGGTCTGGCATGTGGGTCAGTTAGAGGGCGCAATGCATTGGCCGAACAACCGCCTGAGGGTAGCTGCTGGATCAGTGGTGCGCCCCGCGCGAAGTGCCGACGTTTGGAGGACCGCTGAGCGTGGCGCGGTCAGCCAGTGGAAACGCTCGGATGCTGGCAGCAGTCCAATCGGACCCGCATCCGGCCCACCGTCGGCGACCTGCGCGTAGGCGGCCAGATGGCTGCGCAGGACCGGGGCTGAAAGTGCGCTGGGCAGGGCGGCATCGACCTCGGCGTGCAGCTGCAGCCCGAGGAAGCGGGCGGTGCGCGCGTGCAGCACCACGCCGACGTTCACGAATTGCTCAGTTTGAACGCGGGGAACCACGCGGATGAGGGCATAATCGTAGTCGTGCCAGCGCATCGGGTCACCGTCGGTAGCTGAGCGTGCCGGGCGGTGCGTTGCGCAGCGCTTCCTGCGCGCGGATGGCCTCGCCCACGAAGGCGCGCGGGCCGTTCAGCCGCTGCGCCAGGACATGGGCGTAGGCGTCGCGGTTGGCGTCAGCAGTGGGGAACGGTGGCATCCGGCCTGCAGGAGCGTCCATGAACAGCGCGTCGGGGATAGCGGCGAGCAGGTCGGCAAAGACGTCGGCGCTGAGTTGGCTGGCGAGCCGGGCGTCGGCGGCGTGGAGGTCGCCCATGTGCGGTAAGAGCACGTGCTGGCTGATGGGCGCGAAGGCGGTGTGGATCTGCGCCTCGCCCAAGCCCTCCCAGTTGTGATGGAAGTACAGCGTGGCGCCGTGGTCGATCAGCCAGGGCGCGCCATCCCACACGAGCAGGTTCGGGTTGCGCGGCGTGCGGTCGATGTTGGTCACGAACGCATCTAGCCAGACGAGCGCCGCCGCCCACGCGGGGTCGACGAGCGGGATGGAGGCCAACGGGTCGAAGTTGAGGGCGCCTTCGAGAAAACGGAGCCCCACGTTGAGTCCGCGGCTGCCGTTGAGCAGGTCTTGGATTTCCGGGTCGCGCTCGGTGCGGCCAAACGTGTCGCCTAGGTCCACCACCGCTAGCTCGGGGATGCGGAAGCCGAGGTGCTGAGCAATGCCGCCTGCCAATAATTCCGCGATGAGTGCCCGCGCACCCTGACCCGCGCCGCGAAACTTGACCACGAACAGGTCGTCGGTGGCTGTCTCAACGATGGCAGGCAGCGAGCCACCCTCTCGCAAGGGGACGACGTATCGTGTGGCAGTATGGTGGGCAAACGGGCGCATGCGCAAAAGGTCAAGGAGGAGAGATTTATACGATGAACTTTTGCAGAGGTCCACGAACCCAGAAAGGGCTTTTTTGTTATGATGATGTAACCTCAGCGCGTAGCATGCGGTCCCAGAGTGCCTTTATGCCACCCGTTCTCGTGTATGCGGCTGAGAACAAATCGCTCCGTGCGGTCCCCAGTGATGCTTCCCTTTTTTGACCCTGATACGTGCCATGGATCCAGCCATTCTGCAGTTAAACGGGCAGTCGTACGAACTGCCGACCGTCGTAGGTACCGAGAACGAAGTTGCCGTTGACATTAGCAAGTTTCGCGCGCAGTCTGGCGTGATCACGCTGGACTCTGGTTTTGGCAACACGGGTTCGTGCGAGAGTGAGATCACGTACATCGACGGTGCAAATGGCATTCTGCGCTACCGTGGGTACTCCATTGAGGAGCTGGCACAGAAGGCCTCGTTCGAAGAAGTGTGCTACCTTCTGGTCTATGGCAAGCTGCCTTCCCAGAGCGAGTTCGACGAGTTCCATGGTCGGCTAAAGCACCACAGCCTCATCCACGAAGACATGAAAAAGTTCTTCGAAGGCTACCCACCCAGCGTACACCCGATGAGTGTGCTCTCGGCGATGGTGTCGGCGCTCTCGGCCTACTATCCTGACATGGAGGACCCCGAGGCGCTCGATCGCAACATCATCCGCTTGCTCGCCAAGCTCAACACGATCGCGGCGTTCTCCTACAAGAAGTCCATCGGCCAGCCGTACGTCTACCCGCGCAACGACCTAAGCTACGCCTCCGACTTCCTGCACATGATGTTCTCGAAGCCGAGCGGTCCGTACGAAGTGTCAGAGCTGCTGGCCGAGACGCTGGACATGCTGATGATCGTGCATGCGGATCACGAACAGAACTGCTCTACGTCCACCGTGCGCATGGTAGGCAGCAGTGGCGCCAACCTGTTTGCGTCGATCTCGGCGGGCATCAGCGCGCTCTCCGGTCCGCTCCATGGCGGTGCGAACCAGGCGGTGATCAGCATGCTGGAGATGATCCAGGCCGACGGCGGCGATTACGCCAAGTACATTGAGAAGGCGAAGGACAAAGACGACCCGTTCCGCCTGATGGGCTTCGGGCACCGCGTCTACAAGAACTTCGACCCCCGCGCCCGCATCATCAAGCGCAACGCCGACCGCGTCCTGAACGAACTGGGCATCCACGATCCGTTGCTCGACATCGCCAAAGAGCTGGAGCGTATCGCATTGGAAGACGATTACTTCGTCGAGCGCAGGCTCTACCCAAACGTCGACTTCTACAGCGGCATCCTCTACCGCGCTATGGGCATCCCGGTCAACATGTACACCGTGATGTTTGCTATCGGGCGCATGCCGGGCTGGATCGCGCAGTGGCTAGAGATGTCCCGCAACCCGAAGGGACGCATCTACCGCCCCCGCCAGGTCTACGTAGGTCCCAACGGCCGCGACTACATGCCGATGAAGCAGCGCTGACTTGGTGGCACCTTGTATGGAAAGTGGCTCCTCAGCGTAACGTTGGGGAGCCACTTGGCGTTGTAGAGGGTAGCGAGCAACCGCTCGTCAGTGCGCACCGACCGATGGTCCACGGGGCTAGGTCTCGGCAAGCGGCGGCGTGTATCTTTACGTGCTATCCTATACCAACAGCCCAGCACCATGATTGCTTTCGTACGCCAACGCTATCGGCTGATCGCCGCGATGATTGGCGTGGGCATGGTCGCTGGCGTAGCCGTGAAGGTGATTGGCGAGCCGGAGGCCTTTGAGCCGTGGCTGGCCGCGGTCTCGTGGTCAAACCCTGCAGCAGCGCTCTTCCCGTGGAGCTGCTTTGTCTACGGCATTATCTACGCGACCAGCATGTGGTCTTCCCTGCTGTGGGCGCGCTCCTATTTGCATCGCGTCATGCCCTTGCGGTCGTGGGGCTCGTTAGCCGTCCACGTGGGGGCGCTCACAGCGGTGGCCTCGGTGGTCTTTACGCTCATCTTTATGGTCGAGAAGTGGGTCTGTGAGACCTGGGGGATTGGCAGCACACTAGACGGCGAGATGATGGCCCTCGGCCCGATTGTCACCGTCGCCTCCATCTGTGTGATGCTGCTCGTGAGCATCACCTACGCGGTCGACTTCTACACGCGCCTCCGCGACGCCGAGCAGGCCGCGCTCAACGCCGAGCTCAGCGCATTGCGGGCGCAGATCAATCCGCACTTCCTGTTCAACACCCTCAACTCAATCGCGGCGCTTGTGCATGTGCGCCCTAATGAGGCCGAGGCAGTGATTGAGCAACTGTCAGACCTGTTTCGGTATACGCTGCGCGCATCGAAGCAGCCTCGCGTCACCTTGACCGACGAACTGGCGGCGACGGAGCAGTACATCGCCATCGAGAAGGCGCGCTTCCAGGAGCGGCTGGTGGTCGTGCGCGAGATTGACCCAGCGCTGCTAGACGCGGAGCTGCCCAGCCTGATCCTCCAGCCAATCGTAGAGAACGCCATGAAGCACGGCGTGGCAAAGAGCGAGGAGGCCTGTGCGGTTCGCATTCGGGCGCAACGGGAAGCCCACCAAGTGGTCGTTCAGGTGCGCGATACAGGGCCGGGTTTCGATACGACAGACGAGGCCGTGGTCCTAGCGCGAGGCACGGGCCTTTCCAACGTAGCAGAGCGGTTGCGCATCCACTTTGGCGGCGAGGCCCACATCGATGTGCTGGCCGATGGGATCACGCTCTCGTTTCCGTACTGGACAGCCTCCGATGAAGTCGTGGCGGCCTCGTCTTCGAAGGCATGGGTCTGCGAGCGCATCAAGGCGTCGCTGCCGCTGCCCAGTGCCTCGACGCCCACTACGCAGCCCAAAACGGCCTCGGCATAATGCGTGTGCTGCTGGTAGACGATGAGCGGCTGGCGCGCGAGCGGTTCCGCACCCTGCTAGAGCGGTCGCGTTTCGCATATGAGATTGTTGGCGAGGCTGAGAGCGGCAAGAAGGCCATCCCGCTTATCTACGAGACGCGTCCCGATCTCGTCTTCCTGGACATCCAGATGCCAGGCTTGGATGGGTTTGAGGTGCTGGACCTGCTGGCGCCGCCGCGTCCGCATGTGGTCTTCGTGACGGCCTATGACGATTATGCCCTGCGCGCGTTTGAGGTACACGCGCTCGATTACCTCACAAAGCCCGTCAAGCTGGAGCGATTGGAGCGGTCGCTGGAGCGGATCCAGACGCTCGTGGCCCAGCGCCAGCCCGACACAGCCCTCGACCGATTTGCTGCTTCACGCGCAGACGAGCCGCTGCGCCGCCTCACGCTGCATGCCGGACGCCGCTTGCGCGTGACCGAGCCTGCCGACATCCGTTTCATTGAGGCGCGTGAGAAGCTGGTTTTTGCTACGCTTTTCGATGGCGCCACATACACGTCTGACCTCACCCTGCAGGCCTTGGCCGACCGGCTCGACAGCCAGCAGTTCCTGCGGGTCCATCGCGCCTATCTCGTCAACGTGGCAGCGATCCGTGAGCTCATTCCGTGGTTCTCGGGCACCTATCAGATCCGCCTAGACGATGAGACCAAAGTGCCTGTGGCGCGACGGCGCGTGCGTGCCGTAAAAGAACTACTCGGCGGGTGACGGACGGGATGGCATCCAGCGTTACGGAGGCATAGCTGGTTTACATGAACACCTACTCGTGCCGCTGGACCTACGCGCCGGAGTGGCTAGCAACAAAGAGCCCGAGACGCGACTTGCATCTCGGGCTCTGAACTGGACTAGCGAAAAGCTAGAACGCGCGGAGTCTCGCTAGTTGGCGCTGAAGGGCAGCGAGCTGTGGTGCAGCGCGATCTTGAGGTCGCCGCTGGCGTTCTTGACATACGCGAAGGAGTACTCAACCTTGGTCTCGTTGCCTTCGGTGTTCGTGAAGAAGTAGTTGCCCATGGCCATGGCCATGTCGCCATCTTCGTCGATGATGGTGCCTTCGTTTTCCCAGCGGACGTTGGTGTACGGTGCGATGGCAAACCCGCCATCTTCTGTGCCCTCGGTGCCCACGAAGTAGCTCAGCGCTTCATCAGGGTCGCCGCGGAACTGGTCTTCGGCGGCGAGGGTGGGCTTAAACAGCACAGAGGCATCGCCATAGGCATAGTGCATGGCGATATGCTCCTGGGCGCGAGCGGTGTAGTCGCCACCGTCAGTGAACACTTGGCCGATAGCGACGATGCCTTCGCCCCAGGCTTGCTGCGCAGCTTGGACATCAGCCGCAGTGATGGGCGCGACAGAGGCATCAGCTGTAGAAGTGTTTGCTGGTGCGCTGTCGTCTGAGGCGCAGCCCGCTACCAGAAGCGCGAAGGCACCGAGGAAGAGAGCAAATCGATTGGTCATGGCAATTGGGGGTTTGAGGTAAGTGGGTTGAAGGTGGCAGCCCGGCAGAGCCGTATGCTCTGAGCACGAGATCGAAAGCCACTGGTTGTGAGATTGGCAACGGGACCTGCACCGCTTTGGCAGCCACTGATGGCTGCTGGGCACACAGCACGAATCGCCAACACTAACGCGTACAAAAGAGCATAATGCTTATTTTCTAAGCCCATTTCGCGTCATTCATGTTCCTTGCGCACCCTTTGGGTTACATGATCTCATCATTTTTCGCAGCTAACAATGATGTTCCAGCGAGGCCCTGAAAGCGCTCAACGGCTAACGGCATGCGCGCCTACATTTCAATTTCATCTACAGCCGAGAGGCGAGCAATGACGGGCCCCTTTGTCTCACGCGTCGGCGGCGTTCTGAGTGCCGATATTGCCGTGCCCGAGTATGAGCGGGCAATGCGGTTCTACGCCCGCGTCCTCAGCACAGGCAAACAACCACTGTGGCGCACGGACTTGTTGAACAACCAGGGTGTGCCAATCATCGGGCTAGGCCAGCGCGATGCGGCGCACGCCAACCTACCAATCCAGTGGATGCCCCACATTCAGGTTGCCAACATAGCAGAGAGTGTCACACGGGCGCTCGCGTTGGGCGGGAGCGAGCTGATGCATGGCCGTGACGCTGACGGGCAGAGCCAATGGGCTGTGCTGTGTGACCCAAACGGCGCAGCATTTGGCCTCATCCCTGCCGTTGACGCAGAGGTGTTGCCTACTACTGGTGATGATGCCCTGGCGCAGGTAGGATACATTGCGTGGCTCGATCTAACGGTGACCAACGCTTCCGCAACTCGCGACTTCTACCGTCAGGTTGTTGGCTGGTCGGTTCAGGACGTTGAGATGGATGATGGCGGTGCGTTCTATGTTGACTACAACATGATCGGTGGGGACGGCCACCCGGTAGCGGGCATCTGTCATGCACGAGGGGTTAACCGAGACCTTCCGTCTACCTGGATGATGTATTTGCCTGTTAACAACCTCAACGAAAGTACCCGTCGGGTGCGAGAGGAAGGGGGAGCGGTCATCAAGACGATACATGGGGCAGATGGAGAACTCACCCACGCCATTGTCGAAGATCCTGTAGGCGCCTATCTGGCCTTGGTGGCTGGGGGATACAGCGTAGAGCGGCCTCTAGCGTAACTCGGTATAGCCCACATGGAACTCCTGTCGTTTGTTATCGAGGGACCCATTGAGCATCCCCTCACGCACGCGATTGAGGTGAGCGTAGAGCTCACGAATGGCGAACGCCGCTGGTGCTGTTTCGCCACGCCTGCTGCCCTTACGCAGTTCGGCGACTGGATCAGTGGAACGCAAATGCGGATCCACTATGGCACGCCGCACCTGATCATCTTGGCAGAGGTCACAGCAGCTACCATTGAGATGGCGCTCCAGCACATTGACAAAGCAGGCGATATCAGAGAGGCCACGCGTGAAATCGATTGGAGTGAGCGCCGGAGCGAGGTCATCTGGGTCTTCAATGGCGCGAACGCAAGGCTGCCAAGTGCGGTGTTTCGCTATCGCGTCGAGGCCGAAGCATGGATTGCTTTGCACAAGCTAACGGGCATGCTCACGCAGTATCCTGTTGATGCCTCGGTATACGATTGGGCGATCAAGGAGGGGGTTTTTACCCCGAGGCGGGATGCGGAAAAAAGTGCGACGTTCATTGAACGGTTTACTACTGCCCACCAAGAACATTATCACTACGAAGGCGGGATAAACCTGTCATCGGAAAGTACCTGAGTGGTAGGGCAGGCGCGTTCTGTAGGAAAAACGGATAACCTACGAATTAGCCAGTGGCATCTGCCTGACGCTGAACCTGGCGTAACGGGAGGGCGTGCTATGCCGCCCCAATCGCAAGCAGGCCGTTCCTTCTGCGTTCAGCGTCAATCCGCCCGATGTAGTCCATGCGTGAATCAGCGACTCCTCCGCTCAAGGATCCCCATTTCATGAAAGGCTTGCGCACGCTGAGCCTCGTCGAGGGGTGTTCTACGCTTATCCTCTTCTTTGTCGCGATGCCGCTCAAGTATCTGCGGGACATCCCCGAGGCGGTCACGTGGTCAGGCAGCATCCACGGGGCGCTGTTTGTGCTGCTGTGTCTAGGGGCGCTCATCGCTATCAAGAAGGTGCCGATCAGTTTGAAGCTGGCGGCCCTCATTGTCGTCGCAGCTGTCGTTCCGTTTGGCCCGTTCGTGATTGACAAACGGTTGAAGGCGCTGGCCTAGCCCCAAGGCCGCTTCTCCCCGTATCGCTGCGCCCAACCCATAGTCGTCTGGTAGAGCGGAAGCCCCAGTGGCGCAAGGAGCGCTCGGTATGGCGCCGAGAGCACACGACTCTGCGTGGCACACGGTGCGCCCATACGCCTGCGTTCTCCATGCGTCTTACATAGAGCCGTACTTGACCGATACCCTGACCGAAGTGGTGGCTGATGTCTTCGTATGGACGCAGCCACATCGTCGTAGGGAGAAGTCATATGTTACTCGACGCCGTTTGGATAGGAATCGCCTTTCTGTTGGGATTGGCCGCTCGGCAGGTCAAGCTACCGCCGTTGGTGGGCTACCTCGCGGCGGGCTTTGTCCTGTACGCGCTGAACGTCAACCCCGGCGAGATCATTAATAGCTTCGCCGACTTAGGCGTCACGCTCTTATTGTTTACCATCGGCCTGAAGCTGCGCGTGGACACGCTGCTGCGGCCGCAGGTGTGGGGAGTGGCGTTCACCCACATGGGCCTCATTACGCTGCTGATTGGCGTAGGCGTGCTGGCGTTGGGACTGACGGCCTTGCCGCTCGTTGCGGGCCTTGATCCCACTACGGCGCTGCTCATCGGCTTCGCGCTGAGCTACTCGAGCACGGTCTTCGCGGTGAAGGTGCTTGAGGAGAAGGGCGAGATGGACTCGATCTACGGCCGCACGGCCATCGGCATCCTGATCATGCAGGACATCGTGGCGGTGGTCTTCTTGGCGATCTCGGCGGG
>JBCDJT010000022.1:0-53745 GCA_038747545.1 Bacteroidota bacterium
AGAGAACGGCGCGAACGATGCGCACGGGATACGGATAGAGGCGGCATCGGGAGCCGGCTCCAACCAAGTATGGGTGGGTGCTGCACCGCACGCCGACGGCTCTGAGACGTTTCTCGTCGCAGGCAACACCATCAGCGGGCACTTCGACGGGGAGGTGCTGATCCGGCGGGACTCGGTCGCCGTCGTCGATAACCGCATTGGGCTAGACCCCACAGGGAAAGCGGTCCGCGGTGGAACGGGGGTCGTGGTCGACAGCGTAGCAGCCCACGTATTGATCGGCGCGCTACGCCGCCCCGACGGCACGCTCTTGGTCCGCGGCAATACCATCTCAGGCAACACACGGTTCAGTGCCAACGGCATCACCGTTGACGGAGACTCCACCGGGGTCATTGCCAACCGGGTGGGCGTGAATGCGGCAGGTACGCAAGCTGTAGCCAATAGCGGAGACGGCATTCAGGTAAACCAAGGGGCACAAGGCGTACTCATCGGCGCCGCACGGCAAGCCGATGGCGGCTTGATCGTACGGGGCAACGTGATTGGGGGCAACGGCGCGCGCGGCGTAGACGTGATTGCCGACTCGGTGCTCGTCGTGGGGAATTTTATTGGCGTGACAACCGGGGGGGCGGCAGTGGGCAATACCCAAGAAGGCTTGCGGCTCCTCGGCAACCACAATCGCGTTGGCGGAACCCCTGAAGCCTTCCAAAACACTATCTCTAGCAATGGCGATGTGGGGATTCGCATCCTCGGCGATGGCAATGTGCTCGGCGGCAACGTAGTCGGGTTGGACCCCGCAGGCGCGGAGGATCGCGGCAACGCCCAGCAGGGCATCCTGCTCGAAGACATCGCCACGGAAACCCTCATCGGCGCGTTTCCCGGTGAATCCGAGGGCGACTTCGTGTTTGCCGAAAACGTAGTTTCGGGCAACGGCTCGCACGGCATCGATATAGCCGGACCGCGCAACCAGGTGTATGCCAACATCGTGGGCCTGGACGACTTCGCTCAGCTCGCCCGTGGGAACGACGGCGATGGCATCCACATCCGGTCCACAGCGTCCAACACACGCATTGGCGACGGCGATGAGGACGGGCGCAATATCGTAGGGAGTAACGCTGGGCACGGCATCTTTGTCGCGGCAGATAGCACCTCGATCCTGGACAATCACGTAGGAGCTGGATTCCTGACGACGCTGCTGGTCCCCAATGGGCAAGACGGGATCCGCATAGATGGGAGTGGCCGAGACGGGTTCCTGACGGATACCCGAGTTGAGCAGAACCTGGTGCATGGGCATGATGACCCCGATAGCATCCTCGGCAACGGAACGCGCGCGGGCGTGCGCCTCTTGGGCGTGTTCGATGCGATCGTCCGCCAGAACACCATCGTCCGCAACGACTTCGGCGTGCATGCCTCCATCTTCAATGGCGTCTTTATCGTAGGAAACGATCTGGACGCGAACGAGACAGGCATTCGGATTCCCAACCCCAACGATGCCTTTATCAGCGGCAACACCATCCGCAACAGCACGGCACCCCGGACAGGAATTCACCTCTCCGATGGAGCAGGCGGCACCGTACGCGGCAATGTTATTGAGAACAACAACGGCGCGGGCCTCTTTGTACAGGGGAACGGCCAAGTGAAAGCGGAGGCCAACACGTTCTCCGGCAACGCCAGCTTTGGCATCGAGAACACGGGCACCAGCGTCGTAGATGCCACGGGTAACTTCTGGGGCGCGGCCGATGGACCGTCGGGCAACGGCGCTGGCTCGGGCGATGCCGTGAGCGGCAATGTAAACGCGGGTAGCTTCCGCACAGAAGCCATCAACGTGGTGGTCTCCGCGCCCGATCGCATCGCGGCGGAGGTGGAGGCGTCCAGTAGCGTAGAGCTCACCTTCCAGAACTTCGCCAACCGCACCGACGTGTTGACCGTCACCGTTACCGACGAGCTGGGTTGGGTGGGCGAACCCACGGGTGCGGCAGGCAAGCGCGCCACCTCGGTCTCCCTGACGAACCCGCTGGGTGGGTCGCTGGTACTGCCCATCGACGTGCCCGCGGGTACCGCGAATGCCACCGCGAACAAGGTGACGATCACGGCCATCTCGCAGTCCGATGCCAGCCAGCAGGACACCTTCGAACTGACCATCTTGGCGGGACCTGAGAGTGTGTTGCCCGTGGAGCTTACCGACTTTGAGGTGTTGCTCGGCGACGACGCGCCTGGCAATGACAACGGCCCAACGGGCACCAACGCGCCAGCAACGCAGGCCGACCTAGCAGGTCGGTTTGACGCGGGGTCCGTGGTGCTGCGGTGGGCGACCGCCACCGAGACCAACAACGCGGGCTTCGAGGTAGAATACCGTACGCGGACAGGGGATGACGGTACATCAGCCACAGCGTGGGGCACGCATGGCTTCGTGGACGGCGCGGGCACCACGCTGCAGGCGCAGCGCTACACCTATCGCATTCGGGACTTGGAGCCTGGCACCTACCAGTTCCGACTGCGCCAAGTCGACTTTGATGGGACGTTTGCCTACAGCCCCGAGATTGAGGTCACGCTGGAGGCCCCGCACGCGCTGAAGCTAGCGCCCAACTACCCCAACCCGTTCAATCCGACGACCACGATCCGCTTCACGGTACCGACATCAGGACGTGCCGAGGTAGTGGTGTATAATGCGCTTGGCCAGGAGGTGGCTACCGTGTTTGACGGCATGGCGGAGGCAGGCCACATCTACATGGCGCCGTTCGATGCGTCGGGCTTAGCGTCAGGGGTGTATGTGTATCGGCTACGGTTCGATGGGCAGGTCCGCACGCGGCAGATGCTGCTGCTCAAGTAGCCAGTCTGCAGCGGGCGGCGTGCGCAGAAATTCCCTACAGCTGATCGGGTAGACTACGCACGTCGCCATGCGCAGGCGGTGTACGCCTGGAGCGTGACCTAGAAGCTAGGTTAGCCGCACCTTCTCACTTCACCTCCATGAGGTCGCGTTATGAAAAAGAACCTGGGTACTGTCGATCGCGCCGTGCGTGTGCTCCTCGCCGTTATCGTCGCCGTGCTGTACGTCACGGGTACCATCAGCGGCACCGTTGCTATCGTGTTGGGCGTCGCCGCCCTGGTGTTCCTTGCCACGAGCTTTGTCGGCACCTGCCCGGCGTACCTGCCGTTTGGCCTCTCCACACGCCGCTCGACGACGGCGTAAGGGAACGAGGTTGAGCTGTCACGCCATCACCTGCGGGCTGCCGTCGCCGTGCGCCTCTTCTAGCTCGGCCATGACCGACTCGCTCGGCTGCGGCACAGTCG
Source organism: Bacteroidota bacterium (assembly GCA_038747545.1). GTDB lineage: Bacteria > Bacteroidota > Rhodothermia > Rhodothermales > JBCCMF01 > JBCCMF01. The sequence continues at coordinate 3,286 of JBCDJT010000022.1, forward strand.
AGGCTCCCGCCTCCGGGTCGTACGTGAAGCCGCGGAAGCGCAGGCGGTAGAACAGCGTGTAGAGCACGGGCACCAGCCCTGGCGTCAGCGCCGACGAGGCGACGAGGCCGAAGAGCAGCGCCACGGCCATCGGCGCGAACAGCGGATTGCCGGAGAGCCACAGTGGGATCAAGCCGCCCGCTGTGGTCGCGGCCGTGAGCAAGATGGGGCGGAGGCGCTGCTGCGCGGCGTGGATGAGCGCCTGCTCCGGCGCCATGTCGCGCGTGCGCTCGGTGCCGATGCGGTCCAGTAGCACCACGGCGTTGTTGATGACGATGCCGAAGAGCGCAATCGTGCCCAGCAGCGGCATGAAGCCGAACGCGTAGCCCGTCAGCACCAGCCCCAGCGTCACGCCGATGAACACGAACGGCAGCGTGATCACGACGATGGCGGGCGGGCGCAGCGCGTTGAACTGCGCCACGAGCAGCAGCAGGATCACGACGATAGCGATGAAGCTCTTGGCATTGATGGCGTCCTGCGAATCGACGCTCTCCTCGATGTCGCCGCCGTACGCATACGTGTAGCCCGCAGGCCAGGACGCTGTAGCCGTCGCCAGGTATTCTTCCAGCTGCGCCTGTATCGAGAACGGGGTCACGAACGGCCCGGCGTCCAGCGCGATGTCGGCCTCGACGGTGATTGTGCGCTCGCCGTTGTACCGCTCGATGTTGGCGGGCTCATACACCAAGCGCGTCTCGGCCACCTGACGGAACGGCACGGCTTGCCCCGTCGCCTGGCTGAAAATATCCATCTGGTTTAGTGCCTCGGCCCCCGAGAGCGCTTGCGTGGAGCGGATCACCACGGGCACCAGCGCCTCGCCCTGCTGCATCTGCGTCAGCGGGATGCCGTCTAGCGCCACTTGCAGCGAGGTCGCCACGTCGATACTGGAGAGCCCCGCCCGCCGTGCGGCGTCGTGATCCACCGCTACATCCAGCGTGGGCTGGCGCGGCCCCCAGTCGGTGCCTACGCGGGCCGTTCCCGGCATCGACCGGACCTCGTCGCGCACGTCTTGAGCAAGGGCTTCGAGGACAGCCGGGTCGGGACCGGAGATGCGGACCTCGAACGGGTAGTCCAGCGCCGGACCGTTGCGCACCGTGGCCACGCGCGTGACGATCTCGGGATGCGTACGCGTCATGTAGTCCTCTACGCGCCGGAACACTTCAGGCTGATCCTCGGGCGAGCTGGCGGTGGCCAGGAAGTAAGCATAGCTCGGGCGCGGTGGTTCGGGCGCATACCCCAGCGTGTAGCGCGGCGCCGCCGAGCCCATGTACGACGCCCACTGCACCACGCCCGCTTCGCCGCTCTCGGTGTCGAGGCTGTCGGCCATGAACTGCTCCAGGTCGGCGACGACGGCGTCGGTGGTTTCCATTGCCGTGCCCCACGGGAAGTCGAGCTCGATGGTGAACACCTTGTACGACTTGCTCGGGAAGAACTGCTGCGGGACGGCCGTACCAAACACGGCAAATGAGCCAAAGAGCACCGCTACAAAACCGCCCAGCGAGAGCCACGGCCGTTTCACCATGCCGATGAGCACGCCACGGTACCATCGATACAGCCCGGAGTCATACGCGTCATCCGAAGTAGCTGTCGAAGAGGATGGCTTGGCGGCCTTGGGCTTCTTGCCGAAGAGTGCCAGCACCTTATCGAGGACGCGCTCGCGAGGCTGGTCGGCGGAGAGGTCGCGGCCTGTGGCCAAGAAGAGCATGCAGAGGACGGGGATGAGCGTCATGGCGAGCAGCCACGAGACGGCCAGGGAGAAGGCCAAGACCTCGAAGAGCGCAGCCGTGTACTCGGCACTGGAGGACTCGGCGAGGTAGGTGGGGAGCAGCGCGGCGGCGGTACACGCCGAGGCTACCATCAGCGGAAACGCCATCTCGCGCGTCGCCGAGAGCGCGGCCGTGCGCTTGGCCATCCCCTTCTGCGTATCGGTCAGAATCTGCTCGGAGACGACGATGGAGTTGTCCACCAAGAGCCCGAGTGCTACGATGAGCGCCGTGAGCGACATCTGGTTGATGGTGATGCCGAGCAGCGCCATGCACACGAACGCGGCGAACATGGTGAGCGGGATGGAGGCGGCCACCACAAGGCCCGTCCGTACGCCCAGCGCCAAGAGCAGCACACCGATGACGATGAGCACGGCTTGGATCAGGCTCCAGACAAACTCGCTCGTCAGCTCGTCCACCACTTCCGGCTGGTAGACCACGACGTTGAAGTCAAGGCCGGCGGGCAGGTCGGCTTCGGTCTGCGCCACCACGTCGAGCACCTGCGGGCCGAACTCGGTGAGCTTACCGTCCGCTTTCATCGCGATGCCCACGCTCACGGCGTCCTTGCCGCTGAAGCGGACGCGCTGGCTGACGGGCTCGGCGTAGCCTTCGGTCACCGTCGCCAGGTCGCCCAGCGCCACGACGTCGCCGGCCGGCATGCGGATGCTCATGGCCCGGATGTCCTCCACCGAGGCGAAGGCGCCGCGGGTGCGGAGCGCTACCCGCTGGGGGCCGGAGCGCAAGGTGCCGCCGGGCGCGACCACGTTGCGCGTCTGCAACTGCCCGACGAGGTAGCCCACCGGCACGCCGAGCGCGGCCAGCTGGGCCTGGTCATACTCGATGAACACGCGCCGCTCCAGCGCGCCGTCGATCTGCACGCTCCGCGCATCGTCCAGCTTCAGCACGTGCTGCCGCAACGCCTCGGCGGCTCGCTCCAACTCGGCTGGCGTGTAGTCCACGCCCGAGATGGCCACGATGATGCCGAAGACGTCGCCGAAGTCGTCGTTGAAGAACGGACCGATGACGCCGGGCGGCAGCGTGGGCACGATGGCGCCGATGGCCTCGCGCATCTCGGTCCACGTGGGCTCGACGCCGGGTAGGCTGTTCTCGATGTCGAGTGAGACGATGACTTGGCCTTCCTGCACGACGGTGCGGACGTTCCGCATGCCCTCTAGCTCTTCGAGGGCTTCTTCCATCGGGATGGCGACCATACGCTCGACGCGCTCGGGGCTGGCGCCCGGCCACGCGGCGAACACGACGGCGGTGCGGACGAGATAGCCGGGGTCCTCGTCGCGGGGCAGGCTGGAGTACGCCTGCAGGCCCGCAAACGCGATCAGGCCTACCATGACGAACAACAGCACGCGGTTGTTCAGGGCAAAGTTGGTGATGTTCATAACACACAGCTCAGGCTAACGGGCGCACAAGAGGCCACCCGATGAGGCTCCGGCAGAGGCGCCGAAGCGGAAGGGCATGGAGTCGAGGAAGAGAAGGCGTTACCGCTGGACGAACGGCACGGCGTCGGTCGCGAGTGGGTCGAAGGCGAGCAGGCGCACTGTCTGCCCATCGCCCAACTCGGCCACGCCTGCAGCTACCACGCGGTCACCCACCGCGAGGCCGTCCAAGATTTCGACCCCGCCCGGCATCAGCTCGCCCGTGCGGACGGCTTGACGGACAAGGGTGACCTGCTGGGCGGAGGCAGGCGTGGCCGAGGTAGGTTCGCGATCGGTCAGGCTGGCTGGACTCGCCGGGATCTCAGCCGATGTGCTGGCCGAGCCGGCATCGACGAGGAGCACGTACGTGCCCTGCGCATCCGACTGGACGGCGGTGATGGGCACGACGGGCGCGCTATCGGTCGCCTCTTCTGCGCCGAAGACGACCCGCGCTGCCATGCCGCTCTTGATGCGGGCGTCGCGGTTGTCCAACTGCACGATCACGGGAAACGTGGTGGCCGCTCGGCCTGGCGCCACGCCCACGCGCGTCACACGACCCTGGAAGGTCTCGCCCGCAAACGCGGAGAGCTGCACCGTCACCGCGTCGCCTGCTGCGATGCCCGCCACGCGTTGCTCAGGCACCGTAAGCGTCACCTCCATCGGCGTGCCCTGTGTGGTGATCAGGGCGATGGGTTGGCCGGGGGCGACGACTTCGCCAGGCTCCACGAGCACCTGTGCCACCGCGCCCGTGACCGGCGCCGTGAGGGTCGCGTAGTTCAGGAACCGCTCGGCCAGACGTGCCTGATCGGCGGCGGCTTCCACGCCGGAGCGCGCCGTCTCGACGCCCGCGCGGGCCTGGTCGTACTGCCGCACGGGCGCCACGCCGTCGGCGTAGAGCGCTTGGATGCGGGCGAACTCCGACTCGGCGAGCGCGGCTTGGGCCTCGGCTTGCTTGAGCGCGGCCTGCGCTTGCTGCTGGCGCAGCTGGAAGTCGGCGTCGTCGAGCACGGCGATGGGCATGCCGCGCATCACGCGGTCGCCCACGTCGATGCGGACCGCCTGCACGGCGCCGCCCACCTGGAACGCCACCCGCGACTCGACGGTCGCCTGCGTGGTGCCGGCATACGATGTTGTCTGGACATCAGCCACGTGCGCCACAGCCGTGCGAACGGCGGGGATAGGCGTCGGTGGCGGTGGCTCGGCGCAGCTGCTGAGGAAGAGCGCGGGGGCGAGCATCAGCGTCGCCCAGCGGTAGAAGAGTCGGGTAGGTCTGGAGCGGTTCATCGGAGTCGTCATCGGAAAGGAGCCAGAAGGGGCGAAAGAAAGTCAGGCGAAACGTTTAGTTGGCGGCGAGGGCGTCGAAGCGGCCCGAGGCGCGCTGAAGGTCGAGGTAGGCGTCGGCGACGTCGTAGGCGGCCGTCGCGGTCAGCTCTTCGGTGATGCGCAGCGCCTCCTGTGCCTCCACCACGTCGGTCACCGTCACGACGCCTTCGCGGTAGAGGCGGCTCACGTCGGCGTAGGCGCTCGCGGCGGCCTCGGCGGCGATCTCGGCTTGCGTGTAGGCGGCGTAGGCGGTCGCCAGTAGGGCCGATGCGGTGCGCACGCCTTGTTCGAGGCGCTGCTGGATCTGCTGCAGCTCTACGGTCGCGGCTGAGCGTGCCGCTCGCGCTTCGGCTTCCTCAGCTTTGCGGCGTCCGCCCGTGAAGAAGTCGATCTGTGCCGTCAGGCCAACGGCCCACGTCTCGTTCGGGAAGAGCGGGATGGGCAGGCCCGGCGGCAGCGTGAGCCCCGCGCCGCCCTCCACGATGCGCGTTGTGCCCGAGCCAAACAGCACCACGTCAGGCAGGTAGTAGGCGCGCTCGGCGATGCCGACCCGCGTGTCCTGGATGTCCACCGCCGCCGTCAACGCCTGCACAATCGGCGCATCCATCATCGCCGATGCGGTGTAGCGCTCGGCAAGGGCATCGGTAGCAGCCGGGCTGGTCAGCGCAGGGATGACGGGGATGGTCGCCAGCAGCGTGCGTGGTGCCGAAAGGGCGTCATCGCTGGCCCCCGAGGCGGGCGAGACACTGAGCACGGGTGTGACGGCTGCGTCAAGGGGCTCGTTGAGCGTCTGGTTCAAGGCGATGCGCGTGGCTTCGGCGCCGCCGAGAGCGCGGGCTAAGTCCTGCCGTGCGCTGGCGGCCTCGGCGCGGAGCCGGGCGACGTCAGCGGGGCTGGTGGTACCGTAGTCGAGGCGCAGCTGCGCGGCATCGAGGTTGGCGGTGAGGCGCTGGATGCGCTCGCGGGCAATCGCCACGCCCGTCTGCGCACGCAGTACGCCCAGAAACGCCTTCCCGGCCTCCTCGGCCACGCCCAGCTTGGCTTCCTCGAAGAACAGCGTCTGGAGCGCGGCTACCTTCTTTTGGATGCTGATGCCGCCAAACGCGCCGTTCGAGAACAGCAGCTGCTCCAGCGTGCCATCCAGCGTCCACAGCCGCTCTGGACTGGCGCCGCCGAGGGCCGCATTCGCCAGGTCCTCGTTGATGACGCGCGCCGTGGTCGAAGCACCCAACTGCGGATACAACGCGCTCTCTGCTGCCCGAAGCTGTGCCTCCACACGATCCAGCGCATACCGCTCGGCCTCGATGGCGAGGTTCTGCTCGGCTGCGCGCCGCATCGCCTCGTCCAGCGTCAACGTGGCGCCCGCATCGGCAGCATCGCCGACGAGCACGGCTTCTAACTGCGTCGCCCACGGCAGCGTGAGGCCGAGTGCAGCAGCGATAGCGGCGTTGATGGTGAGGGCAGGCGGGGGCGTCGCGGCAGGCAGCGAGGCGGAGGACGGGCAGGTGGCGTCGTCGTGCAGGCAGAGCGCCACGCGCCGCGCCAAGCCATCCAGGAAATCAGGTGTTGCGGAGGCGAGGAAACCATCGGCCACGCGCTGCGCCTCGGCCGTGAACACAGGCACCTTGCGCGCCATCGCGATGTCGGCCAGCTTGGCGAGGTCGGCATCCGGCAAACCGAGCCCGGCGTCCAAATAGAGCACATCGAAGCCGTCTTTGCGCTCCACCAGATCGGTGATCAGATCCTCGCCCGACGTCGCGGCCCACATGCTGACGCGCTCAAGGCCAGCACCCGTCGCCAGCAGATCGAGCCGAGCATCCATCCCTGGTAACGCAGCGGTTTTCGGATGGACGACAAGCGCGACATGCTGAGCAGATGCGCCCGTGAGGGCAAGGAGCTTCGGCAGGTCGTTCGCCAGCGTGGAGGGCCGCGTGATGAGCCCCTCGGCGGCATCGCCGAGCAGCAGCGGGTCGGCAAAAGCAACCGTGGGGCCATCGGCGGCTTCGGTATCCTGCTCCCAGACGCCGTAGGATGATTCGGGCAGGGTACCATCGGTGCCGACCAGCCGCGTCAGCTCAGCGGTCACGCGGGCGCCGAGGTCAAGCGTCTCGTCCGATCCAACAGGCTGCGCCTGGGCCGCGCTCGGGAGGGCAAGAAGCGCGGAGAAGAGACCGAGCAGCACAAGCCGCTGGTGATGCCGTGTAATGATCATATTTGTTTGAGCAGTTTGACTAAGTGGTCAAAGTATACGTGCAAAGGGTGTCGGTGAATGTCTCGATCCTGTAAATCATATAGTTTGACCATATGGTCAAATCAATAATACAGTTCTGTTACATTGCGGTTGAGAGGGAGTGACGGCCGTGGCCTCAGCTGCCCGGCAGCCGCTGGTTGCGCGACGCCAGCTCCGCGATCCGGTCGATGCGTCGCTGGCGCGTAGCGGGTTTCTTGGCCAGCTTGATCCACCGCAGCACAAAGCGCTGGCTCGAGGGCGGGAAGGCATCGAAGTGGGCGAAGGCCTCGGGGTACGCCGCCAGCGCCTCCTTTAGGTCATCCGGTTTGATGAGCGCATCCACGTCGTCGAGGAAATTCCAGAGCCCGCTCGCCTTCGAGGCCTCGATGGAGGCAAAGCCGGGCTCCGCCATCCGGCCCTCGTCGATGAGCCGCGCCGCGCGATCCTTGTAGCTCTTGGCCCAGTGCTGCACTTGGCGTGGGGAGATGAGCTGCATCGTGCGGTCGGCGTCGAGCTTGCGCCGGATGCCGTCGATCCAGCCGAAGCACAAGAGCTCATCCAGGACTTCTTCCCGGGAGACGTACCGCCCGCGCTGGTGCTTCTTGAAGGTCACCAGCCACACCGATTCGGGCTGCGCGTGGTGTACGCTGAGCCACCGCCGCAGCTCATCCGGTGAGGTCACCGTGACGCGTTCTAAGTCGTCCATGTCAGCGATTGGTTGTTCGAGAGGGGCAGCCGAGGTTGTACAACGTGGTTCTTTAGCCTTGCCCAAAGCGGAGCAATTTTTCGCAGGCGTGGGCATGCTGAACCACTGTGTCCACGATGTCCTGTTCGGTCCAGTGGGCGGGCGCGAGTGTTCGTGTGGCGAGTAGGCCCGGGAGCCGAAGGTAATCCGAAAACTCGTGGTTGCGGTAGTGCGAGAAGCCACGCGGCATGCCGGAGAGGGCGCCTTCTCGCGACAACTGGAGGTCAGCCTCGTGCAAGTCGCTGAGCACATGCCGGAACGACTCGGGCTCCTCGATCATCCGCTGGCGCATGGGCGTCATCTCGCTGGCCTTGCGCAGCTTGAAGCCCGCTGAAACAAACCCGCCGCTGGCATCGAGGCGCAGGTAGAGCACGCCTTGGTCCTCGCGCTTGGAGCCGGAAGGCGTCATCACGCCCGCCACGTAGTCGGAGAACGGCCGCTTGTCGGCGCTAAACCGGGTGTCGCGGTGTTGCCGAAACATCGTCTTGGCGCTGCCCTTCAGCGGGATAGGTGTTGCGGCGAGCGCGGCGGTAGCGGCTTCCAGGATGCGTGCAAACGGCGTACGCACGGCGGCTTTAAACGCGCCGCCGTGGGCGTCGTACCACGTGCGGGAGTTATCGTTGGCGAGGCTGTCGAGCAGGTCGAAGGCATTCGAGGAGAGCCGCAGGTCGGCGATGTCGGAAGGGATGGACTCAGGCATAGAACACAAAGGGAAAGCGGTGAAAAGGGAAGAGAAGGATGGGGGTTACCGCACCTCGACTTCGAGGGCGAGCGTTTGGCCATCCGCAATCGTGAAGGCCGCTTCGCTAAACCGGGGCTTGCGCATCGACGGCCGCGCGTCGTTGGAGGCGGCCCAATCCTCTTTGGGCACACCCACGAAGTTGGTGTCGAGCTTGCCGTTGGCGTTCTTGTCGTGGAAGACCGCGAGCGCATAGGTCCCAGCCGCGAGGCCTTCGAAGCGGCACGTGGTTCCGTCGGGGTCGGCTGTTTGCGTGTCGATGAGCAAGGCTTTGTCGTACTTGTCGGGGTAGGCGTCGGCCTGGTCGAAGAGGCTGCACTTGACCTCGCCCTTGTCAGACGATACGCCCGTGACGGCGACGGTGAGCGTGGCATCCTGCGCGTGCGCGAGCCCCGAGAGGGCGCCCGTGGCGAGGACAAAACAGGCGACAAGAAGGACGCGACGGTAGAGAGCGAACGAGGTCATGGTTTCTGCGAGTCAGATGATGAGAGAGAAAGTGGATGGGATGCCCATTGTGGGCGTGGCAGGTCACCGCATCGGCGGGCTGGCGGTCACATCGGCTGGCGCGCGGGCGTCGGAGCCCACCGCGTCAGGCCCAGCTGTGACCGGATGGGCACACACCAGGCTCGCAAAAGCGAAGAAGGTGAGCAGCATCGCGAGTAGCAAAAGCAACCTGTAGTAGCGTACGACCATCATGTCTGTTTATTTGGTTTGACTAAGTGGTCAAAGTATACGCACAACAGGGCATCCCGATTGTTCTAATCCTGTAAATCGTTTGGTTTGACTATTTGGTCAGGTTTTGAGAACAACCGTGCGGCCTGTCCGTAAAGGGGCTGCAACTTCACCCAAACCAACCGCTTAGCCGATCACCTCATGGAAGCGCCCGTAGCTACCCTCTTCGATGCGAACACGAGCACCTACGACGAGGCCGAGGTGCACATCTTGAACGCCGCGCACCGCGTGTTCTTGCGGCACGGCACATCGGGGGCGCGCATGCAGCAGATTGCGAACGAGGCGGGGACGACGAAGTCGAGCGTCCACTATTACTTTCGCAGCAAGGACCGCTTGGCGGATGCGGTCTTCAAGCGCGCGCTGGAAGAGTCGTACGCGCGCTTCCGGGCTTCGCTGGATGTGGAAGGTCCCTTCGAGGACACCGTCCGTGGGTTGGTAGCGTCTAACCTGGAGATGATTCGGGACTACCCGTACCTGGCGGGCTACATCATGATGGAGTTGCATCAGCAGCCTGAGCGGGCACAGCAAGCCGTGTCGCTCATCCCGGGTTGCCGCCACGAGATTGAGACCAAGCTGGCCACGGCCATCGAGCGCGGCGAGATCCGCCCCACGACGCCCGCCGAGTTCTCCAGTGACATCCTGTCGCTGAGCCTGTTTCCTGCCATCGCCGAAGGCTTCGTGCGCGCCCTGGCAGGACTCGACGAGGACGGCTGGAAAGCCATGATGGCCGACCGCACAGAGCATGTGACGGCCTTCTACTTGCGGGCCATGCGTGCGTGAGCAGCGTGCAACGACGCAGCGTCTACAATTGGCGCAGGTAGCTCACCTTGAAGATGGCTTGCTGCTGCGTCAGGAAGCGCTCGGGATTGCCGCGGCGGAGCGTGTCGTCCACGAAGAAGCGGCTGTCGTTGAAGACAAGGTAGAGGAACGAGAGCGGGCTGAACTCCCACCCAAAGCGCACATTCCAGGCGCCCTGGTCGGCGAAGGTGTTGTACTGATAGAACGCGTTGAGCTGCACGCGTGGATTAAGCGCCAGCCGCAGCTCGGGGATGATGAGGTGCGACGTAGCTTCCTGATCCGCCGCGCCCAAGTCGGTGATGCGGTTGTAGACGTAGTCCAGCTGAAAGGCGATGTTAGGCAACGGGGCGACGCGCAGCGTGGCTTCGGCGGTGGCGATGTGACCGTCGAAGTAGGGCCCTGTGCGACCGTTGAACGACGCGCCCAAGGGCTTCGACAGGTCGCTGATGGCGTAGAGCCCGAACTGGGTGTAGGTGTAGTCGCCCGGGGCGATGGTGAGGCCGAGCGGACGGAAGCGCGCCGCCTCGCTCTCGTTGAGGCGCTGCCAATGCGGCCGGGCGTACAGGCTGATCTCGGCGCCGTTCTGGAACTCTAGGTAGAACGGGCGGATCGTGGTGGAGCCTTCCTGAAAGCGCCCGGTGCTGTACTCGTGATAGAGAAAAGCCGAGAAACCCGGTTGCCAGCGCCGGACCGCGCTGGGCAGCCACTCGGGCCGGAAGTCGAGCGTGACCGCCGGGCTCGTGACGATCAAGTTGCGCCGCCCCACAAAACCGACCCCGGCGTTGTAGTCCTCCGTGATAATGCCTTGCACATGGCCGATGTAGCCCCAGTCGGCGTTATTGCGAATCCATGTGTGCGCGGCGAAGCCATCGCCGGGGGCGCCGTCGGTTACGGACTGCGACACGAGCCAATCGGCAGCGAATGACTCCGTGGGCTGCATGAAGCCGTCGAGGGTGACCGTGGTATTGGTCACAGCGCGCTGGTCGCCGAGCGCCGCATCCTGCCTGAGCGTGATGAGCCCCCCCAACTGCCCGCGCGGGCCTACGTTCTGGAGGTAGCGGCCCACGCCGAACCATGCATCGGGCGCCTCAGCGTTGCCGCGCTGCCGCATAACGAGTCCACCACCACCGCGCTTGGCCGTCCGCGATACGAAGCGGGCGCCCCCGTCCAGCGTCAGCGGCTGCCCGAAGCCATCCAGCCCGATACGCCGGCTGAAGAACGGCTTGACGCTGAGCGAACTGCCCAGGTCGAACAACTCGGCGTTCTCCAAAAAGAAGGCGCGACGCTCGGGGAAGAAGACCGAGAAGCGCGTGAGGTTGATGACCTGGCGGTCGGCGTCGGCCTGGGCAAAGTCGGTGTTGACGGTGAGGTCGAGCACGCTGTTGCTGGTGACGGCCCACTTGAGCTCGCCGCCCACATCGGGCGTGGTGTCGTTGTCATCGCCCACGCGGTTGTACGTGGTGGTGAGGTAGGGCTGTGCGCGTACGTTGCGGGCGGGCGGTGGCGGCTCCAGGCCTGCCACGTCGCCGCCATACTCCATGTAGTGCCCGTTGAGTGCCCGTGGGTACGGCCCCCAGGCGTGGACCTCGTTGGCGCGGCGGATCTTCCGCACAAAGTTGACGCGCCACGTTGGCGGGGCGTCCACGGGGTAACGCAGCGTGGACCACGGAATCGCCATCTCCGCTGTCCAGCCCTCGGGTGTCATCTGCGTACGCGCTTGCCAGACGGCATCCCACTCCCTGTTGGCCTGGACGCCGTTGGCCACGAGCATGTCGCGCTGCGTGGCCATAGGTGTGACCTGGAGCGAGGTGACCGAGCCGCTATCGCCGAAGGGGTCGAGCATGACGCCGAAGACGTCATTGTCGGCCCACTCGAAGTCGCGCCGGAGGTCGGGCACGCGCATGCCTGCACGGCCGGTGGTGTCGGCCATGAAGGCAGCCACGTACAGGTTGCGGTCGTCGAAGCCCATCCACACGGTGGTGGCCAGCGCGGCGGGTTCGCCGTGGTTGGGCTCCACCTGCCGGAAGCCCGTGATCGGCTGGAGCTGCTGCCACGCGGCGTCGTCAAGCTGCCCATCGATGGTGGGCGCTGTGCTGAGTCGCTGCGCCTGCATCAGGCCAGCTTGTGCCCACACGGGCATGGCGAGAAGACCAAGCAGGAGAAGCGAGATCGAGAGGCGCATCGGATTGGGAGCGAGGGGGGAGGAACTACGAAGCTACGGAGCGGTGGCCGAGGCTGAGGCCGCTGGGAGCGCGCTGAGGCGGGTGTGGAGCACGCGGATGGCGTCGAGCAGCGCTTGCTGCACCTCCACCATTTGCTCGGGCGTCACGTCGGGCGCGTCGTGGCTGTGGTCATGATCGTGATCATGGTCGTGGTCATGCCCGTGATCGTGGCCGTCCTCGTGCGCGCCCTCGGGCTCCACCAGGAACGTCTCCCACGTGTCCAGGTCGGCGGCGATGGCGGTGAGCGAATCCGTCAGCACGTCCGCGCCGTCGGCTTGGGCCTGGAGGTCGGCGAGCAGCGTGCGTACGTCGGACTCGACGACGACAAGCGAGTCGTGCAGCGCAATGGCTTGCGCATTGAACGCGTCATCTTCATGGTCGTGGTCGTGCCCTTGGCAGCCGCTCCAGAAGAACGAGAGGAAGCCGTAGAGCGCAACGGTCAGCAGACGGGCAAATTGGGTAGCAAACATCACAGTGATGGGGTCTGAATGAGTGGAAGGCCCTGGCTGCGCCAGTCGCGGAGCAGGCCGAGGGCATCGAGGGTACTGTCGGGGGTGAGGTAGACAGCGCGCCTGTCGCGGTAGGCGCTCAGTATGTTCATGGCGGTGTGGTAGCGCGCCGAGTCGATGGCGGAGGGCGTGTGGCCCTTGGGTATGGCGTAGGTGAAGTAGCCCCGCTCGGCGGCGTGGACGGGGACGTGGAAGAAGTCGCGGGTGACGAACTGCTCGGTGCGGTCGGCCTCCTGGGCGGCGGCCACGAAGAAGTCGATGGCATAGCGGGGGTAGCCGAACAGCAGGCCGTAACCCCGGAAGCGGCGGTACGACTCGGCGTTCTCTACGGCGCCGACGATCACCGACGGCGCGGCCTCGCCCGAGACGCCCCAGTAGCCCCAGACCTCCGGCGTCGCATCCATCAGTGCATGCACGCGCGACCGGTCAACCACGGTGAGTTGGAGGTAGCGCACGCCGTCGTACACGTTGCGGTAGGGGACCAAGACGGCCTCGGCGGATCCGCAATGAAACACCTCGGCGATGCGATGCCACTGCGCCACGCGTGCGAGCGCGGCCTCGGTGGGGAACGTGTCTGGCGGCGTCTGCTCGGCGAGCGAGTCTGGCGGCGCGATGCGCAAGGTCAGCATGCCCACGCTGCTCATCGGCTTGAGGGGCGCGGCGAGCGTGTAGAGCGCCTCATGGTCCAGGGCATGCGCCAGCAGCGAATCCGCCACCGCGCGGTCAGCGGGGGCCAGACGCTCGAACGGAAAGCACGCCTCCGCCACTGGCGCACCGAGGTTGGGCGCGCGCACCGTGCTGCATCCGCCCAGCAAGACCGCGAGCATCAGGCTATGACCGAGGCGGATGCGGGTCATTCGTCCACGTACTTGGCATCTGTCATGCGGTAGAACATGCCCATCTGATCGATCTCTTCCTTCTCCAGCACGGCAAAGGTGCCGCGCAGCGTGAGGGGCTCGTACGTGAACGCGATAGGGTCATCCGTCATCACTTCCACGAACGACTCGGGTCCGCCCGGCATGCAGTAGTAGCAGTCGGCCAGCGGGAAGGTGCTGAGCAGGAAGTGCGTCACGGTGATGCCCTGTTCGAGCGGGATGATGTAGCCCTTCAGCGTCACCTCCGTCTCGTGGAGCGCCTGCACGGCCTCGCTGAACGTGACTTCATACTCGAAGTCCTCAAAGACTTCGTACGTATACTCTGCCAGTGTCTCCCACACGTCGTCTTCGATGGGGGGCGGATGGGCCCCGACTGAGTCGAGCACAGCAGATTCTGCGAAGACCGCTGAAGCCAGCATGGGCACATCCGGGGCGGGACGCCAGGTCCACAGGGCGACCGCCGTGCCCAGCATGGCGCACACGAGTACGATCGTGGCGCGAAGCGGCAAGCGCGGGATGGGTTCGGTTTCGTATGGCATAGCAGAATTAGACAAGCGCGGCAACAGCCGCATTGAAGCGAGCATCCAGTTGGGCAGGGCTGAGGGTGCCTGCGACTCCAAGCACGGCCAAGCGGCTGCGCACGGAGCCTTCCCAGTCGTCAGGCCAAGCCTCCACGAAGCGCGTGGCGAGGCTGCGGCCAACGAGGTGGAAGCGCACGGGCTTTGGGCTGTCTGCCACGGCGACGATGCCCTTGGCACGGATCACGTCGGTGGGCAGGGCGGCGATGGTGCGGCGCAGCCCGTTGAGGGAGACGAAGGGCGTATCGGACTCGAAGACCCAGGTGTCGAACGCGTCGAGGTGCTGCGCCACCGGACGGTCGCGGGCGGCGGGGTCGAGCAGGCCGGTCAGGACGTCGTCGTTGGTGTCGAGCAGCAGGGTGGGCACGAGGTCGGCGCTGTCGAGCAGGCGTGCGCCGGGCGAGAGTGCGGTGATCCAGTCTTCGGCGGCCCACAGGGCGGGAGCGCCGTGCTGCGCGGTCTTGCTCAGCACGACCACGCTGGCGCCGCGCACCTGCGCCTCGGCAAGTGCTGCGGCTTCTTCTGATGGCCACTGGTCGACTTGCCCGACATCCACAACCGCGACCACGGCGGCAAGCCGGACGAGGGGCTGGACGCTTGCGCCCACCAGCGGCATCACGATGCCGAGTGGGTCCGACACGCCGGAGGCTTCGATCAGGATATGCTCGGGCGGCTTTGAGGACCCCGCCAGCGCCATGATGGCGCTCATCAGTCCTGCCGAGAGCGAGCAGCACACGCAGCCGCCCTCCAGCGCGAGCACTGTGCTGCCGTCGGCGTCCATCTCGGAGGCGTCGAGGTTGATCGCGCCGAAGTCGTTGACGATCAGCCCCAGCCGCCGCCCACGCGCACCTTCGCTCGTGACGAGCTGGTTGATGAGCGTGGTCTTACCGGCGCCGAGGAAGCCAGTGACTACCGTGACGGGGATAGGCTGTTGGGGGCGCATACGTGGCGGCAATGTGGTCAGACGGGCAAACAGCAAGCCTTAACGCTTTGGCTCGCTTTTAGGTCACCGGGTCGGTGAAGGGGCAGCGGTCCCACGACGCCTCGTCGGCGTAGACCTCCTCATCGGTGAGCAGACAATGGTCTAGGATGCGGCGGATGGCGGCCTCGTCCATGCCGATGCCGACAAAGACCAATTCCTGCCGACGGTCGCCCGTGACGGAGTGCCATACCCGGTCTACGTCGGCGCGGAGCTCCGCGTCGTCGGGCCATCGCTCGCCCGGCACATCGGCCCACCACCGGCCTACGTCGTGGTACTTGCGGTGGCGGCCTGCTTGGCTCCACACCCACATGGTACGCGGCGCAGAGCCCAGCCACATGACCCCTTTGGACCGAAGCGTGCCGGGCGCATCGGGGAGGGCGGGCCAGGAGCCTTGGAGGAAGCGCCACAGCCGCACCGGGTGGAACGGCATGCGGGCGCGGTAGACAAACGAGCTGACGCCGTACTCCTCGGTCTCGGGCAGGTGCTCGCCGCGCATCTCGGCCAGCCATCCCGGTGCATCAGCGGCCTCGGCGAAGTCGAACAGGCCTGTGTTGAGGACTTTGCTCAAGGGCACACGACTGTGCTCAGTGCGGATGACCTCAGCGCGTGGGTTGAGTCGCTGTAGGGCCGCCTCGATGACGGCGGCTTCATCAGCAGTGACGGTGTCCATCTTGTTGAGGACAATCACATCGGCGAACTCGATCTGGTCGAGGAGGAGTTCGCCAATCGACCGCACGTCGTCTTCGCTGACGCCCATGTCGCGGTCGCGCAGGCTCTCTACGGATCGGATCTCGGTCAGGAGGTTGCCTGCATCGGCCACCGTCACCATGGTGTCCAAGCGGGCGATGTCGTTGAGCGTCTGTCCGCTCTCATCCTCGAACGTGAACGTCTCGGCCACGGGCAGCGGCTCGGAGATGCCGGAGGACTCGATGAGGATGGCATCGAACCGGCCTGCCCGAGCCAGCCGCGACACCTCCACGAGTAGGTCTTCGCGGAGGGTACAGCAGATGCAGCCGTTGCTCATCTCCACGAGCCGTGCATCGGTGCGCGTGACCTCTGCAGCGCGGCTGACTTCGCCTTGACGCACGATAGCGGCGTCTACGTTGACCTCAGACATGTCGTTGACGATGACGGCCACGCGTTGCCCCTCGCGGTTGGCGAGGACGTGGTTGAGCAGCGTCGTCTTGCCTGCACCGAGGAAGCCAGAAAGTACGGTTACCGGGATAGCTGATTGGGTCATGTGTGTTTCCTCTTGGCGCGTAGGTTGACGATATGCCCGGCGATCAGCAGGACGGAGCCTACGACGGTGACCAGCGTCTCGCCGTTTTCTCCCAGGGCCTCCTCGCCCAACACCGCGCCGATGAGCAGCGCGAGCCCGCTGATCAGCAGCGCGGGGACGAGCGCGTTGCGGTGCCGTTTGTAGCTCGGCCATGCCACCAGGAGCACGATGCCAGAGAGCACCACCGTCAGGCCGATGTGAATGGCTTCCGAGGCCATCCACGCCAGTGCGCCTGTGGCGATGAGCGGCACCGCGAGGCAATGCAAAAAGCAGAGCGTGGATAGGAAAATACCCGTGGCGTCGAGCCGAGAGTGTGCAGTGAGCGTTGACATGGCAGTCGGGTTGTAGGGGGTTAATGAAGCACACCGGGTGCGTAATGCACCCCCGATGCGATGAGGTCGTTGTTGATGAGCGCGCCCGCGCCAAACCCTGCCGCTGCAGCCAACGGGACGGCCTGCATGGGCGTGGTCATGTCGCCGCAGGCCCAGACGTTCGGGGCACTGGTGCGGTAGAGATCATCGACGGCAACGTGGCCCGCCTCCGTGCGCTCCAAGCTGAGCGCGTCGGGCAGCGGACCGCGAGGGCGCTGATCGGGCTGGACATACACGACTCTGATCGGGTGTGAGGTCCCATCGGCGAAGATCAAGGCCTGGACGGCTCGCCCGTCTACGTCGAGCGCTGCAAGTGTACGCGCCTCAACCGCCACGCCTTTCGCAGCGAGCGATGCGCGCGCATCGTCAGCGAGTTCATCACCGTTGGTGTAGAGTGTGACGTCGTCAGTCCAGCCGAGGAGCAGCCCGGCTTGATGCACGGCTTGGTCGCTCGCGCCGAGGATGGCCGTTGGCTGGCCGCGCAGTTCGTAGCCGTGGCAGTATGGGCAGTGGACCACCGTCTCGCCCCACGCCTTGGCCAGCCCCGGAAGATCGGGCAGGATGTCCTCCACGCCCGTGGCAAGCAGCAGCCTGCGACCCACGACTTGGGTACCGTCGGCGAGGTGCAGCGTGACGCCCGCCTCGCTGGCGTGGGCATCGACGGCGTTGGCGCGGATGAACTGCGCACCGTAGTGTTTGGCTTGCGCGCGACCAATGCGACGGAGCTCGCCCGGCGGGGTACCGTCGCGAGTAAACACGTTGTGGGCGTGCGCAGCCGGTGCGTTGCGCCCGGGGCCGCCGTCCAGGACGATCACAGCGCGCCCCGCCCGCGCCAAGACCAGCGCGGCATTCAAGCCCGCAGGACCAGCGCCTGCGATGAGCACATCGGCGTTGAAGTCAGTCATAACGGAATCAAAGCTGATGGTGCCGATAGCGTCGGTAGCCAGCACCGCCGAGCAGTAGCCCGAGCGTCAGCATGAGCAGCAGCGGGGCGGCAAGGCTGGCGGCGGAGGCGCCGAGCGTGGGCTCGGCAAAACCGAACGCGGGCAGCGTGTCGTAGTCGGCAGGGCGGAGCGGCGTGTTGGCGAAGAGCATGGGGACGAAGTGGGCTTTCCAGTCGTCGTGGAAGGCGTGGACCGACGTCATGAAGGCCGTGTGGCGCGTGTGACCGGTGCCCGCGATCTCCAGGAACGCCTGCTGTGTGAGCACGGTGGGCGACAGGTAGCCGAGGGCCCGGATCAGCCGCTGCTGCTGCGCCTTCTGGGCCTCGAACCGAGCTTCTATGGGGGCGATGGCTTCGGCCACGCGCTCGCTACGCACCACGCGCAGCATGGCGAAGTTGGTGTCGTCGTCGCTGACGGGTGCAATCTCGGGGTGGTCCTCGAAGAACGCGGCGAGCGAGGACGCGCCTTGCTGCTGCGCCACGTTCGACTCGGTGCGCATCGCGCTGATGTACTCCATCCGCGACGGCACGGGGTAGACGCTGCTCGCCACCACAGCCAGCGTGCTCGGCACGATCACGGCCAGTACCAGCCAGCAGACGGCCAGCACCAGCACGCTCGTCGCCGAGCGCTCCACGCGGCTATCGACAAACACGGCGAGGCCGATCCAGAACGCGCCGTACGCCAGCGCCGCCACCACCCACAGCAGCCAGCGCGCCCACGCGGCAGAGTTAGCAGGGTCGGCGAAGACGCCCATCACGAGCGCGGTGCCAAGGACGACGCATCCGACCAGCAGCATCCCGCGCAGCAGCAGCTTGCCCGTCACCAGCGTCGTCAGGCGGATAGGTTGTGCCAGCAGCATCCGTAGCATCCCGCCCTCGCGCTCCGACGTCGTGAGGCCAAATAGGAGGGCGATGATGAGCAGCGGGTAGAGGAAGAGGAAGAAGAAGGTGAGGTCGAAGTGGCCCACGAGCAGCTTGAACGGGCTCTCCAGCGTGGCGGTATAGCCAAGCGAACGGGCGCCGCCCACGCTGACGCGCAGCGCCGGGGGGAAGAGGTCGTTCTGGCCGACGGCAAACGCCGCCAGCGGCCCCGGCGGCAACGCCACCACCTGGCCCTGCGCCGAGCCGATGGTGTACGGGTGCCGCAGGCCGATCGCGGCGGGAGCCTCCAGCGAGGCGCCATCAGCCACCATCTGCGCCTCTAGCTCAATGACCTGCGCTTTGATGGACGCGATGCGCTCCGTGTGCCGCTCCTGGTGCGTGTCGATGATGGCGCGCTGCTCTTGGACGTAGCGCCCGCCGGAGTACCCGGCGTACAGCATCAGGACGACGAACAGCCCGAGCGCGATGCGGGCGAGGTTGTCGGCGCGGAGGAGGCGGGCTTCGTAGCGTAGGATGGTGCGTAGCATCAGCCCACCTCCATGGAGCCCAGCGTGAACGGCAGCACGAGGCCGAGAGCCAACACCCACGCGGCCAACGCGCCCAGGCTGAGGCCGTACTGCGCCACGGCCCATCCGGCGCCCGGCGCGGCGTACGTGAACTCGGGCACCTGCTCCCACATCTCGCGCCCTACTGTGCCGCCCCACTGCGACTGCGCGTCGATCATGTCTTGGTTCAGCATCTGCACGTAGTCGTAGCGGTACACCTCGGCGGCCTCCGCGAAGTGGCGGTGGTGCGTGTAGTCGCTGCCCGCCAGCCCCATCGACAGCTGCTTGACGGCGAGGTAGGGCGCGAACAGGCTGCCCGCCTGCGTGATGCCGCGCTGGCCGTCGTGCTGCGTAGCGAGCTTGGCGTAGTGCGTGCGGTACACCTCCGTCTCGTCCGCTTCGGCCTCAAACAGCGTGTGCCCGGGCACGCTCGCCTGCAGCTCCTCCACCGACTCGACCCCTTCCTCGGCCATCAGCCGTTCCTGGACGGCCTTCGTGCGGTCGGCCCACGGGATGAGGTTGCCAAGGTCTGTGCGGATGTCGGCCTGAAAGGTAATCGGATCGGGCGTGGGATGGATGGCGTCGGCGGCATCGGTGACGAGGCGGGGGACGACGAACGTGGTCAGCAGCCAGAAGCTGAGCAGGCCTACTAAGGCACTCCGCGCCGATCGTGCGCGGGCGCTCACCACCAGCGTCAGCAACACGATCAGCGCGAAGTAGAGCGTATAGACCCCGAACAGCATCGCAAAGCGACCAAGACTGAGGGCACCTGTGCCGTCGAGCACCATCAGCGCCAGCACGCCGAGGACGGCGGCAGGTACAATCAAGATCAGCAGCGGCACCACTACGCCGAGCGCCTTGCCCGCTGCGAGCGTGCGCGGGGCCACACCGAGGCTCAGCAGCTGCCGCAGCGTGCCCTGCTCGCGCTCGCCCGCGAACGTGGCAAAGGCCAGCAGGATGAGCAGCAGCGGCACCAGGACCTGCAACGTGGACGCCGCCGTCAGGCTGCCCAGCCGCTGCACCGCCGTGGCGTCCTCCGCCGGGCGAAACTGGGCGTCGGCCATGCGGTGGCCTTCCATAAAGACCGCCACGCCCGTGTAGGGCAGCACGCCCCGATCCATCGCCGTCAGCGGCGAGTTGGGCTTGAAGGCGTACGTGCCGAAGTGGACGGCCGAGTGCTGGTTCTTCTCGCCCTGGTTCAGCCACACTTCGCGGTCCACGGTCTGCGCCATCGTGCGCTGCGCCTCCACATCGGTGTAGTGGGTCCAGCCGACGAACAGCGAAGCCAGCAGCAGCACGAGCGTGATGCCTGTGGCCCACTGGAAGCGCTGGTCGCGCAGCATTTCGGTCGCTTCTTTGCGTGCAATCGTCCAAATCATGATCGGAGGCTCCAGTTGAGTGGGGGAGGGTCAGGCCGGGACCTGTGCGCGGCGCATGTGGTCCAGGTAGCGCTGTTCGAGCTGCGCGTGGGGGAGGTCGGCGGTGGCGAGTTCGTCGACTAATTGGCCCTGCTTCATGATGCCGATACGCGTGCCCACATCGACAGCGCGGAACAGGTCGTGCGTGGCCATCAGGATCGCTACGCCCTGCCCGCTGAGCGTCCGCAGCAGCTCGGAGAACTCGTAGGCTGCCGAGGGGTCGAGGCCGCTGGTCGGCTCGTCGAGCAGCAACGCCTTGGCTTGCT
The DNA here is from genome assembly GCA_038747545.1 of Bacteroidota bacterium. Classification (GTDB taxonomy): domain Bacteria; phylum Bacteroidota; class Rhodothermia; order Rhodothermales; family JBCCMF01; genus JBCCMF01. The sequence goes on from JBCDJT010000022.1 coordinate 23,952, forward strand.
TCGCCACGGCCAGCGCGATGCCCACCTTCTGCCGCATACCCTTCGAGTAGGTGCTGACGCGCCGCGTGTGCGCCTCGTCTTGCAGCCCCGCTGTCGTGAGAAAGCCGCGCAGGTCGGCGTCGCTGTAGCCCTCGTGCCCCGCCAGCGCGGTGAAGTACGCCAGGTTCTCCAGGCCGCTCAGATTCTTGTAGAGCATCACCTGCTCGGGGATGTACGCCAGCAGCCGCTTCGTCTCCAGCGGTGCCTCCGCCACGTCGAGCCCGCCGATGGTGACGCGCCCCGCATCGGGCGTGGCGAAGCCGAGGAAGAGGTTGATCGTCGTCGTCTTCCCCGCGCCGTTCGGGCCGAGGAGCGCATAGACCTCGCCCGGACCGATGGTCAGCGTGAGGTCATCGACGGCAGCGGTGCCGTTGTAGCGTTTGGTGAGGGCGTGAGCAGCGAGCATGCGAGGGGTTGGGGTAAGCGAGGGGGAGTGTTAGGCCGCCGCGAGGAGGCGGTCGGCGGCAAGGCGGGCGCCGACGATGTTGCGGGCCACGGGGCCGACTTCGAGTTCGGCAAGGGCGCCCGTCACGTGCAGGCCGGGCCGCCACGCGAGGTCGGGCGTGACGATGGGGAAGCCGCACTGCGCGCACCGCAAGCCGAGGCGTTGCACCATCCGCTCCATCCACGCACCGCCCGGTCGCTCCGTGGCGAAGCCCGTCGCCAGCAGCACGCGGTCGGCCGTGAGGCAGCTGCCGTCGCCGAGTGTGAAGCAGACGGCACCGCCAACATCGACAGCTGCCGAGGTCACCATGCTTTGCACCACGTCGACGCGTTGCGCGCGGACGGCCCGCTTCAGGTCGCGGTGGACCTGCGGCGGGATCGACCCAGCGTGGCGCGCTTCGGCAATCATTGCTCGGCGGGTACACGTGCAGGGCGTCTGATGGAAGGCCGTCAGGTGGCGCGGCCCCATCCATCCGGGATCGCTGTCGAACTGGTGGATGCGTGGCGCATGCCGCTGGAGCAACGTCACAGGCTGGCTCGTCGTCTTGCCGCACGCCATCGCCACCTGCGCCGCCGAGATGCCGCCGCCCACGACGACGACACGGTCGCTGGGGGCGATGGCCTCCCGCTGAAACGAGGCGTCGAAGATGTGTGCCACGCGGTCGGACACGGCGTCTTGCTGCGCCCAGTTAGGGTAGCGCAGTCCGCCCATCCCCACGGCCAGCACCACGCGCCGCGTGGCTAGTTGACCCTGGGTCGTCTCCACGAGGTAGCCACCGTCTGTGGTGGTCACGTCGGTGACGGCCGCGGTCAGGCGGAGGGCGTCCAGGTCGAACGCCTCCACCACACGCTGGCTGTGCGCGTTGAAGAGCGTCAGCGACGGACGTTTGAACGGGTACGCGAAGCGCGCCCAGTCGGCGATGGGCGCGGACGACGCAAAGTGTTTGAGGCTGAACGGGTGGACATCGAGGTGATGTACCATCGGCGACCGCATAAACCGCATGCCTACCGTTGCCGTCCGCTGCGCCCACAGGTGGAGGGGCGTAGGATGCGGATCGACGACGCGCAGCCGGTGCCGAGGCACGCCGAGCTGCTGCGTAAGCACATGGGAGATATGGGTGCCGTGTACCCCGCCGCCTACAACAAGCCAATCGAGCATCGGCATGGGAGGCTATACGACGAACGGGTGGGGCACGATGCAATACATACAGTGCCCCGTGACGGTGCGGCTAGCCTCAGGCGGGCGGTGCGCGGGGCGATTGAAGCGCACGTGGAGTGGAAGCGAGGAGAGGAGAAACGGGTGCTTCAACGCTGGGGACAGCGAGGAGAGCAGGTGTCTCGGCCGTGGCGGCGTTGAGTGTGCCGGAGACGTGGGCCAGATGGGCGCACAGTTCACAGTCGAACGCATGCTCAACGTCGTGCAGGCCGTCCTCGTGATGATGGTCGTGATCGTGCAGGCCGTGGCTGGCCGCATGCACCGCAGGCAGCACCACGCTGCCCAGTACAAACAGCAGTGCGCAGAAGAGGCTATGACGGCGGAGGCGTTTCACGGGCAGCCTACTACACACAAGTACACACCAAGTTACAGAGCGCCGTGTAAAATGCGTAAACCTGGGGCTTGTCTTCACATGAAGTACGATTGCCACATCGTCTGAACCGGGTCTGAACATTTCGCCCGTAGCCTTCCCCTGTACTCATCACGCAGACGAGGGAGGTTCGTCATGACACGCACATCATCCTACTTCAACTTCCGCTGGGCCTTCGCCGTCATTCCCTTCATGCTCAGCCTCGCCGGCTGCGACAGCAGCTGGTCCATGGCCGAGGGCGAGGACGATCCGACGGAAGATACAGGTAACCTGCCTGCCGCCTTCGACCACTTCACGGACGATGTGACTGTAACGCTGGACGGCAACGAAATCGTACTCGTGACTACTGGTGTGCCCAATCACGGAAGCCCGTACTTCGCCACCGGCACGGACCAGTACGAGGCGTACAATGGCACCAACCCGAATTTCCGCCTCAACCCGAACCAGATCCGCGCCGCCGAGCGGACGTACCGCATTCCGCTAAACCCGCAAGAGGCCAGCACCAAGAGCGCCACGCCGCTAGGCCCCATCGGCATCTCGGTGAACGGCGTGCCCATCTACAACCAGTACGCGGGCCCCGACCAGCCGCTGACGCGCGAGATCGACTCGTTCGATCAGTACAACGGCCATCCGCAGAACTTCGGCGAGTACCACTACCACATTGAGCCGCTGTACATCACCGCCACCCGCGGGCGCGACGCGCTCATCGGCTTCCTCCTCGACGGCTTCCCCGTCTACGGGCCAGAGGAGAACGGACGGACCGTGACGAACGCCGATCTGGACGAGTACCACGGCCACTTCGGACCCACGCCCGACTACCCGGATGGCATCTACCACTACCACATCACCGACCAGGACCCGTACATCAACGGCAACGGCTTCTTCGGCACGGCTGGGACGGTGACGCGATGATGCGCCGGATCAATTACGGCCTGTTGGCTGGGCTGGGCAGCCTCGTCGTACTGTTCAGCTCGACCCCTGAGCCAGAAGCCCCGCCTGTGCCGCTCGTGGAGGTTGCTTGGGACGAGACGTTCAGCCTCCACCAGCAACGCCTCCATCGCCACGGCGAGCCGTTCACGGGCATCGTGACGCTGACACATCCCAACGGTGCCCGCGCCGAGCAGGCCGCCTACCACGAAGGCCAACGCCACGGGATGACGACGCGCTGGTACGCCAACGGGCAGCGCGAAGCCGAGCGGCACTACACGCACGGCGAGAAGACGGGCGTCCACTGGGGCTGGTGGGCCGATGGGACGCTGCAGTACCGCTACGAATACGCCAACGGGCTGCACCACGGCCGCGCACAAGAGTGGCTCGCCGATGGCACGCCGTTCCGCGACTTCAACTACGCCGAGGGCCACGAGTCGGGCCGCCAGCAAATGTGGTACCCCGACGGCACGCTCCGCGCCAACTACGTCGTTCAGGACGGCCGCCGCTACGGCCTGATCGGGGCCAAGCCGTGTGTGTGAAGCGGTTTGCTATTCAAGCCAGGGATGATACCCCTCCAGCCAGCACAGCGGGCTCCCTCGCCTTGACAGGAGAGGGCTGGGGTGAGGTAGATCAGCCGTGTCGCCATTCCTTATTTCCACCTCACCCTGTCCCTCTCCTCCCTAGGAGAGGGGACTTCGAGACCAGGCTGGGTGCCGAGTCTCACACATTGACTCCAATCGCCATGAAAACACACATCCTCATCCCCGCCGCACTGCTGCTGCTCTGCGTCGGCTGCCAGCGCGAGGCTGGCACGCCGCTGCCGTACTATCGCAGCGCCGAGCTGACGCCCGAGTGGCTGACGGAGCCGGAGGCACAAGCTCCCGATCTGCACCGCATCGCCGACTTTGCGCTCACGAATCAAGCGGGCGAGACGATCTCGCAAGCCGATGTCTCGGGCAAGATCTACGTGGCCAACTTCTTCTTCGCGCAGTGCGCCACCATCTGCCCGTCGCTGCGCAGCAACATGGCCGCCGTGCAGACCGCCTTCGCCGATGACGACGACGTGCTCATCCTCTCGCACAGCGTCATGCCCGAGGCCGACACCGTGCCCGTGCTGGCGGCGTACGCGCAGGTCAACGACGTGCAGCTGGGCAAGTGGCACCTGCTGCGGGGGGAGCAGGAGGCCGTCGCAACCCTCGCCGACGCGTCGTACTTTTCGGCGTTCGGCTTGAACACCACGTTCTACCACTCGGAGAACTTCGTGCTGGTGGACCCCAATGGCCACATCCGGGGCGTATACAACGGCTCGCTGCCGCTGGAGGTCAAGCAACTCATCAACGACATCGCCACACTGAAACAGACGCTCGTCGGCTCTTGATTCCCCATGCGCTCGCTGTCGGCAAAGTTGGTTCTGGTACTCGTGGGTGTCTGCTCAGTGCAGGCCGTGGTCGTGGCGGTGTACGTGCGTGAAGCCAACCGCCGGGCCTTCACGGAACTGCTGGAGCGGGAATCGCTGGAGCGCTTCCGGGCGCAGATGCTGCGGCACTACGAGCGTACAGGCTCCTGGGATGGCGTCGCCGAATCGTTCGACAGGCGCCCACCCAGCCGGGACGCCATGCGGGAGCGCCGCGGGTCGGGGCCACCGCCGCGTCCCGGAGGCCGCCCAGCCCCCACCCGGTATGGGCTGGCGGACGGCTCGGGCATAGTCCATATTTCGGCGGGACGAACGCCCGAAGGCCGCTATGTACCGGAGGACGAGTTGGAGGCTGCAGTGCCGCTGGAGGTCGGCGAGCAGCTAGCAGGCTACATCTTGCTGCCGACGGAGCTGCTGCCGCAGAGTGCCGAGCAGCAGGCCTACCTCCGCCAACTCGACACGGGCCTCATCATCGGCGGGCTGGGCGCAGTGCTGTGTGCGCTGCTCGTGGGGGTGGGCGTGGCGCGCTTCTCACTCCGACCGCTCCGCGAACTCAATGCCGCCACCCGCGCCGTGGCACAGGGCGACCTGCAGCAAGAGGTGCAAGTCAGCTCAGCCGACGAGATCGGGCAGCTAGCGCAGGCCTTCAACACGATGAGTGCCGCGCTAGCGCAGGCCGAGGCAGCGCGTCAGCAGATGACCGCCGACGTGGCGCACGAGCTGCGGACGCCGATCACCGTCATCGCGGGTTACCTGGAAGCGCTCGCCGACGAAGACCTGTCCGCTACGCCCGAGCGCCTGCGCATGATGCACGCCGAGGCGCAGCGCCTCAAGCGCCTGGTGGACGACCTCCGCACGCTCTCGCTCGCCGATGCAGGCGCCTTGCCCATGCAGCGCGCCGTCATGTCTGTCGCCCCAGTGCTCGACCGTGTAGCGCAGGCGTTCGCGCAGCAAGCCGCCGCTGGCGAGATTGCTTTGCAGGTTGAACACGAGGGCTCGGATCTGCGGATTGACGGCGATGGCGAGCGGTTGTATCAGGTACTGGCGAACCTCGTCGTCAACGCGTTGCGTCACACGCCGTCGGGCGGGGTGGTGACGGTGTGCAGTCGGCAGGATGCGGCAGGCATTGCCATCGAGGTCGCCGATACGGGCGAAGGCATCCCGGAAGATGCGCTGCCACACATCTTCGAGCGCTTGTACCGTCGTGAGGGGTCGCGGCATCAGACAGAGGGGCAGTCGGGGCTGGGCCTCGCCATCGCACGCTCCATCGTGCAGGCCCATGGCGGAACCATTATGGCGACGAGCACGGTCGGCAAGGGCACGTGCTTCACGCTTCAGCTGCCCGAGGCGAAGCGGTAGCCCGCGCCGTACACCGTTTGGATGTAGCGCGGCGCCTTCGGGTCGGGCTCCAGCTTGGTGCGCAGGTTGCGGATGTGGACATCGATGGTGCGGGCGGTGCCAGCATCGTCGTCGGCATGGAGGCAGTCGTGCAGGTCGTGGCGGCTGAAGACGCGGTCGGGCGCCTGGATCAAGACGGCCAACAAGTTGAACTCGGAGGGCGTGAGTTGCAGCGTCTGCCCGGCCACCTCGGCGTGGTGCTGGCCGAGGTGTACCGTCACATCCTGCACGCGATGGATCTCGTCGGGCGTTGCTGCCGACCGCGTGCGCCGCAGCACCGCCCGGACGCGCGCCAGCACTTCGCGCAAGCTGAACGGCTTCGTGATGTAGTCGTCCGCGCCCAACTCCAAGCCGATAATCTTGTCCACCTCCTCCACGCGCGCCGTGATCAGGATGATAGGCGTGGCGTGGTCGCGGCGGTGCTGGCGGATGAAGTCGAGCCCACCCAACTCGGGCATCATCACATCCAGCAGGATGAGGTCGGGCGGCTGCTCGCGGGCTACGAACAGCGCCTCCCGTCCATCCGCCGCCATCGCCACCCGATAGCCTTGCGCCGTCAGGTAGTCCTGCAGCATGAGGCGCACATGCACCTCATCGTCTACGACCAGGATGGTGTCGGCCATAATGCCAATTTTATCGAAAGCTGCTGTGCGGTATACAGCATTCCGGTGGGGCATAGTCCCCTCTCCTGGGAGCCAGGAGAGGGACAGGGTGAGGTGGAAATAAGGAATGGCGCCAAGGCTGATCTACCTAGAAATGAACGCATAGCGTCCATGCCGGTCAGCGCGGCTCCAGTTCGAGCGTGCTGGCGTCGAAGTCCTCGTGGACGAGCACAAAGGTCGCCACGTTGTCGAAAGTGAAGTACTGGCTGGCGGTATCCTCCAGCATGCGCGGTGTAATCATCTCCATGAAGCTGGGCAAGCCCGTTGGGATGGTGGTGGCGTCCTGGCCGGAGCGGTCGAACGACGAGAGCGTGCTGAGCCAGTAGCGGTTCTCCTGCAGGTTGGTCTCGTGGCCACGCAAGATGGTCTCGCGCACCTTAGTCACGTACGTGTCATCCAGCGCGCCCGCCTTCACGCTGTCGATCTGGGCATAGACGGTTTCGACGAGTTCGTTGATGCGCTCGGGGTCGCAGCCGAAGCTGACGGAGATGCTGTAGCTCTGGTTGGGCTCGCGGCTGAGCCCGCCCGAGGCGCCCACGCCATAGACGCCGCCCAGGTCCTCGCGCAGTACCTCGCGCAGCTTGATCTGAAACGCCTGCGTCATGGCGCCCATCAGCCGTTGGTTGTCCTGCGACCACTCGGCTTCGCCGGTGAATACGATGCGCACTTGCGCCTTAGGCTCCACGCCGCGCTGCACCACCTTGGTCACGATGCCCTCAGGGGTGCGGATGCCGATGTCCTGAGGCGTATCCTCACGGTCGAGGGCGGGGAGGCTGCCGAGGTACAGCGCCGACATATCGAGCATGCGCTCCGTGTCGAAGTTGCCCACGAAGTAGAACGTGAAGTCGCTGGCGTCGGCGAAGCGCTCCTTGTAGAACGCGAACGATGCGTCGAGGTCCATCGCGTCGAGCGTGGCCTGCGAGAAGGGCTGCGCGCGCGGGTGATTCTGCGCCATCACGACCGCCATCGTGTCGCGGAAGGCCGTGGCGGGGTCGGCCTGCATGCCGAGCATGAACTGCCCAATCCGCTTCTTGAACGACGCGTAGGCCGTCTCATCGGCACGCGGCGCGGTGAAGTGGAGGTGGACCAGCTGGAACAGCGACTCGATATCTTCCGGCGAGGCCGACCCGGAGAAGCCCTCCGAGCGCCCGCCGATGCTGGGGCGCACGTTGACGAGCTTCCCGGTCATCTTCTTGTACAGCTCGACGGGGCCGAACGCCCCTAAGCCACTTTGTGCCACGAGGCCCGAGGCGTAGCTGGCCGGGATGTAGTCGGCATCGTCCACTACCAGCGAGGTACCGCCAGGGCTGTATGCCGAGAATAGAATCTCCTCGTTTTTGAAGTCGGTCTCCTTCAGCACCACGCGCACGCCGTTTGAGAGCGTGGCCCGCGTCACGCCGATCACGTCGTCGGTCGTGCGTGCAGCAATCGTGCCTGGTGTGGGCATCTCGGGGATCAGCGGCGCATCCACGACCTCCTCGGCGTAGGGCTCGATCGTCTTGGCAGCGACGGCGTCGAACACGGCGAGCAGTTCAGCCTCGGTGGGCATCATCTCCGGGTCGTTGCCGTCGGCCAGGATAACGCGGTTGTCCTCGGTGAGGTACTGGGTGACGAGGTAGTTGACCTCGTCCAGCGTGATCGCAGGCACTAGGTCTTGGCTGGCGCGGTAGCTGAACTCGATGCCGGGCGAGGGGCCGCCGTCGAGGTAGTGGTTGACGTAGCGCGAGGCGTAGCTGCGCGACTCACCCTTGTCGCGCTCGGCGTAGGCTTGCTCAAACGACCGCATGAGGTCGATCTTGGCACGGTCCAACTCGGCCTGCGTGAACCCATGCTGGCGCACGCGCTCGGCCTCGGTCAGCAGCACCTCCAGCGCGTTGAGATGGCCACCGCCCGCCAGGATGGCTTGCAGGTTGTAGAAATCGGCACCCTTGACGAAGGTGCCCGGCCCAGCCGATCCGAACGTGAACGGCGGGTCCGCGCTCTGGATCAGCTCTTGCAGGCGCTGGTTGAACATCACCGAATACAGCGACTCAGTCAGGTCCTTGCGGTAGCCTGTCAGCGTGCTGCGGTCTTCCTTCGGGTGCTTGTACACCACCTGAATGGAGCCGTACGGCAGCTCGGGGTCGGTAGCCACGCTCACGAGCGGTGCGGTGTTGCCCGGCACCGAGTACGCTGGCCGCTCGCGTGCAGCTTCAGGCTGTTCCAGTGTCGAGAACTGCTCGACGATCATTGCCTCCACCTCATCTACATCGAAATCGCCCACGGCCACGACGGCCATCAGGTCGGGGCGGTACCAGTCGCTGTAGAAGCGCTGGAACGTCTCCACATCGAACGACTCAATGCTCTCTTTCTTGCCGATGGGCAGACGATCGGCGTAGCGCGAGCCTTTGAGCAGCACTGGGAATTGCGCCTCGCGGATGCGCGCGAACGCGCCACGCCCCAGCCGCCACTCCTCGATGATCACGCCGCGCTCCTTCTCAATCTCCTCCTCTTCCAGCGTAATGTTAGCGGCCCACTCGCGCAGCACGTCGATGCCCGTGGTGAACTGCGCCATGCTGTCGGTGCGCACTTGTAGCATGTATACGGTCTCGTCAAAGCTCGTGTACGCGTTCAGGTCGGGCCCGAAGCGCGTGCCGATGGACTCCAGGTAGTCGACGAGCTCCTGCTTCGCGAACTTCGCTGTGCCGTTGAAGGCCATGTGCTCTAGGAAGTGGGCGAGGCCCTGCTGGTCCTCATCCTCCAAGATCGACCCCGCGTTGACCGCCAGCCGCAACTCGGCGCGGTTCTCTGGGCGGCTGTTCTGGCGGACATAGTAGGTGAGCCCGTTGGGCAGCATGCCGGTGCGCACGAGCGGATCGAGCGGGATCGCTGAATCCTCGGGCAGCGGGGCAGGAGCATCCTGCGCAAGTGCGATGGGGACAAACGCGAGGAGCAGTAGGGCAATGGCAGAAAAGAAGCGCGGCATAACCGTGTGTGAGTTGCTTAGATGATGCATCCAAGATAACGGAAGGCGTGCGCCAAAACGTGTGTATGTCAGGGTGTTGCATCATTTGTACCCGAACGGTAACAGCGTGATCGTGCTGTTCGGGAGCGGGCAGTGCTCGTCCAGCGCTGTACATCAGCGGATTGTAAAACGCCATTTTTGGCCTGAATTAGACGGTTGGCACAGGGGTTGGAAGAGGACGGAGTGTTCTTCTCAATGTATACCGATGCCCACCATGCCCCGATTTGTGACCTCCGTGATGCGTGCCACCGCCGCATGCGCCCTCTGTGCCGTCCTGCTGATTGCTCCTGCGCTCGCCCAAGACGCCGTGCTAGCCAGCGCCTCGTTCGCAACACCGCCGCCCACCTCATCGCGCACAGCTTTCCTCACGGCAGAGCAGCAGCGCGCCGACCTGGATGTGCTGCGGAGCGCCCTTACCCAGCTTCATCCTGGCCTCTACCGCTACCATACCGAAGCCTCGCTTGATCAGGCGATGGACCAACTCGCCGCCGCATGGGCCACCTCTGAAACACTCGGCGACGCCTACCTTGCCCTCTCGCAGTTCCTGGCGACGATCAAGTGCGGCCACACCTACGCCAACTTCTGGAACCAGAGCGACGAGCTGCAAGCCGAACTGTTCGCCCCGGTCCGCACGCTGCCCTTCGCCTTCCGCCTCATCGGCGAGCGCATGGTCGTCACCTGGTCGGTGGACGAAGCAGCTGGGCTTCCTGTGGGCACCGAAGTTACGGCCATCGACGGTCACGCCGTGCCCGAGCTGATCGAAACGCTGAAGGCGTACGTCAAGGCCGACGGCTCGAACGATGGCAAGCGCATCGACAACCTGCAGGTGACGGGCTTTGGCATGTTCGAGGCGTTCGACGTCTACTTCCCGTTGCGCTTCCCAGCCACTGACGGGCAGTACACGCTCAGCGTCAAACGCCCCGGCGCCACGGACACTGAGACGGTCTCCGTCGAGGCGATCACGCGCACCGAACGCGGCGAGCGCTACAGCGCGCAGCACGGCGAGGCGGCCACCACCTACGACGACCTGTGGCAGTTCGAGCTATTGGGTGACGGCGCAGCCTACCTGCAGATCGGCACCTTCGTCACGTGGCGGCTGGAGATGGACTGGAAGGCGTTCCTGCGCGACGCGTTCACGCAGCTGCGCGAGCACAACGTGGAGCACCTTGTCATCGACCTGCGCGGCAACGAAGGCGGCGACAACGACGTCAACAACATGCTGATGATGGCGCTGGCGTCGCAGCCGCTGCACCTGGCGCCCGTGGAGCAACGCGCGCAGTACGACGTCATGCCCGAGGCGCTGCGTCCGCACGTCACCCTGTGGAACGAGGCGCTGCTGGACGTGCGCAACATGGTGGAGGACACGGGCAACGGCTACTTCCGCCTGCGCGGCGGCTCCGAAGCAGGCCGCACCCTCCGCGCCAACCCCGATGCCTACGCGGGCAGCGTCTACCTGCTCGTCGGCGCCTCCAACAGCTCGGCCACCTTTGCGCTGACGACGGCGCTGCAAGACGCGGGTGTGGCTACCGTGATTGGCCAGGAGACGGGCGGCAACAAGCGCGGCATCAACGGCGGCCAATACGTGAACCTGCACCTGCCCAACGCGGGCATCGAAGTCGACATCCCGCTCATCGCCTACTTCCCCGTTGGCGAGATGCCCGCCGACGAAGGCCTGATGCCCGACATAGTGGTTCAGCAACAGGTCACCGACGTAATCGAAGCCCACGACCCCGAGCGCGCCGCTGCGATGGCACTCATCGCCAAGGCTAGGGGCGAATAACTACGCTGAAATCTCGACGAGCGCCGCGAGCCTTCAACGTGTGCCCAGCCGCCGACGTGCCCCCTCTCCTATGTGCTAGGAGAGGGTTGGGGTGAGGTAGATCAGCGCCTGCTGCCAACCTGTATTTCGCCATCAGCCTGAGTCCCCTCTCCCAGCTCCTGGGAGAGGGGACTCAGGCTGATGCAGTGTGCCTCTTTCGTGGGTGTTGCTACAACGCCTCCACAGACGGAATCACCGTGAGGGCGTGGAAGGCTTGGATGCGGTCGTTGATGGCGTCAGTGCTGAGGTCGTACAGCCGCTCGGGGCCGAATTTCTCGACGCAGAAGGATGCCATTGCGCTGCCTACGACGACCGCGCACCGTAGCGCAGCCACGTCGTAGCGCTGTACACGCGCCAGGTAGCCCGCAAAGCCGCCCATGAACGTGTCGCCTGCGCCGGTGGGGTCGAAAATGTCTTCAAGGGGGTACGCGGGCACCGCAAAAATCTCGTCTTCGGCGAAGAGGAGCGCGCCATGCTCGCCTTTCTTGATGACGAGGATGCGTGGGCCCATCGCCTGGATGGCGCGGGCGGCCTTGAACAGGTTGGGCTCGTCGGCCAGCTCGCGCGCCTCGGCGTCGTTGATGATGAGGCAGTCAATGACCTTCAACGTCTCCACGAGGCTATCTGGCGTGTTTTCGATCCAGAAGTTCATCGTGTCACAGATGACGAAGTCGGGATCGGCGGCCTGCGCTACCACGCTGCGCTGGATGCCGGGCTCCAGGTTGCCGAGGCACACGATGCGCGCGTCTTGGCGGGCGTCGGGCACCTTGGGCTGGAACGTGGCCAGCACGTTGAGGTCGGTGGTGAGCGTGTCGCGTTCGTTGAGGTCGTAGTGATACTTGCCCGCCCAGAAGAACGTCTTGCCGTTCGCATCAATCTCCAGCCCTTCCAGCCCGATGCCGCGCTCGCGGAACAGGTCGAGGTGGGCGTCGGGGAAGTCGCCGCCTACCACGCCCACCAAGCCGAGGTTATTCGTAAAGTAACGCGCCGCCAACGTGATGTATGTGGCGCTGCCGCCCAGGATGTAATCGGCGGAGCCGAAGGGCGTTTCAATCGAGTCGAAGGCGACGGTGCCGATAGCGAGGATGCTCATGCCGAAAACAGGCGCTTTTGAGGTCAAACCCGCCGAAGATAGGGCGCAGCGCCGTTCTTTTCAGGGTGAGATGCTGTGAAGATAGGCCTGCTGCGTCTTTCGCATCGTTACCGTCGCAGGAGCATACCGATCAGGACGCCTGCGCAGAAGGTGCCCAGCATGGCCGTGCGGTCGTTGGCCGATACCCAGTCGTGGAGGTCAGCGAGACGGTCCTGAAACGCCGCCATCGGGTGATCTGCAGCCGGGTGTTCATGTGGGCTTGTGGCATCGGGGTTCTGCGGGGAGTTCATGGGCAGCAGAGGGCTTCCTGTTGTATCTTGCGGCAGCGTCTGAAATGGGGTGGACACGATTGCGCCACGTCAGACGTTGAACGGTACGAACGCCCCCAACGTTCGCCGCTCGCCGAACACGACTTATCGACGGTAGTCAGTATGCCACACGTCTCGTCCATGGTGCGGGGCTGCTTCATCGGACTCTTGCTGTTGGGGGCGCTCAGCCTGCCCACACGGGCATGGGCGCAAGCGATGGATCCCACGCCGGAGCAGGCCTTTGCCGATGCGTACACGCTGTACGCTACGCAGGTCTATGCACAAGCGGCCCACGCCTTCGCCACCTTCCGTACGCAGCATCCGCAACATCCCAGCGCTGCCGAAGCGCTCTACTACCAGGCCGACGCCACGCTGGCGCTGGGCGAATCGGATGTGGCCGTGCAACTGTTCCGGCAGTTCCAGCGTGAGTTTCCAGTGCATCCGCTCGCCTTTGAGGCGCGGCTGGCGTTGGGCAGGTACTTCTACGAGACGCAGCAGCCCCAGCAGGCCATCGCCACGCTGAATGAGGTGCTGGCGAACGACCCGCCGTACGACCTCGCCGCGAAGGCGCTCTACTGGATGGGCGAGTCGGCGTTGCTGCTCGACCGGCCGGACGAGGCCCTGCGCTATTTCACGCGTGCGGCTACCGATTTCCGCTACGCGCCCACCGCCGATGTGGCGCAGTACGCCATCGCGTTCACCGAGGTGCGCCTCGGCCGCTACACCGATGCGGCGCGCTCGTTCGAGGTACTGGCCAGCCGCTACCCCGACTCGCCGTATGCCCGCAACATCGGGCTGGCCCTCGCCGAAGTATACTACGAGCTGGCGGATTACCGCCGCGCCGTGGAGGAGATCAACCGCCGCATGCCCACGCTGGGCAACGACGGGCGCGAGCGGGCCACGTTCCTGCTGGCCGAGTCGTACAACCAGCTGCGCAATACCGACGACGCGATCATCCAGTACCGCCGGTTCACCGAGGGCAACCCAAACAGCCCGTACTACCGCCGCGCGCTCTACGGCCTTGCCTGGAACTACTACTACGCCGAGGCGCACCAGCTGGCGGCCGTCGAGTTCGCCAAGGTCTACCCGAATGAGACCGACGAGCTGGCACATAAGGCCATGTACTACGAGGGCGTCAACCGCAAGATCACAGGCGAGCTGCAGACGGCGCTGGGCCTCTTTCAAGGCGCTGTGCAAGGCTGGCCCGAGGGCGTCCTGGCCGACGAGGCACTGTTCGAAACGGGCGTGACGCTGTATGAGCTGCGGCGCTGGCGTGACGCGAACCAGGCGTTCACCCAACTCGTCCGCACCTACCGCACCTCGCCGTTCGTGGGCGAAGCGCTCCGCCTCCAGGGCGACACCTACATCGCCCTGGGTGACTTCGACGCGGCCTTCGAGAGCTTCGACCGGGCCATCAGCCTAGACGCGGCCCCGCAGGAGCTGAAGGATGAGGTCACGTTCCAGAAAGCGTGGTTGCTCTACCGCAACCAAGACTTTGTGGCCGCCGCGCCCGAGTTTCAGAACCTGCACCGCGCGTCGCCCAGCGCTCGTAAGGCCGCCGACGCGCTGTTCTGGGCGGCCGAGAGCTACTACCAGCTCGACAAGCTGGACCTGGCCGAGCGGCTGTTCACCGAGTACCTGCGCACCTACCCCGACGGCGCGCAACGGACGGCCGCGCACTACGCGCTGGGATGGGTCGCCTTCCGCGAGAGCCGCTACGACCCCGCCATCCGTGCGTTCACGCGTTTCCTCGACACCTACAACGAGCGCAACGAGTACGTCCCGTACCGCACCGACGCGCAACTCCGCATCGCCGACAGCCACTACGCGCTCAAGCAGTATCCGCGCGCCATCCGCATGTACCAGCGCGTGGGCGATCAGGGCGGCGACTACGCGCTCTACCAGACCGGGCAGGCGTACTACAACGCGGGCGATGCCGTGGCGGCCATCACCACGTTCCGCACGCTGTTCGAGGAGTTTCCCGGCAGCGAGTGGCGGCAGGAGGCACAGTACCAGCTCGGCTACATCTACTTCCAGAACCAGGACTTCGACCAAGCCGTGGAGACCTACGAGGACCTGATCCGCCGCTTTCCGCAGGACCCGCTGGCGGCTAAGGCGCAGTACGGCATCGGCGATGCGCTGTACAATGCCGGGCGGTACGATGCCTCGGTGACGGCGTACCAGCGCGTGCTCAACCGCTTCCCACGCAGCCCCTTCGTGGCCGACGCCATCACGGGCATGCAGAACGCGCTCATCATACTCGATGACGAGGCCCGCACCACGGCCATCATTGACTCGTTCGCCACCGCCAACCCCGACTCGCCGATCGTAGACCAGCTGCGCTTCCGGCAGGCCGAGGTCAAGTACCAGACCGGGCAGCTCGACGCCGCGTTGGCCTCGCTGCAGCAGTTCGTGCGCTCCTCCGGTGATACGTCGCTCTTGCCCGAGGCGTACTTCTACATGGGCTCGATCTTCGAAGAACGCGGTCAAAACCAGGAGGCGACCTCGTACTTCCGTCAGCTGTTGCGCTCGTATCAGGACAGCCCACGAGCGCCCGAGGCGGCGCGGCGCGTGGGGGCGATGAGCCTGGATGGCGGCGATGCGCGGCGCGCTTTGGAGGCGTACCAGCAGATGGAGACGCTGGCGGGTGAGGACGGCCTGCTCATCGCGCAGGCACGCTACGGCCAGGGGCTGGCGCTGATGCAGCAGGGCCGCAACGACGAAGCCGAGCGGCTCCTGCAAGACGCCATCGACCGCGCCCCGGATGCGCCCGAGACCGCCCCCGCCGTGCTGGGTTTGGCGCGCATCAAGGAGCGGCAGGGTGAAGCTACCGAGGCGGCGCGGCTCTACCGCAGCATCGCGCAGAATAACCGCAACGACGAGGGTGCCGAAGCGCTCTACCGCCTAGGCGACTTGCTGCTACGCTCCGGCAACCCGAGCGGGGCCATTGAGACGTGGAGCCGCATGGCTACGCTGTTCGGCAGCTTCTACGAGTGGAACGCGCAGAGCTACCTCGGCCAAGCCCGCGCCTTCGTGCAGATGGGCCGCTCGGGCGAGGCCAAGCGCATCTACGAGAAGGTGGAGAACGAATTCAGCGGTACACCCTACGCTGGCACCGCCACGCAAGAGAAGGCAAACCTATGATGATGCGCACGATCCTCAGCGTCTTGCTTGCCGTCCTCGTAGGCGGCGGCACCGCGGTCCTGGCACAGGACACCACCCGCACTGCCCTGCCCGACATCGCGCCCAAAGAGGTCGAGATTCGCGGGCAGCTCGAAATCAGCCTGCCGTCGCTGCGCCGGCAGCCGCTGGTGGGCTTCAACCCGCCGCCGCGCATCACTGAGATTCCCGCCGGACGACGGCCGTTCATTGAGCGCTACAAGCAGGAGAGCATCGACCTGCCGCCGAGTCCGCTCCAGCCGCCGGAGCCGCCTGAGGTGTCGTCGCTGGCCAACCGCCTGCCCTTCACCGGGACCGTTGATGGCGGCCTGGGCACGTACCTGCACCGCTTCGGCAGCGCCAACATCGGGCTCCCCGTGAGCCTTTCCGGGCGGCTCAACCTAGAGGCCGACTACCGCGGCCAGCGCGGCGACCAGCCCTTCGCCGGCCGCCGCAACCAGTATGACCGCTTCTTTGGGCGCCTCGGCTACGAGCAGACGGCGACGGCAGCGATCTGGGGCGTCGAAGGCGACTTCGGCAGCCACGCGCTCAACCTGTTCGGGGCTAACCCGACGGGGGGTGTGCTCATCGAAGAGCCGACGCGGACGGTCAACACAGGCGGCGGTGCGTTGTACGTCAAGGCCCTGCCGTCAGCGCTGACGCAGTACGATGTGCGGATCGCCTTCGGCGGCACATCTATCAACACTACATCGTCGCCCATTTCCAGCATCAGCGACGTCAGCTATGGCGAGCAGCGCTTCGACTTGGAGGGGAGGTTGACGCTGCCGTTTGGCACCAACGCGTTCATCGCCGATGCCGAACTCGCCACGAGCAGCCTCGACGATGTCATCCCAGACAACAGCTTCGCAGGGCTGAGTGTGGGCAGCATGGTGCGGTTCCGGCCAACACCGCAGGCCGAAGTCAACCTCGGCGGGCGGTTTATGACGGACCGCTCCACGGCACGCGGTGTGGCGGGTGAGGAAGAGGCGCGGCCCTACTTCGCGCCCATCGCCCAGGTGTTGTTCTACCCGCAGCAGGGCGTGCGCGTCTATGCACAGACGCTGCCCTCGGCCACGCTGCACAGCTTCCGCGAGATGACGGATATCAACCCGTACGTGGTGGCCCGTCCCCGCTTGGAGGCCACCGTCCGCACCGTCAACGCCGAGGTGGGGGGCGACGTCTTTGTGGGCGCACTGCGGGTGAAAGGCTTCGTGGGGTACCAACTCGCGCCCAACTACCGCTTCTTCGAGTTTCCCACCCCGCAAGAGCTGCTGGGCTATACGCAAGGTTTTGCGGCGGCCCGGTACGAGCGCGCCAGCGTCATCCACGGCGGAGCCGAGGTGTCGGCAGCGCTGCCGCAAGGGCTGTACGGCCGCTTCAGCACGGTGCTGCGCCGGGCCCGCCTCACCGAGGGCGACACGGTCGTCCCCTACGTCTCGCCGTTCGAGGTACGGGCGCAGCTCTCCTACATGTTTGACCGTCAGCGCGGCCTGCTCCAAGTAGGCTCCACGTTCCAGGGGCGCCGCTACCGCGACCGCGCCGAAGTCTTCCTTGTGGGCGACTTCTTCGACCTTGATGTTGAAGCATCGTACATGATCACGCCTACGATGGGTGTTCTGTTGGAGGCGGGTAACCTCAGCATCGACGCGCTCAACTTCTACGACGTATACCCAATCACGCCCTTCGTCATCACGGGCGGCTTGCGCTTTCGCTGGTAGCTCTCTCCAGTTTTCGCGTTGATGTGATGGCCACTGTGCGTAGATTAGACCCAACACGTTAGATTGATTCACCACTCGGTATGGATGCAAACGAAATCTCCGAAGCGATCGTGACGCTCATTCGCGAAGGGTTGCTGCAGGGCAACGAGGTCACCGTGCCCAGCCTTGGCACCTTCGCGCTGGAGCGCCAGAGCGGCCAGTTCGTGGTTGGCGACAACGATCAGTACGTGCTCCGTCCCCCGCAGCAACAGGTCCGCTTCACGCCCGATGTCTAGTCCGTACCGTCCCTCCATGTCTACCGACCTGTCTACCTTACTCACACGGCGCTTTGGGTTGCCACCCAACGAGGCTGACCGCGCGCTGGCCCAGTGGGTAGGCCAGTTGAAAGTCGCGGCCGGCGAGCACGGGCAGGTGCAGGTGCCGGGCTTGGGGGCGTTCTCTGTTGACGCCGAGGGCGCCTTTGCTTTTGAAGCCGATGAAGAGCTGACCAAGCTCGTCAACGCCGACATGGGCGGCCTTGAGCCCATCGAAGTCAACCCCGCCGACCCCGAGCACCCCTACGGCGAAGACAGCGGCTTTGTGTTTGAGGAGATGCAGGTGCCGCTGGCCACCGATACCCCCAAGCCGCGCATGGATACCAGCCTCACCGAAGATTACTGGGCGCCGCCCGACGACGAGGAGATGTTCGCGCCGCTGGGGCCCACGCCGCCTTCCACCTTTGAGGAGGCCGACTTCCAAGTCGTGCGCGATGAAGAGCGCTTCTTTGGCCTGGCTGAGACGCCCGAAGCAGCCGACGACGCGTCGCCCTTCGACGACGCGCTGGCCTTCCCGCCCGCTGGCGAAAGGGCCGATATCGAGCCCGTGGCCGATATTCCTGTCGCCGAAGCAGCGCCGCCAGTAGACCCACCTGCCGCCAGCGCACCACCCTGGGCCGATGCCGAGGTGATGCCCTCCGAACCCGCTGCGCCAGCACCCGAGTTTGCGCCTCCGCCCGCAGCGGCTGTCGACTCGTTTGAGGACGCGCTGGCTGAGCTGGAGGCGACGATCCAGGCCACGACGCCAGAGGCTGCCGTGGAGCCGCCAGTGGAGCAGGAAGAGGCCGCTGCTGTTCCTGCCCCGCCGCCGCCCACGCTGAAGGTGCCGCAAGGCTTCAAGGCGGAGCGCCGTGCCCCGCGCCGACGTTACGAGCCAGAGCCAGACCCCGATCGCCGTCGCTTTATCTTACTTGGCGGCGCTGTGATGGGGGTGCTGCTGCTGGTCTTCCTGGCGTGGTGGTGGTTCGGCCGCCCCAGCCCGCCGCCGGTAGCGCAGACCACGCCGCCCACCCTGACGCCTGTAGATACCACCGTGGCGCCTGCCACCACAGGCGCGGTAGCCGCCGCCGCTGGAGACTCCGTCGCCCCCGCTGCGCCCGCGGCGTCGCCTGAGGCCCCAGCGGCGCAGCCGCCGTCCGTGCCCGTGGGCGCGAACCCCGATCTATACGGCACGGTACCGATCGAGAAAGGCGGCTATGGCATCATTGTTGGGTCGGCAGACTCGGCTGGGCAGGCCGAGCGGCTGGCGCGGCCGTTCGTGGCGCTGGGGTACCGTACGGGCGTCGTGTTTGGCACCCACATGGGCGTGACGCGCCACCGCGTGGTGCTGGGCCAGTTCCCGACCGCCAACGAAACCCTCCGCGTGCTCAACGGCGAGCGCGACAAGCTGCCCGAAGGTGCATGGCCCATGCGCGTGGGCACCCGTATGAACCTGACCAACCTCTCGCTTTAACGCTATCCGTATGACGTTTGCCATGCTCTTTCAAGACGCGGACTCCCTCACGCTGCCCACTGACAGCCTTGCCACGACGGTGGCGGCGGAGCCCGAAGGCTTCATGGCTTTCGTCGAGACGGTCATGCAAGGTGGCTGGGTCATGATCCCCATCGCCGTGCTCTCGCTCTGGACGATCGCCGTGTACATCGAGCGCTTGTTCACCTTGCGCAGTGCCCATGGCAACACCGAGGGCATCACCGACCGCGTGCGCGCCTACGTCACCAGCGGCGACATCGGCGGGGCGATTGCGTACTGCGAGGCGCAAGACAAGCCGCTGACCCGTATCCTCAAGCGTGGCCTGGAGCGGCTGGGACGCCCCATCGCCGAGATCAAGGAAGCGCTCAATGCCGAGGGCAAGAGCGAGGCGTTCCGGCTGGAGAAACGCACGGGCACCCTCGCCACCATCGCGGGCGTCGCGCCGATGCTCGGCTTCTTCGGCACCGTGACGGGCATGATCGAGGCGTTCCAAGACATCCAGCGGCTGCAAGGCAACGTGGACCCGAGCGTGCTGGCGGGCGGCATCTGGGAGGCGCTGCTCACCACCGCCTTCGGCCTCATTACAGGCATCCTCGCCTTCTTCGCGTATAACTTCCTGCTGGGCCGCATCCAGCGCATGCTCTCTGAGATGGAACGCGCTACCGCCGACTTCATCGACCTCCTCCAAGCCCCGTCGCCAGCGTCCCGCCGCTAGGCAGGACGGAACGACTCGGCAATCACGCGCTCTATGGAGGCCTTCGGCATGAACAGTGACATTAACTTCAACACCTCGCGCAAGCGGCTCGACATGTTCAGCATGGCGGGGCTGACCGACATCGTGCTGCTGCTGCTCATCTTCTTCCTGCTCACCTCCAGCTTCATCCCGCAGTTCGGCGTGGAGGTCAACCTGCCGCGCGTAGAATCTGTGCCGCCCGTCGAAAGCCAATCGGTGACGGTGACTATCACCAACGACGGCCGCTACTTCGTCAACCAAACGCCCACGCCAGAGGCCGACCTGCTGATGGCCATCGATGGGGCGCGCGGCGAGAGCCAATCGCTCATCGTGCGCGGCGACGAAGAGGCCAACTACGGCCAAGTCGTCAACGTGATGACCATCGGCAAAGCGCTGGACCTCCGCATCGTGCTGGCTACCGAGCTACCGGGCACACGGCAGCGCTGAGAACTTGTTAGGGCAGCGAGGGGTAGGCTTGCGCGTCCATCGACCTGAATGAGCCCATGCCTGAGGAACAGCTGCTAGCACGGATAACATCCGATCCAGCCGTCATGGCTGGCAAGCCTGTCATTCGTGGCACACGCCTCACCGTCGATTACATCCTCGGTTTGCTGGCGAACGGAGAGTCTGTCGATGGCATCCTGGCAGAGTACAAGCGCCTGACGGCAGAGGATATCCAGGCCTGCCTCGCCTTCGCACGAAAGACCGTCGCTGAGTCAAGCTTTATCCCGCTGCTGCCGACAGAGACGTGAAGTTCGTCGTGGATGAATGTACGGGTCCAGCTGTCGCCGCGTGGTTACGCGATCTCGGTCACGATGTAGTCTCCATCCATGATGAGAAGCCTGGTGCGGATGATAGCACCGTGGTCGCGCTTGCGCTGGAAGAAGAACGCATCCTTGTCAGCAACGACAAGGATTTCGGAGAGAAGGTGTACCGCGAAGGTTACCGCCATTGCGGCATCATATTGCTAAGGCTGGCCGATGAGCGAAGCCGAAACAAGATTGCGGTGCTCGACCAAGTGCTGCGTCACCATAGCGGTCGGCTGCCGAACGCCTTTGTCGTAGCCACTGAGCAGCGCATTCGTTTGGCAGACAAGGGCCCTCGCTAACGCTGACTGATGGCCTGCCCCACCGTGAGCAGTCGCTCTTCGCCGAAGTGCGGCCCGAGGAGTTGAAGGCCCATGGGCAGCCCCGTTGGGTGTGTGCCGATGGGTACAACAAGGCCTGGGACGCCCGCGAGGTTAGCCGTGACCGTGTAGATGTCGTTGAGATACATCGTCAGCGGGTCGTCTACGATGCTGCCCACCTTGAACGCGGGTGTGGGCGTAGCGGGCGTGAGCAGCACGTCGACCTGCTCGAAGGCGCGCTCGTAGTCTTGCTTGATGAGCCGCCGCACGCGCTGCGCCTTGGCGTAGTAGGCGTCGTAATAGCCGGAGGAGAGGACATACGTACCCAGCATGATGCGGCGTTTGACCTCGCTGCCGAAGCCCTGCGTACGCGTGTCGGTGTAAAGGCGATGGAGGAGCGAGTCTTGCCGCGCAAGCTGTTTCTCCAGCGCCTCGGCGACAAGGGCGTTGCCCTGCGCGTCGGCTTCGGCGATGCCTTCTCGTAGCGTACGCCGCTCGGTGGCGAGGTCGTTGCGAATAGTGGCCAAGTCGGCGCGGTAGCCGTAGCGAATGCCGTCGTAGCGGGCGAGGTTGCTCGACGCCTCGGCAGTGGTGATGATGTAGTACGTCGCGATGCCGTAGGAGGTATGCGGCAGCGAAACGCGCTGCACTGAGGCACCTGCCGCTTCCAGTAGCTTCACCTGCTCGTCGATGGCAGCACGGATAGCGCCATCCAGGCCTTCACCGAAGTACTCATCCGGCAAACCAATCGTGAGGCCCGCTACCGATTCGCCCAGCGCAGCCCGGTAGTCTGGGACGGGGACGTTGGCGCTGGTGGCGTCGGCAGGGTCGTGGCCAGCGATGACCTGAAGCACATCGGCCACGTCGGCAACGGTGTGGCCGAAGGGGCCGATGACATCGCACGAGGAGGCGTAAGCGACCAAGCCATAGCGGCTGACGCGACCGTAGGTGGGCTTGAGCCCTACCGTGCCGCAGAACGCAGCGGGCTGGCGCACCGACCCGCCGGTGTCGCTGCCGAGGCTGGTATGGCACAGCCCCGCCGCCACCGCTGCAGCCGATCCGCCCGACGATCCGCCTGTCACGTAGTCGGGGTTGGCGGGGTTGCGGGCCGGGCCGTAGACGGAGTTCTCGTTCGACGACCCCATCGCGAACTCGTCGCAGTTGGTCGTGCCGATAAAGACGGCGCCGGCGTCGCGCAGCCGTCGGATGGCGGTGGCATCGAACAGCGACTCGAAGCCTTGCAGGATCTGCGAGGCGCACGCCACCTGCTCACCCTTGACGCAGAGCACGTCTTTCAAGCCCATCACCATACCCGCCAGCGGCAGGTGGGCACCCTCTGCGAGTTGGGCGTCTACGGCAGAGGCTTGGGCGAGCGCCGCCTCGTCATGGACGGCGACGAACGCGTTCAGCGCCTCGTTGCGCGTGTGGATAGCGTCCAAAAAAGACGAGACCAGCGCGGTGCAACTGGTCTCGTGCTGCTGCAACGCCGTGCGGGCGTCGGCAAACGTAGGTACGGTCATGCGAGGAGGCGGGTTTAGCTACCCTGGCCAGTGTTCTCAGTCGGTTGGTAAGAGCCACGCGGCGCGTTGGTCTGCTGCGGAGCGCGTGGCTGCTGAATGCGGTTTTGCGAGTCGTCCAACTGGATTTCGCGCTGGATGTCACGCGTGGCGTTTTTGAATTCGCGGATGCCTTTGCCGACGCCCTGCGCAATCTCGGGGATGCGCTTGGCGCCAAAGATCAGGAGGATCACCAGGAAGATGATAATCAGCTCGAATGGTCCCGGCATACTCATAGGATCACCTCAAAAAGAGAATAGAAGTCTCGGTGGGCGCGCCAACATACGGCGGCGCAGCTACAGTGTAAAGATACGCGAAACGTGAGGAGAGATGAAGCGGCTTCGCGCATACTTGGGGATCGGCTTACTGTAGGCGGTGGGGCGTGTTCCTGTGTGGGGCATGGGTGAACGGAGCCTCAGCCGAGCGCGTATGAAGAAGCAAACACACTCACACGAAGTCACCGCCTATGTCCGAACTGACACGCGACGCTATCCTAGCTTGGCCCAAGGCCGAACTCCACACCCACCTGGACGGGGCGCCACGCCTGTCCACCATGCTCGACCTCGCCCGGCAGCAAGGCAAGATGCATGTCCTGCCTGCCGATTCCGTCGAAGGTCTCGAAACCATCCTTCGGCAGATTGACCACTCGGAGACGTTGGAAGCCTACCTGACGTGGTTTCGCTACACAATCCCGTTGATGCAAACGGCTGAGGCGCTGCGCCGGATGGCGTACGAGCTGGCCGAGGACAACGCACAGGAGAACGTGCGGTATATGGAGGTGCGGTTCGGGCCGATTCTGCATACCGAGGAAGGGCTATCACTGGAGCAGGTGATGGATGCGGTGCTGGAGGGCTTGCGGCAGGCCGAGGACGACTTTGGCATCATCAGCCGCGTCATCGTGTGCGGCTTGCGTGACCGGTACGAGAGCGCATCGCTGCGGCAGGCCGAGCTGGCGGTGGCGTATCGTGATCGCGGTGTGGTAGCATTTGATCTGGCAGGTGGCGAGGCCGGCAACCCGTCCAAGCACCACCGCTCGGCGTTCTACTATGCGCGCAACCACCTGCTCGGCATCACCGTCCATGCAGGCGAGTCGTGGGGGCCGGACTCCATCCACCAAGCGCTGTTTTACTGCGGCGCGCACCGTATCGGCCACGGCATCACGCTCCGCCAGGACCCCGACCTGCTGCGCTACGTGGTCGATCACCAGATCCCGCTGGAAATATGCCCCACGAGCAACGTGCAGACGCACGTGGTAGACAGCTTCCAGGGGCACCCGATTGCCGAGTACGTGAAGGCGGGCGTCCCGGTGACCGTCAACACCGACAACCGCCTCTTCAGCCGCACCAGCATGACGGAGGAGCTGTGGCGCGTACACACCCGCTGCGGCATCTCCGCTAAGGCCCTCGCCGAGATCACCCTCAACGGCTTCCGGTACGCCTTCCTGCCGCTCGAAAAGCGGCAAGCGCTCAGCGCTGAGGTCGAAGGCCAGATCGGGCTGAGCTAGTTCCCCACCCCGGCTTGCGTCATTGCGTTGTTTACGAGGCGCCAGAGGCCGAAGGGATTGGCGTTTTGGAGCGCAGGCGGCAGTAAGCTGTCGGGCAGGTTCTGGTAGCAGATGGGCCGCGCAAACCGCTGGATTGCCGCTGTGCCGACGGAGGTGAAGCGGCTGTCGGTGGTGGCGGGGTAGGGGCCACCGTGGTGCATCGATGGGCAGACCTCGACGCCCGTCGGGAAGCCGTTGATGACGAGCCGGCCGACTTTCTGCGTCAGGATGTCGATGAGGTCGCGGTGCGCCTCCAAGTCGGTGGGCGTGCCGTGGAGGGTGGCGGTGAGGTGGCCGTCGAGATTACGGGCGAGGTCGAGCATCGCCTCGCGGTTATCGCAGGTGACCAGCAGCGAGGCAGGGCCGAAGACTTCGTCGTGCAGGTGTGGGTTCTCGGCGTAGGTTTGCGCATCGGTACGGAAGAACGCGGCGCCTGCTTCTGTGCGCAGCGGGTCGGCATCGGTGGCGCTACGACCCACTTCCACCACGTCGGCGGTGTTCGCCATGTGCGCGACGGCCTGCTCGTACCCGTGGCGGATGCCTTCGTGGAGCATCGTGCCCGGCGCGCTGCCTGGGGCGTGCGCGGCGACGGCATCGGCAAACGCACTGAACGGCTCGCCAGCGAGGCCCACGACCAGGCCAGGGTTGGTGCAGAACTGCCCGACGCCCAGCGTGACGGATTGCAGCAGGCCTTGCGCCATCGCATCACTGCGTTCGGCCAGCGCTTCGGGCAGCACGAAGACCGGGTTGGTGCTCCCCATCTCGGCGAAGACGGGAATAGGCACCCTGCGACGGTTGGCAGCGTCGAAGAGGGCACGACCGCCGCGCAGCGAGCCCGTGAAGCCGACGGCCGCCGTGTGTACGTGCTCGACCAACGCCATACCGACGTCATGGCCTTGTCCGTGCAGCATTGAGAACACGCCCGCGGGCATGGCGGTGCGTTCCGCCGCCCGCGTGATCGCCTCGGCCACCAGTTCGCAGGTGCCCGGGTGCGCCGGGTGCGCCTTCACCACTACTGGGCACCCCGCCGCCAGCGCCGACGCCGTATCGCCGCCCGCCACGGAGAATGCCAGCGGGAAGTTGCTCGCACCAAAGACCACGACCGGACCGAGGGCGACCTTCATCAACCGGATGTCGGCCTTGGGGATGGGCGCACGATCGGGCTGGGCAGTGTCAATGCGGGCGTCTACCCACGAGCCCTCGCGCACGACCTCGGCGAAGAGGCGCAGCTGGTTCACCGTGCGTCCGCGCTCGCCCACGAAGCGGCCGTTGGGCAGGCCCGTCTCAGCCGTGGCACGCTCAATCAGCGCATCGCCAAGCGCCATGATTTCGTCAGCGATGGCGTCGAGGAAGGCGGCGATGCGATCCGGTGGCAGCGTACGCGTGAGCTGGAACGCCTCAAACGCCGCCGTCATGGCCCGGTCCACCTCATGGGCGGTAGCCTCGTAAAACGCGGGCGCTATGGGGTTAGTGGTGGCTGGGTTGCTGGCTGTGAATGTGGAGATGCTGCTGGCGGTGCAGGTGCCCGCGATGAACTGCTGTCCGGTCATGGAGGCGCGAGAAGTAGATGGAGCGTTGCCCCAAGATGGACGACAGCTCGGGTCGATGCAAATGAAGCAACGGCGGAGCTACGGCAGCAGCCAGTCGCGGGTGTTGGCGAGGATGCGCTTGTAAGCGACGAGGTTGTGGACGCGGTCGTCGTGGCCCAGCGTGTTCATCACCACCGTGGCCTCGCCCACCTGCCGCGTCCAGACGACAGGGTAGATCTTGCCCGTCTCATGCGACCGCCCGATGGCGAGCACGACGGCGTTGGCATCGGGCAGCAGCTCGGCACGGTAGAGCTCGTCGAACACCTCGAACGAAGCTGGGACGCCTTCCATCATGGGGTGATTGGGTTGCACAACCTCTACGCTGAACGTCTGCAGCTTTTCATGACTCCGCGACCCGCCGCCTACGAGTTCGGCGTTGTAGCGCGGCCAGTCTTTCCAGTTGTACCACGTGGCCGGATGCGAGAGCAGCAGCGGCTTTCCCGCCTCCACATGCGCAAAGATCGCGTCCTTGGCAGCGGGCTCCACGGGCTTGTTGTTCGACATCACCAGCAGGTCTGCATCGGCCAGCTGCTCGACGAAGCCCGCATCAGAGGACTCGGTATAGGTGTACGCGTTGGCGCCACTGGCGTAGAGCACTTGCCCGCTCGCGAAGCCGAAGACGCGCGAGTGCCAGTGCGACTGGTGGTCGCGGTTGGCGGCGCCGGCGAGGTAGAGGATGGAGGGGGCGTCCTCCGCATCAGCGAGCCACGACCATCCGGCGTCGTTGCGGGCCAACGCGGGTGCGGCGTCTTCCACCACGAGCGTGCCTTGCATCATCATCCAGTGGCCGGGCACCGTGCAGATGTAGGTGTACTCGCCAGCGGGCAGGCCGTCCAGACTCAGGGTCACGGCGTCGCCGGGTGCCAGGACGGTGGATGCAGCCAGCACGCGGTCGCGCATCGACGGCGGGACGTAGGCGTTGTCCCAGGCGTCGTCCGCAGTGATGTAGCCGTTGAGGGCTTGGCCGAAGGCGTCCACGTCAGTATCGGCCTTGAGAACGAGTACGTTGTGGCGGTCGGGGTTGGTGTTGGTGAAGACGATGTCGATGGGCTGGTTGGCGTAGGCATGCAGCGTGGGCTGCGCGAACGACATCATCAGTGGCTCAACATCGAGCGAAAGTACAGCGCGCGGCGGGATGGAGGTGTCGAGTTCAGGTGCGGGCGTGCTCGCTACCGCGGGCGCATCGGCAGAAGGGGCGAGACCTTCGACGGCGGCTTCGATCCACTCGTCACCGCCACGGAGCGCGGCTTGGGTAGCTGCTTTGAGGTCGTCGTCAGCGGCAGCGCCCAGGTCGTAGACGGCGAGGACTGCCGCGAGGCGCGTGTTGAGGTTGGCATCGGCGAAGAGGTTGGCGGACTGGAGGGTGGCGCCCGTTTCGGCGGTCTTGGGCAATACCTGCACGGCGGCTTTGCGCACAGCGGCACACGGGTGACCAAGTGCAGCCGTCACCTCTGCCAGCGCTTCATCGATAGCGTCGAGGCCATGTAGCGCCCACAACGCATGAACGGCGGCGGGATTCATACCGTGCGCATCTACATCGGTGTTCTGCACGAGTTTGCGCAACGCAGGGACGAGGTGCGTGTGGTTGTGCTCCACGATGAGACGCTGCGCCGTCAGCCGCCAGAACTGGTTGGTGCTCTGCAAGCCCCGGATGAGCGCAGCACCGTCAGCGGGATCGAGGCTGGCGATGTCATCGCCGTCGCGCTCCGTGTAGCGCACTACGTAGACGCGGCCGTGCTGGCGGTCGCGCAGCGGGTTGAGGTGGGCGTTGCCCTCGCCACGGTCGGCGTTCCAGACTTGGTTGCGCATACCGCGCCGGTCCGGGTTGTGCTGAATGACCGGGTTATACCAGTCCGCCACCCAGATATTCTCGTCAGGGCCGATGTCGGCGAAGACGGGCGCTACCCAGTCGTCGGCGCTGGAGAGCAGGTTGTCGATCGAGTTCTCGGTTTCCTTGTAGATGGCGCCGTCGCGCTCCAGGTAGCCCGCATGCACCACGTGGGCCGTCGGTTCGTTCACCATCAGCGCGCCCCAATACGCCTCCGGGTAGCGCCGCCCGGTGTAGGGGAAGGCGCCCGCTGCCGCCGTGTAGCCGTCGCGGAAATCGACCTGCTGCAGCGGTGTCGTGGCCGTGTGCTCCACCAGGTAGTGGCTCTGCACGTTGGCCTCGTTCTTCTCCAGCCCGTAGCGCATCGGGATGCCCACCACAACCGCATGGTTGTTGTTGGCGGTAGAGCCGAAGATGGTGTTGTCTTCGCCGATGCCCAAGCCCCACGTGTTGTTGTTGAACTCGGCGATGGGTTCGAGCGCGGTGCCGTCCGGCGCGAAGCGGAAGACGCCTTGGCGCAGCGTCCGTGCGTTCTCGTCGCCCACGCGGCCCGGCTCGTACATGCCTGAGTAGCCTACGGCGCTGTAGATGTGGTTATCGATGCCGTACTTGAAGTTGCTCATCACGGCGTGCGTGTCCCACGTGCCGAACGCGTCGTCGATGACGACCGATTTGGTGTCGTACTGGTCATCGCCGTCGGTGTCGGTGAGTAGGACGATGTCAGGCGCTTGGCCCACGAGCGCGCCGTCTTTGGTGAGGGCGATGGAGGTGGTAAGCGGCTGGTTCTCGGCGAAGCGGATGAAGCGGTCGGCGGTGCCGTCGCCGTCGGTGTCTTCGCAGATCGTGATGCGGTCGGTGCCCGTCTCTTCGCCCACGTGATCGTGCGGGTAGTTGGTCGACTCGACCACCCAGAGGCGGCCGCGCTCGTCCCACGTGAGCGCAATCGGGTTAACGATGTTGGGCTCAGCGGCGAAGAGCTGCACCTCGAACCCGTCGGGCACCGTCAGGTAGTCGAGCGTCTGCGTAGCCTCGAGCGGGTTTTGTAAAGTGAGGTCCTGCACGCCATTGTTCACCGTGCTGTACGTCAGCGTCGCGCGTTGCGACGAGGTGCAGCCGAAGGCGAAGAGAAGGAGGGCAGCGAGGTACGACGAGAGGCAGCGCATGGCATATGAGCGTTGGCATAAGAGGAGCCTCAAGAAAACGTAACGCCGATGTGAAGTGCAAGCGCTTCCGCTCCAGAAATGATGCTGTTGAGCACCTAGACCTCCCGTCGTACCAGCGGCCACCAGAGGGGTACCAACGCTGCAGCGAGCACGAGTTGGACGATCAGCCACGCCACGGGTAGGCTGTTAGCCTGTAGCACTACTTCGGTACAAGCGAGCAGCACGAGGAAGAGCGAGGCCGAGGCGGCGCAGGTTTGCCCCAGGCGACGTGCAAACTGCCGTCTTGCATCGCCCGGCCAGAGTCCGAAGGGACGCACGCGGTCGATGAAGGCTGCAAGCACATCCTCCTCCGTGCGCGGCGTGGCCAGGCTTACGGCAATGGCGGCGCCTGTGCCGAGCACCACCATCAGGCCCAGCCGGATCCACTCGGCCTCGAACGCTTGGATCACGAACGGCGCGGCGACGAGCGAGACGAGGAGCGCAGCAGCCTCGCCGTACATGTTCAGCCCCTGCCACCACCACCGCAGCATGAGCACGCCGCCGATGCCTGCGCCAAACACCAGCGAGAGGAACCACGTAGACTGGATGGAGCCGAGGTTGACCATGATGGTGAGCGCCAGCACTACGATGACGAGATTCGACAGCCGCGCCACGCGGACGAGTGTGCGGGCGTCCGGCGTGCGTTTGCGAATGGCGCCGCAGTACAGGCGTTCGTAAAGGTCTTTGGTCCAGTACGAGGCGCCCCAGTTGAGGTGGGTGTCGATGGTGGAGGCGAGCGCCGCCAGCAGCGCTGCCAGCATGATGCCGCGTAGCCCCACGGGCAGGTAGGTATCGATGCCCGTGACGAAGGTGAGTTCGCGCGCGGCGGCAAAACCGTCGGTGCCTGCTGCAGCCGGG
>JBCDJT010000023.1:0-52682 GCA_038747545.1 Bacteroidota bacterium
CTTGGCCGATGTGCCCAGCCTCGCTGACGACCAACCCATCATCCAGGCGTTCGACCGCCCCATCAAAGACAGCGGCCACATCTACATCCTGCGCGGCAACGTGGCGCCGGGCGGCTGCGTGGGGAAGATCACGGGCAAGGAAGGGCTGTTCTTTGAGGGACCGGCCCGGGTCTACGATGCCGAGGAAGACATGCTGGCGGGCTTGGAGGCTGGCGAGGTTAAGGAAGGCGATGTGGTGGTGATTCGCTACGAAGGGCCGAAGGGCGGACCCGGCATGCCCGAGATGCTCACGCCCACCTCCGCGCTGATGGGCGCTGGCCTCGGCAAGTCGGTGGCGCTCATCACCGACGGGCGGTTCAGCGGCGGGAGCCACGGCTTCATCATCGGCCACGTGGTGCCCGAGGCGCAGGAAGGCGGCAACATCGCGTTCATCGAAACGGGCGACCTGATCACCATCGACGCCGCCGCGCGCTCCATCGTCGCCGACGTCTCGGACGAGGAACTGGCCCGCCGTCGCGAGGGGTGGACGCCACCGCCGTACAAGGCCACGCGTGGCACGCTCTACAAGTACATCAAGGCGGTCACCGACGCCTCTCGAGGCTGCATCACCGACGCATGAGCACGCCGACGACGAGCCGCTGGCAGCGCTTCGCCGAGAGCGGTTTGGTGCGGTGGGGGCGCGGCTGGCACGCCCGCTACCCCTTCCTGGCGCCCATCGTGTTCTTCTTCGGCGGCGTCACGTGGGATGCGCTCACGCTCACCCGCATCGACGCCGTCGTGGACAACGTGCTGGTCGGTCTCTACCTCCTCGCGCTGGGCGTGCTGGGCACCGTGGCCGTCTTGGTTCGCCAGGGCGCTGTCACGCATCCCCGGCTGACGCGCTACAGCGCCTGGTACCCGGCGGCTATCCAATTTCTGCTGGGCGCGCTGTTCAGCGTCTACGTGGTCTTCTACGGCCAGAGCGCATCGTTCAGCGAGACCTCCATCTTCCTCGTCGTGTTGGTGGGCCTGCTCGTGGCCAACGAGTTCATCGGCGAGCGGTCGGTGAACCTGTACGTCTGGCTGACGCTCTACTTTGTTGCCTGCTGCTCGTTCTTCGTCTTCGCCATCCCGGTCTTCTTCAAGGTGATGAGCTACAGCACCTTTGTGCTGGGCACCGTGCTGGCGGCGGGCATCGTAGCCGGGTTGGTCGTGTTCTTCCGGCAGCGCCGTTGCTTCCGCTCCGACCGCGAAGCGGCCTGGGCGATGGCGCTCGTCGTCGTGCTGCTGGGGATGATGCACGTGCTGTACCTCCAGAACTGGATGCCGCCGGTCCCGCTGGCTTTGCGCTCGGGCGGCATCTACCACCACGTGAGCAGCTTTGACGAGGCCGGGCAGAAGGTCTACCGCGTGCGGTACGCCCGGCCACCGTGGTACCAGCCCTGGCGGCGCACCGATGCCACGTTCCGCTACACCCCCGCCGACACGGCCTTCGCCTACACCTCCATCTTCGCGCCGACGGGCCTGACCACGGGCGTCGTCCACGTGTGGAGCCAATACGACGAGACCGAGCGCGTCTGGCGCGACACCGACACCATCGCGTACCGCAGCCCGATCGTCGGGCAGCGCACGGAAGGCTACCGCGGCTACACCTTCAAGCGGTACCTGCGCCCCGGCCGCTGGAAGGTAGAGGTGCGCACCGACGATGGCCGCGTGCTCGGCCGCTTGCGCTTCGAGGCCGTCCCCGTTGAGGAGCCCGCTGCGCTACGCGAGCGGCTGATCTACTGACGCCAATTCTGGAAGGCGCCTCACTCCTCAACGGGCTTGAGGTGCAGGTCGGCGAAGTCCATGAAGCGATCCCAGTCGTAGTTCGTGACGTCGTGCCTGCCGCGCCGGATATGATACCCGATGTGCGACAAGACGGCCTCCTCCAGCGCGGGCATCGCGGTCGCGTCAAGGCCCTCCGTGCCAAGCAAGCGGTAGACCGGGTCAGCCCCGAGCGCGCTCAGGAATTCGCCCTTCGGGTCGGCCCAGCGGTCCTCCTCGGCGCTAGCGATGTACACCGGGCGCGGTGCCATCAGGGCGATGAGCTGATGCTGATCGACGGGCAGCTCGGCTTCGCGGTCGTTGTAGCGCGTGAACGCGTCGGCAAACCAGTGGGGGAAGGAGGTGTTGATGCGCGCGACGGTCTCGCCGAAGCCACGCCGTGAGAGGGCGGCACCCCCCGCGCCCGAGTTGTTGGAGATGACGGCGGCGAAGCGCTCGTCCTGCGCACCCGCCCACAGCGCCGCCTTGCCGAGGCGCGAGTGCCCCATCACAATCAGGCGGTCCGGGTCGAGGTCGGCACGCGTGCCCAGGTAATCGGCGATGCGGCTCAGCCCCCACGCCCAGCCGCCCAGCGTGGCCCAGCCTGACGAGTCGGCGGGTGGCGCGAAGGCGTGGACGCCGTTGGAGAAGCCGTCGTCAACATCGGGGTCGATGTCGCCGCAGTAGGCGGTAGCCACCGCATAGCCTCGCCGCACGATGTGCTCGAACGGCCAGCGGCGGCCTCGGACGTTGCGCGTCGCCTCGGTGGCGCGATGGTTGACGATCCCGTAGTTGTCGTTGGCGCGCATCCACGCATCGGTGAGCAGCACCTCCGGGTCGTCGCTGATGCTGGCGTTGCCGTAGAAGTTGAGACCGATGAACGTCGCCACCGGGTGGTCGCGCTGGTTCGGGACGTACAGCAGCACGTCGATGTGCAGGCTGTCGGCGAGGTGGAGGCGGATCTGATGCTGGCTCGCCAGACCCCCAAACGCGTCATCGCGCGAGCGCAACACCTCAGGCGTTGGTGTCAGGTCGAGATCGGGTGTGGTGCCGTAGACGTGCTGCTCAAACAAGCGCAGGATTTCGGCACGCCGCGCAGGCCAGTCGGCAGCGGTCTCTACGCGGCGGCCGTCCTGAAACGTTAGCGGGTCGGGCAGCGTGTAGTCGGGCACGCGGCTCTCGTCATAGTGCGTCTCTTGCGCGAGCGCGGCGGGCGCCAACGCCACGAGTAGAGCGGTGAACAGCAGGCGAACGTACATCGGCGAAACCATGGGTTGAGGAGACCCAATATGCGGACTACCCGGTCTGCAATCCAGCAACGCCGTGTCGTATGTTGCACCATGCCCGATTTGCGACCTGCCGACCTTAAACCGGAGCCCCGATGCGCTTCTCCCTTCTGCTGATGTGTGCCTTGATGTTCGCCGCCTGCCAGCCTGCTGCCCCCAACCGCGCCGCGCAGATCGCTGATGCCGTCGAGGCCATTGCCGCCGAACACCCAGAGGCCACCATCGCCGTGGCGGTCCGCGACGCCTCGACGGAGACGATGTACGACCGCAACGCCGACCGCCTCTTCCACGCGGCCAGCACCATGAAAATCCCCGTCATGATTGAGGTGTATCGCCGCATTCACGAAGGCACGATGGCGTTGGACGACACGCTGCTCGTCAAGAACGAATTCCGCTCCATCGTCGACGGCTCGCTCTTCAGCATCGAAGACGACTCCGACGACGCCATCTACGAACAACTCGGCCAGTACAAGACCGTCGGCGATCTGGT
This sequence comes from Bacteroidota bacterium, assembly GCA_038747545.1. GTDB lineage: Bacteria > Bacteroidota > Rhodothermia > Rhodothermales > JBCCMF01 > JBCCMF01. Next base: position 3,562 of record JBCDJT010000023.1, read on the forward strand.
GTACGACGCTATCATCGTCTCGTCCAACCTCGCCACCAACCTCCTCATCGACACGCTCACCGCCGACAGCGTGCAGGCGACGATGGAAGGCCTCGGCACGACGCAGATGCAGGTGCTGCGTGGGGTAGAGGACATCAAGGCCTTCCGCCAGGGCTTGAGCAACCGCGCCACCGCCGCCGACCTCGCCATCCAACTCGAAGCCCTGCGCCAAGGCCAAGCCGTCTCGCCCGAGCACGACCGCGCCATGCTAGAGGTCTTGCTCGATCAGCGCTTCAATGATATGATCCCCGCCGGACTGCCCGCGGGCACGCCTGTGGCCCACAAGACCGGTTGGATTACGAGCATTCACCACGACGCTGCTTTGGTGATGCCCACTGATGCAGAGCCTTATACGCTCGTCATCCTCACCGAAGGTTTTGAAGATGACGCCGTCTCAGCACGCGTCGGCGCAGCCATCGCTGAGGCTGTACACGGGGTGCTGCGATAGAATCTGATCAACTTCCAGCGGTTAAGTTGTTAAATGAAACAGTATAGTCCAAGTCTATTCCAGCTTGTCCCAATGAGCCAGCTCGCAGAGCAGCATTTTCAGGTGCATCCGATTTGGTCAGAGTACTACGACTACGACGAGCGTGGAGAAATTATTAGTTGGGGTATCGACCCCGCTTGGCTCAACGATGAACTTGAGGCTGTCCATGATGGAAATGACCACTGTGCTTATCCCGTACTTCGACTATATCCTCTCCCCGTGCGGATGCGTCTGTACATCAAGGCTACGTTTCAAACTCCTGAAGGCAGGATGCTAGACGGGTTTGTCGTCAACGATGATGCGTATGCGATCACGATATTCTTCCAGGGCGAGCAATTTATATTCAGCAAGTGTCTCAGCGACCTAGCCGAGAAGGAGTGTGCTCGGCTGGGTGAAGCGCTTACGATGGATGGGGAGGCAATTTTCCCACTGTCTTATGTGACCGATTTCAAGGGGCATGACGGAAGAATAATACAAGGGGTGTTCAATCCATTTGGCAGCAGAGGGTAGCCAGCATCGCTGAGCGGTAAACTGTTGCGCAGCATTCACCATGCCGCCGCCCTAGATATCCTCCGATGCAGCTTCCTACACGCTCGTCGTGCTCACCAAAGACTTCGAGGACAATGCAGTCTCAGCACGCATCGGCGCTTCCATCGCTGAGGCGGTGCATGGCGTGCTGCGCTAGCCGTCGCTGCCCGATCCACTGCTGCTGGAGCTTCCGCTTGTGGACGAGCTGCTGCCCGTGCCGGAGGCGCCATCGCTCTGGCCGCCGAGGATACCGTTGAGGCGGTTGACGCGGTCTTGCAGAGCTTCTTGGCTGCGGCGGAGGGCGTCTTCTACCGTCTGCTCAAGATCCTCCCGCAAGCGGTCGGTTTCGTTGTTGAAGAGCCGCCCGGCCTCGTCGCGGGCGCCGTTCATAATCGCCTCGATGTCGTCGCGGCCTATGCCGCCGATGGCGTCGCGGAGGCGCAGGGCCAGCTCCACGAGGCGCGGCACCGAGTTCCAGTCGATGGGCATACCGATGAGGTCTACCGTCAGGCGGCCCACCTGCAGCTCGGCTTCACTCAGCTCGGCGCTTTCGAGCGAGTTGCCCAAGGAGAGGGCCATCGTGAGGGCCGCCGGGAGGTCTTCTTCGCGTTGCATCAGCCCACGGTTGATCGAGACGGACGCCGTGGAGAGCGCACCGCCAAACTGCAGCGACGACTCGTTGACCATCGCTTGGAGATCAGCGGTCATCCCGCGAATCCCGACCTCCATGCCTTGCGTGTTGCGGTAGTTCATCGTCCCGCCCGACATCCGCATGTCTTGCAGCACGACCTCGTTGAACACAGACTCCGTACTCGTGTCATCGGTCAGTAGCAGGCCTGTCATCGACGAGCTGCCGTCGGCGTTGGCGGCCACGTTTAGCGTCGGATCAATGAGGTCTATCCTAACCATCAGGATCTTGCGGAGCAGTGGGAGGAGGTCTACCGCGAGGTCGATCTCCGGCGCCTCTACGACGCGCTCGCCCTCGCGTTGAATCTGTACCCCGATGAGTTCGACCTCTAACGTGGGGAAGGACGAGAAGGCATCGCCCCGAGCGGAACGGATCGTGACGTCGCCATCGACCAGCGCATCGGCCTGCTCCTGGACCATGTTCTGGAACGCATCCGTGCCCAGATACACTTGTCCGCCGAGGACGCCGAGGCCAAGCAGGACGATCAAGACCAAGAGAATGCGGAAGAAGGTTTTCATCGGAAAGGGGCCGCAGAAAGACAGGGGATAACACCCACACTACGGAGGCGCACAGCCAGAGTTGCGCTGTACACGGGTTCTTCGGGGACGCATGGATTGTGCGAAGATGATGTGCCTGCGAATACCGCACGTTGGATTCTGCAATCCAGCAGTGTATGTTCACGACTCGCTCTTTACATCACCGCCGCAGGTTCGGCTGGGCTCTGGCTCAGTCGATGAAAAGGGAATCGGGCGTCCAAGCTGTGCTGGGCCAAACCGAACTGTACCCGCAACTGTAGGCTTCGTCGTGTACACGGCCACGACGCGCACTGCCACTGTGTTGATGTGATGGGAAGGCAGCGCGCTGAGCCGTGTGACACTGGGTATGCTCTGCCCACCGAAGCCAGTCAGGAGACCTGCCTGAGGCGTTGTGCCACACCACCTCCGGGATTAGAGGTCGGTCGCATCTTCGTTCGTGCAGGACGTGCGGCGCCGGAAGGCGTGCGCTGTGGCTGGCGGGTGTGTTGCCCTGACTTCGCATGAGGTCTGGGCTTTTTTATGCGCTGCTGTTTCTTGCTTCTTGGGTTCTGGGGATGGCTCCCGGCCGTGGCCTGGAGCCAGCAGGCCGATACCGTTCGCGTGGCATTGCCCGACGTCACCGTGACCGCGCCTACGTCGCTGGCGGCGTCGCTGCCCTCGCGCCTCACCGTCCTCGGCCCTGACGCTTTCCGGGCCACCGATGCCGCCTCGGCCGCAGACGTGCTACAAGCGCGGGCCCCGCTGTTCGTGCGCCGCTACGGTCCCACGGGGGTAGCCACCGTTGCGCTGCGCGGCGCGACCTCAGCGCAGACGCTGGTGCTGTTGGATGGGCAGCGCTTGGCCGACCCGCAGTCGGGTCAGATCGACCTCTCGCTAGTCCCGTCGCTGGTGTTGGCAGGGGCGGACGTCCTTCAAGGAGCAGCATCTGCGCGCTACGGCTCGGGCGCCATCGGCGGGGTGGTGCGACTGCGGACGGTGGCCCCGGCGGGGTCGCTCCAAGTGCGTGGGCAGGTGCGTGGCGAAGCCTTCGGCGGGCGCGGCGGCGGCCTGCTCGCTTCTGGAAAGAGCGGTACGGTCGGCTGGCTGGTGGCGGGCGAAGCCAGTGGCACCGACGGAGACTTCGGCTACCCGAACCGCGCCTTGCTCGACGAACCCACCGTGCTACGCACGGGCGCCGACCGTACGATGACCACGCTCTACGGCCGCCTCGACGTAGCCAACCGCCATCGCGTCACCGTGTGGCACAGCGACACCGACCGGGGCATCCCGGGCCCTGGCAACGCGCTGCCCGTGGGCGCCCGGCAGGGCGACCAGCAAACGCGGCTGCTGTGGCACACGCAGCGCGCCACGGCGCAGCAGGTGCTCACGCTCAGCGCACAAGCCCAGGCCACGGCGCTCCGGTACCAGAACCCCGCCCGCGACACCGACGAGACCACGCACACGCAGCAGCTAACCGCCACCGCGGTGCTCGACCGCCAGCTGACGCCATCGGTGCCGCTGCAGCTGGGCGCCGACCTCGGCTGGGCGCAGGTCAGCACGCGTGATGTCCAGCAGCTCAACGCCTCGGCGTTTGCCAGCACGACGCTTCGCCTCGGGCCTGCTCGGCTCTTCCCCAGCCTCCGCGCCGACGCGTTCGTCGTGGAGGGCACCACAGACGTTGCCATAAGCCCACAACTGGCCGCCACGCTCACGCTGCTCCAAGGTGTAGCGCTCAAGACGAGCGGCGGCCACGGCTTCCGCTACCCCACACTCGGCGAGCGCTTCTGGCAACCCGGCGGCAACCCCGACCTCGCGCCCGAACGCGCCTGGAGCGCCGATGCAGGCCTGGCGGCGCAGCGTACCGTCGGTGCTTTCACACTAGACGCCGAGGCGACGGGTTACGTCAGCCGCGTCACGGATCAGGTCATCTGGTTTCCGAGCTTCGTGGATGCGGGTGTGCAGTTGTGGCGCCCGGCCAACCTCAGCCGCGCCGTACGCCGAGGCATCGAAATCTCAGGCCGCATCCGCTATGCGGGCACTCTCCAAGCTGAACTCGGCGGCGTCTACACGCACACCCGCTCCGAAGACCGCGCCAACCCCAACGCCGCCAGCTACCGCCAGCAGGTGCGCTTCGTCCCCATCGATCTGCTCAAGCTCTACGGCAGCATCGGCGTGGCGGGGCTCCGAGTGGACGCCCACGCTCGGCTCGTGGGGCCGCGCTTCACGGCGGCGGACGGCTCACAGTCGCTGCCCGCCTATCAGGTCGTCGATCTGCATCTCAGCACCACGCGCCGCCTCGGCGGACTCGCGCTCTCGGCTGGCGTGGTCGTCGAGAATGCGCTCGATGCCACTTACGAAATCCTCTCGTTTTATCCCATGCCGCCGCGCCACCTGCGCGCCCGGCTCACCGTAACCTACTAACCACACGTTATGCGTTCCTCCTCTCTTACCCTCCTCGCCGCACTCCTCCTCTTTGTCGCAGGCTGTGACCTCCTCGGCAGCAACGACGAAGAAACAAGCGTGACGAGGGGCATCGTCGTCGCTAACGCGGGCAACTTCGGCGATCAGAACGGCTTCCTGACGGTCTACAATCCCGAGACCGAGATGGCGGCTAACCTGTCTAACCTCGGCGGCTTCGTGCAAAGCGTCACCGTCCAGGGTGGGCTGGCCTACGCGGCCATCAACACGCTTGGCGAAGGCCGCATTGATGTCATCGATCTGGAGACGGGCATCCGCACCGGGCAGATCACGGGTCTCTCGTCGCCACGCAGCATTGCCGTCACCGAAGACACGGGCTACTTCACCGCCTTTGCCTTTGGCGGTAGCAACGAGGTGCGCTCGTTCGACCTCGTCACGCTGGCGCTCAGCGATGTCTCCATCCCCACCACCGCCTCGCCTGAAGGGCTGGTGATCGCCGATGACAAGGGCTACATCGCCAACAGCGGCTTCGGCTCGGGGACCACGCTGACGGTCTTCTCATTAACCACCAACACGGTCATCGGGAGCATCGACTTGGGCTGTGATGGACCCACCGAGGTCGGTCAAGATGGCGATGGCGAGATTGTGGTCATCTGTCACGGCAACACCGTCTTCAACGATGACTTCACGCAGGTCCTCTCCCGGACGAACGGCCAGGTGGTCTTCGTCGATTCCGACAGCGACGAGGTCACCGGGCGCATCCGGTTCAACGAGCAGCTCGGCTCCACGAACGGCACCCAGGCCGGCATCGTCGTGGCCGAGACGGGCGAAGCGTACGCGATGGCGAGCGGAAGCCAGACGATCTACCGCATCGACACGCGCAGCAACCAGCTGGCCACGCAGTTCACCGTCCCCTCCGACGCCAGCCTGACGGGCCTCTCCGGCATCGCCTACGACGTTAACAGCGATCTGCTGTATGTGGGCCGCATGCCCGTAGGCGCGGGCGGCTTCGCCGACTTCACCTCGGCGGGCACCGTTGTCGCCTACGACCGGGGCTTTGCGGAGGCCGATCGGTTCACCGTGGGCCCCTCGGTGGCGCACATCGCCCTCCTCACCGAAACCTTCTAGCCCGGGCTTTCCGATGCAGATCGACCGTTGCGTCTGTTTCCAAGTACGCTTCGCCGAGCTAAAAACGCTGGCCGAAACGACAGCTGCCCGCGACATCCCGTCGCTCCAGGCGCACTGCACGTTCGGCCAGCGTTGCAAGTTGTGTCACCCGTACGTCCGCCGCATGCTGGCGACGGGCGAGACGGTGTTTCACGAGGTAATTCAGTCCTGAGCCGTCTCGCCTAGAAGCCGTCGTCTTCGCCTTTCTTGAAGATCGCCGCGCCGATGGCTCCACCGACGGCCCCAAAGACGAGCCCCATCACGGCGCCAATCGCATAGCCAACGGGGCCAGCCGACATGCGGGTCCAGTTGATCACCGTGTCGCGTTGTTCATCGGGCATATTGTCAAACGCTCCCGACGATTCCATCTCTGAGATGATGTCCTCTACAGACGGCAGGATGTCGAGGCTCTGAAGCAGGAGCGCTACCATAGCGGAGACCAGCGCTGCTACGACGCCCGCTAGGGCCCCTGTCCCTGCCCCTGTTCCTGCCGCTACGGTGAGGCTGTGGGTAGAGGTGTAGTGCCATACGGCAATAACGCCCGTGCCCAAGAAGAGCAGGCACGCTAGGCAACCGCCGAGGGTGGGAATAAGCTGGAGAAAGGGGTTTATGGTGCCCACGATGAGACCCGCGAGCAGTACAGATTGAAGCTTTGATGGCATATGCGTTCAGATCGGGTTGGGGGAGAGAAGCAGAGTCGCTGGCTGTACCGACAAGAACGGCAATCGGGTTGCACATCTCAACCGGATGGCTCCTTTTTTTGTCGGCCCAGCGTGCTGACGAGCACCCAGCCCACGGAGAGGCCCCAGATCCCGCCCGTGATCACGCGTGACGCCGCCGTGTTGGGCCACCATCCGAGTGCGCCCGCCGCCCAGTCCAGGATCATGGGGAGGGCAAGGAGGGCGAGGCCAGCCTGAAGCCATCGGCCCCGCTGCTCGCGGTGGCGCCACCACAGCATCGCGAAGGCCATCAGCGGGACGCCCGCATAGATGCCGAAGCAGCGGTGGCACACCCCGAGCTGAACGCCAGCCAGGTGTGGCGATCGCTCAGGGATTTGGTGGCAGACGGCCTCGAAAGCACTCATCAGCATGACCCGCGCCTCGGGCGACACCAATGCAGGAAGCACTACGGCGCCCATCATCAGCATTCCGCCTGCCAGTACGGGCCACGCACTTTTCCAGGCAGGGGTGAGGGGCTGAGGCATTGGGTCAGGCTCTTTACAGGAAGTTAACTACTGGCCCGCACATCATGGCGGCAGCGGCCGGAACCGCGCAGGAAGCGGTTCAGTTTACGATTGGCACTCAACATGGTAGAGTGCTAACAACAGAGACACTACCCTCGTGTGACGCTTCAACGGGCTCGCATGTATTCATTTCTCCCCTCATAGTTTAACTCATTCTGAGGATTTCATCATGGCAACCATTACCCCCCTCGGCGACCGCGTGGTCGTGAAGCCGCAGGCTGCTGAAGAGAAAACCGCTGGTGGCCTCTTCATCCCCGACACGGCCAAAGAGAAGCCGCAGCGCGGCACCGTCGTGGCCGTCGGCAAAGGCAAGGTCGAAAACGGCACCAAGGTCGAAATGACCGTCAAGGAAGGCGACACTGTGCTCTACGGCAAGTACGCCGGGACGGAGATCAACCTGGGTGACGACGACGTCCTCATCATGCGCGAGTCGGACATCCTGGGTATCGTCAGCTAAGACGCCCGGCACGTCCCCGTGCTCCTGTTTTTTGAAGACAACCAAGCTCCATACCTATCATGGCAAAGCAAATTATTTTTGACGCGGATGCCCGCGGCGCCCTCAAAGCGGGTGTCGACAAGCTGGCGGATGCGGTTAAAGTGACGCTCGGTCCCAAGGGCCGCAACGTCATCATCGAGAAGAAATTCGGCGCGCCTACGGTCACCAAAGACGGTGTGACGGTAGCGAAAGAGATCGAACTGGAAGACAAGCTCCAGAACGTCGGCGCTCAGATGGTCAAGGAAGTCGCCTCCAAGACGAGCGACGTCGCTGGCGACGGTACGACGACCGCTACGGTGCTGGCCCAGGCCATCATGACGTCGGGCCTCAAGAACGTGACGGCCGGCGCCAACCCGATGGACCTGAAGCGCGGCATCGACAAGGCCGTGACGGCCATCGTCGCTAACCTGCGCGAGCAGAGCCGCGAGATCGAAGGCAAGAGCGAAATCGCCCAGGTCGCCACGATCTCGGCCAACAACGATTCCGCCATCGGTGACCTGATCGCCGAGGCGTTCGAGAAAGTCGGCAAAGACGGCGTCATCACGGTGGAAGAAGCCCGTGGCACCGAGACGCAGCTCGACGTGGTGGAAGGCATGCAGTTCGACCGCGGCTACCTGTCGCCGTACTTCGTGACGAACCCGGACGACATGGAGGCGGTCCTCGAAGATCCCTTCCTGCTCATCCACGACAAGAAGATCAGCGCGATGAAGGACCTGCTCCCGGTCCTCGAAAAGATCGCCCAGATGGGCCGTCCGCTGCTCGTGCTGGCTGAAGACGTAGAAGGCGAAGCCCTCGCTACGCTCGTCGTGAACAAGCTGCGCGGCACGCTCAAAGTGGCCGCCGTGAAGGCCCCTGGCTTCGGCGACCGCCGCAAGGCGATGCTGGAAGACATCGCCATCCTGACGGGCGGCACGGTCATCTCGGAAGAGAAAGGTTACCGCCTGGAGAACGCCACGCTGGACTACCTCGGTCAGGCCAAGCGCGTCGTGCTCAACAAGGACAACACGACCATCGTGGACGGTGCGGGCGAGAGCGCCAACATCACGGCCCGCGTCAACCAGATCAAGCAGCAGATCGAGTCGACCACGAGCGACTACGACCGCGAGAAGCTCCAGGAGCGCCTCGCTAAGCTGTCGGGTGGTGTGGCTGTGCTGAAGATCGGTGCCGCTACCGAGCCGGAGATGAAAGAGAAGAAGGCTCGCGTGGAAGACGCCCTGCACGCTACGCGCGCGGCCGTCGAAGAAGGCATCATCCCGGGTGGTGGCGTGGCCTACATCCGCGCACTCGGCTCGCTCGAAGGCCTCGACACGGAGAACGCTGACCAGGAAATCGGCATCAGCATCATCCGTCGCGCCGTGGAAGAGCCGCTTCGCCAGATCACGAAGAACGCGGGCCTCGAAGGCTCGATCATCGTGCAGAAGGTGAAAGAAGGCGACGCCGACTTCGGCTTCAACGCCCGCACGGAAGAGTATGGCAATCTGTTCGCCCAGGGCGTCATCGACCCGACGAAGGTGACGCGCTCCGCCCTGGAGAACGCCGCTTCGGTCTCGGGCCTGCTGCTCACCACCGAGTCGGTCATCGCCGACAAGCCGGAGAAAGCCGCCGCAGGTCCTGCCGGCGCACCGGACATGGGTGGCATGGGCGGTATGGGTGGCATGGACTTCTAAGTCCGGCGCTCAGCCCACAGGCTTAGCCTACAGTACCAGGGCGAGGTTGCCATCCCGGCGGCCTCGCCCTTTTTCTATTTCTTACGTTGCCAGGTCAACTGGCATCAGGTCCTGCCTTGGCTTCCAGCCGCCGCATCAGCCACCAGCGGCCTGCGCCATAGCAGAGGAGAGCAAGAGCCAGCAGGGTCCCTGTCATACTGGCTCGCTCCCCCGCAGTCCAGAGGAAGCCAAGCACAAGGCTAGGCAGGCCGATAGCGATTAGTACGGGAACGACTAAATCGCGGTACGTCACCCGTACGTAGGGGAGCTTCCGCTTCACATCAACGTGCAGGCTGATTCCCACATACACGGCACCAAATGGAATAAAGAACGCTAAACCAATAGGGTGATCGGTGAATGCGCGCACAGGCAGGTCGAGCCACAGCAGCGTGAGGACGATAAGCGGCAAACCCACGAGCAGTAGCAGCGGAACGGTCAGCATGGAGAGGCTGAAGGTGCGGATCGTCATACGTGTTGCTACAGGCTGATAACGGGCGTGCTACCGTTATCGACGATGCAGCTTGCGACCTAAAGTAGACTGTTGCAAAAGAAAGTATTCGCACGGTACCAAATGAGCCTCAGCCATTGCGGTGGCGTCGCCAGAACACCACGCCGCCGATCACGATCAGCGCGTACCCGCCGATGAGCAGGCTCAGCATCCAAGTTTTGTTGGCTTGGATGACGACGTAGTCGGCGAGGCCTGTGGTCCAGAAGCCCCAGTGGTCGGCGATGTGCGAGGCGAGGTAGGGATGGCCGGTCTCGAAAACGATGATACCTTCGCCCGTGTCCAGGTTAACACGCGCCGCCGTGTTGATGGAGTTGCCGCTGCCGTCGTGGCCGTGGATAAACACGCCGTCGCCGTCGCGGGCGTAGATTGAGGGGCCGAGCGCATGGATGCCTGTGGTGCCCATGAAGGCTTCGGGCGTGTACATCAACGCCACGGTCTCTGGGGCCAGTACGGGATTGGGCTCTACGTTGGCGCGAACAAACCGCGCCAGATCGGCCACGGTGGTGTAGAGCCCGGCTGCGGCGAGCGCGGTGAAGTTGTCGTATGGCACCGTGCTGCCGTCGTCGGTATAGACGGGCGCCAAGTCCCAGCCTGCGCTGTCAGGCCACACGAAGGTGGAGCGGTGCATCTGTAGGGGTTCAAAGACGGCCTCGGTCATGAAGTCTTGAAACGATTGCCCGCTCACTTCCTCGATGAGCAACTGCAGCAGCGTATACGAGGCGCCCGAGTACATGAACTCGGTGCCGGGCTCAAGGCCCACGCGCGCTTGGCCCTCCGACCACGGTGCATCGGAAGCCTGCGTGAGCGAGGCCTCGATGGTTTGCACAGGCTCGCCAGGGGGGAAGCCCGCGTAGCCGAGCCCATCGACCAAGCCCGCCGTGTGGCTTAGCAGCCGACGGATAATCACGGCGTCGTTGTCATAGTCGCTCTCCGGCAGCTGCCAGCGGGTGAGGTAGGTGCTCACAGGCGTGTCGAGGTCGAGGTCGCCGCGTTCGACCAATGCAAAAACCCCCCATGCGGTCACCCACTTGCTGATGGAGGCGACCTGAAACGCGGTGGTGTCCGCCACAGGAGCATCAACCGAGTGAAAGTACTGCCCGACTACCTCAGCATCGTCGAGCAGGACGAGGGCCATGTTGCCGACGAACGCGTCCTGCACGAGGTCATCGGCGGCAGCGATGAAGCCCTCGGGCGTGTCGTCGGAGGTGAGCGGGCGCAGCAAGAAGCCGTTGACGAGGCCGAAGCCGATGAAGACGGTCCAGCAGAGAAGAGCGGCGATGAGTACACCGAAGAACTTGAGTTTAGGCACAGCGCGTGAGGGTTGGGAACGGAGAAGGGCAGATGGTAATGCCCTTCAGAGGCACACACGCTCGCGGAAAGTTGCTCTGTTCACCAACATGCGTGTTTTCGAGGTCGCGGGAAGATTACTCCATCGCCTCAAGCAAGTTGGCCAGGTCAGCAGGTGCTTCAAAGGTGAGCGTGCGCCCTTGCTTGCCTTGCCTGAGCAAGCCCCGTTCTGCTAAGTCGAGTAGATCGGTGCGTGCGGTTTGGTAGACTACGCCGTGGCTTTGTTGATGCACAGCGATGGTGTACCTGAAGCCTGGGTGCCGTTGGGCGTGACTGAGCAGCGCGACCTGGCGGTGGTTCAGGCTGAGGTTTGCCTGTTGGAGCGATGTTTTCGTTTGGCAGATCTCCTCTGTTTTGCGACGCAGGTAAGCCTTCAGGCTGTCGGTTGACTGCTGCAAGACGCGCAGCTGCGAGAGGATAAAGTAGGTGAGGTCGTTGTCGTCGGTTTCGGAGTAGAGAAAGGCTTTGCCATACCGCGCCGGGCCTTGCTTCAGTATGCGAGAGATCGAGATAAACTCGGCAAGCCAGAAGCCACGCTTCAGCATGTACCAGTAGAATAGCGCCCGAGCGGTACGGCCATTGCCGTCTCGAAACGGGTGGTCGTGCGCCAGCCAAAAGTGGAGCACGATCGCCTTAGTGACGGGGTGCAGAAAGACGGTCTCGTCGCCATTAGCGAAGTCGCAGAGCGCTTCCAACCGTTGGATGATCTGATCGGCTGGCGGGGGCTGGTGGAGGAGCACATCCCTATCGCTGTACACAGCAATGCCATCGCCAAGTTGTCTGAACGCTGGCCCTTTTAACGTGTCGCGAGTTAAAATGTGGTGGAGCCGTTCAACAAAGTCGCGGGAGAGGTCGGCATGACGGTTTTCCTGCACGAACTGCATGGCCCGGTAGTTATTCAAGATCATGCGCTCGTCTGTAGTGCGTGGCGGACGCTCTGTGCGAATCATCTCCCTCGCGACTACGCGTGTCGTGGAAGCGCCTTCCAACTGGCTTGATGTAATCGCTTCTTCGACGAGTGAAGTGAGCAGATACCGATCGCGGGTTTCAGGCCGAAGAACGTCGTCGCCGACAACCATGTGGCCGCTGAGGTCGCGGTCGATGTTATGCAAGCCCTCAAGAACCGGGTCAACTAGGGCGTACTGAAAGACGCGACCTTTCTTGTCCAGCAGTGGCACCGGGCGGTAGAGCGGCTGGCGGGCGAGTTTGAGAGCAGCCCACCAATCTTCTGATGTCAAGCCGTCGGGAGGTGTGATGTGTCGCAACGTGTCCCAATGGCGGTAGCGGCCGCCTGGGGCAGGGCCCTTCGCCGACTCTCGAAACGTATTCTGAAAAACCTCAGGTTTGCTCCCTCTGCGCTGGATCCAAAGCGTCAGAGGCGGTGGAGTCTTGGGGATCTTCATAATCGTAGCGTTCGGAGTACTAATTTTGTACTAATGACTACTAATATTAGTATTTGAGTAAGCGGAGCAGTTGAGAAAATAGAGTTAGGGAAGCTACAGGGACTGTTTTTGCTCATGCAAACGGCTTCGGCGGGGCCACACTGCAACTCATCGGGCAGAGCCGCAACTCGTCGATTGGGGTGCATCGGGGTGGGGGAAGCCGCGTAGGGGGTACGCATCGATCCACCAACCGGATAGGCCCATGCGCACGCTCCTCCTCTTCCTCGCCTGTTTTCCCTCGTTGGCCCTTGCCCAGTCTACCGTGCTGGAAGGCATCGTGCGAGACGGCGCCGGGCAGCCGATGCCCTTCGCCAACGTCCAACTGGCAGGTACGCTTGACGGCGCGGCTACCGATGCCGACGGGCGCTTCCAGTTCGCGACGCGCCAGACGGGACCGCAGCAACTCATGGCGTCGATGATGGGCTTTGAGACCGCGACGCAATCGGTTGACCTCGTGCCGGGCGACACGCTGCGCTTCACCCTCGTCCTGCTGGAGACGCTGATCTCGCTGGACGAGGCCGTGGTCACCGCGAACGGCTATACCACAGGCGAGAGCGAAGTGGCCACGCTGAGCACACTGGAGGTCGTGACTACGGCGGGTGCTGCGGCCGACATCCTGCTCGCTATCAAGGCGTTCCCCGGCGTCTCCTCGGTCGATGAAGGCTCGGGGCTATTCGTACGCGGTGGCGATGTGGCCGAGACAGTCGTGATGCTGGACCAAGCCACCGTGACGCATCCGTACAAATTCGAGTCGCCCACGGGCGGGGCGTTTGGCACCATCCCGCCGTTCCTCGTCAAGGGCACGTCGTTCTCGACGGGCGGCTTCTCGGCGAAGTACGGCAACGCGCTCTCGGGCGTGCTCAGCATGGAGAGCCTGGACGCGCCCACCGAGCGCCAGGCGACAGGGTCGGTCAGCTTAGCTGCTGTCTCGGCGAGTGGTGCGATCCCGATAGCTCCGGGCCTGGGGCTGCGCTTCTCGGGCAATCGCTCCTTCACCGACCTGCTCTTCCGCGTCAACCGCACCAACGACACGTTCATCACCACCCCACGCGGTACCGACGGCAACGTCAGCCTGATCTACGACTACAGCGACACGGGCCGCCTCAAGCTCTTCGGCTTCCTGACGACGGATCGGCTGGGCGTGCAGGTGGACGAGCCCTCATTCGTGGGCCTCTACCGCGGCGAGACGACCAGCGGCTTCTACAACCTGCAGTGGACCGAGACGCTGCGCGGGTGGCAGACGCAGACCAGCCTCTCGCTGGCGCGCGCCGCCTCGAACCGCCGCTTCGGTTTGATGGACTTTACCTCCACCGACCGCACCGCCAAGCTCCGCACCGATGCCGACCGTCCGCTGAGCGACAAGGTGCTGCTCTCGACGGGCTTCGAGGTGAATCAACTCGGCGTTGCCTTCGATGGCACCATCCCGACTTCCTCTGACCTCCTCGACCCTAATGCCCCATCGTACCAACTGGACGAGCGCTACACCGGTATCCACACGGGCGCCTATGCCGAGGCTACGTTTCAGCCCAACCGCCGTTGGGTGCTGACAGCCGGGCTGCGCACGGACTACCACAGCCTCGCGAACGAGCAGGTCGTCGATCCCCGCGTGTCGGTGCGGTACTGGCTCGACAAGCACACGTCGTTGCGGGCGGCCGCTGGGCTGTACCACCAGTTTGCGACGGCGTACCAGTACGACGCCACGGCGGGCAACCCCGACTTGACCTCGCAGAGGGCCACGCACCTGGTGGCCGGCCTGGAGCACGAGCGCGGCATGACGCTCTTCCGCACCGAGGCGTACCTGAAGCCATACAGCCGCCTGCTGCTCGATCATCCCACGCTCAACTGGACCAACGACGGACGCGGCTACGCCCGCGGCGTGGACGTCTTCCTGAAGCACGGCGCGTTCCTCCGCACGCGCGTCAGCGGCTGGGTGTCATACAGCTTCTTGCAGTCCGAGCGCCGCCAGAGCCGCCAGCAGGCGGGTGTGTGGACGTACGAAGACGCGCCCTCGCCCTTCGACATCACCCACAACCTGACGGTCGTTGGCAAGGTGCGCGTGGTGGGCTTCTTGAACGTAGGCCTCATGCTGCGGAGCGCCAGCGGGCGGCCCATCACGCCCATCAACGGCGGCGTGCTGGCCGAGAGCGGCGGCTACTACCTGCCGCTTGAGGGCGCCATCGGCTCCGACCGCCTGCCCAGCTTCCACCGCGCCGACCTGCAGATCAGCTACTACTACCCGTTCGGTCGCCACAACGCCGTCTTCTATCTCTCGGCCAGCAACGTGCTCAACCGCGCCAACGTGACGGGTTACACCTACAACGAAGACTACACCGAGCGCACCGAAGAGCGCACCAACTACCGCCGCCTGCTCTACTTCGGGGCGACTGTCACCCTGTTCTAATCCATCTTCCTCACGTCAACATCCACCTCAACACAACCACAGCTATGAAACACCTCGCTACGTTACTCGTCGCCCTCTGCCTCGTGCTTCCTCTGCATGCGCAATCGCCTGAGGCGCAGTTGATCCAGGCTAAGCAGGATCTTCAGCAGGCCTACTACCTCAGCGACACCGAATCCATGAAGACGCTGCGCGCTACCTTCGAGCGGGCTACGCAAGTCGACGAGCTCAAGACGATGGGCCACTACTACGTGGCGCTCATCGACTACCGCATGATGAGTCTGCCGGGTACCTCGAAAGATGAGAAGCTGGACTATATCGACAGCGGCCTGAAGCACACGAAGGCGGCGCTTAAGGACAAGAATGCCCCGGCCAGCACGTACGCGCTCCGGTCGACCTTCTTCGGCCAGAAAGCGGGCCTCCGTCCGATGACAGGCATGATCAACGGCCCGCGCTCAGACAGTGCGATGGAAGACGCCATGGCCTCCGATCCCAACGACCCGCGGGTGCTCATGATCAGCGCCATCAGCGACTACTTCAAGCCGAAGATGTGGGGCGGCGACAAGGAGCGTGCGATGCAGAGTATCCAAGCCGCCGTGGAACTGTTCGAAGCCGAGTCTGCCACCGAGGATAGCCTGACGCCAGACTGGGGGCACGCCGAAGCGCTCGCATGGCTGGGCATGTTCCAGATGGAAGACGCCCCCGAAGTCGCTGCTGTCGCGTTCAACGATGCCTTGGAAGTTGCGCCTAACTTTGGCTGGGTCCGCTACTCGCTGCTGCCCAGCGTGACTGAGGCGCCGTAGCTTCCCGCCCGCTCAACCACAGGGCGCCGCTTCCATCTGTGGAGGCGGCGCTCTACCTTTGGCTGAACGCTCACCCGTGCCGATGACACCTATCGCCGCCATGACGCTTGCACCGCCGCCGCGCCCGCGCTTCACCATCAAAGGTGGGCTGTGGGCGGTCACGGCGTGGATCGGGTACGGCCTTGTGGCCTCGCTGCCCATCGCCATGAGCCAGGGGCTCAACTCGGCTGGCTTCATCGGGTCGGCGGTGTCGCTGGCGGTGTTGCACCTGATGCTGAGCGCGCCCGTGTGGTGGCTCACTATCCGGGTGATGGATCGGGTGCCTTGGGGGTGGGTGCTGCTGGCGCACCTGGCCTTGCTGCCCCTCTACGCGTGGGCTCATTACCAACTCACGCTGTGGAGCTATGTCTCCAGCGTGGCGGTGCCTGATCCGAACAGCAGCCTTTACACCCAGGCCGGCTTCATCATGCTGGGTAACGCTGTGGCGTACGTGGCGCAGGTCGCGGTCTACCACACGGTGCGCGCCCTGCAGCGCTTGCGGTGGCGCGAGCAGCAAGCCGCCGAGCTGGCCCGGCTCGCCCAGGAGCGCGAGCTGGCAGCCCTCAAAGCGCAGATCAACCCGCACTTCTTGTTCAACACGCTCAACTCCATCAGCGCCACGGCCCACGACCCCGAGCTGACGCGCGAACGCATCGCCGAGCTGGCGCACTTGCTGCGCTACACGCTCGACAGCAACCGCCAGACCACCGTGCCGCTCGCCGACGAGCTGGAGTTTGCGCAGGCCTACCTCACGCTGGAGCAGCATCGCTTCTCGGATCGGCTGCAGGTGGAGGTGGATGTCGATCCCGCCGCGCTCGAAGCCCAGGTGCCGCCGATGCTGCTGCAGCCGCTGGTGGAGAACGCGCTCATGCATGGCATCGCGCCGCTGGAGCAGGGCGGGACCGTGGCCCTGCACGTGCGCAGTGCTGAGGAGACCATCGAGGTAGAGGTGATCAACGACAAGTCACCGACCTACGCGCCCGAGCGCGTCAGCGGCATCGGCCAAGCCAACACCGAGGCACGCCTTCTCGGCACCTTTGGCGAGACGGCATCTTTCAAGACGACAGCGAACGGCACCAGCTACAGCGTCGCCCTCCGCTTCCCCCACTTACCGACGACATCGGTATGATGCGCACTCTCCTCGTTGACGACGAGCCGCCTGCCCGCCATCTGCTGCGCGACTACCTCCGTGCGTTCGGCGAGATCGACGTAGTGGGGGAGTGCAGCAACGGCCGCGAAGCGCTCGATGCCATTACCAGCCTCGCGCCCGACCTCGTCTTCCTCGACATCCAGATGCCGGGCCTCACCGGGTTCGAAGTCATCGAACAGCTGGGTCTGGTAGCCGACGTCGCCGTGCCGCGCATCATCTTCTGCACCGCCTACGATCAGTTTGCCCTCGACGCGTTCAACGCAGGCGCCGTCGACTATCTGCTCAAGCCGTACACGAAAGCGCGGTTTGCGCAGGCTGTGGAGCGCGCGATGAGCCAGTCGGCCACGCAGGCCGCGCAGCAGGTGGAAGCGGTGCTGCAGCGTGCGCGTCCGCCGCAGGTGGGGCAGCCGCTGCTGGTGCGCGTGGGCGATCGCATCCGGGCCATCCCGCCAAGCACCATCCGCTATGCCGAGGCCGCGGGCGACTATACCACGCTCCATCTCGTTGAGGGCGAGGCGATGGTCTGTAGTCTCGGCATTGGTGTGCTCGAAGAGCGGCTGGGGCCTACCTTCCGCCGCATCCACCGCTCCACGCTCATCGCCCTCACCGCCTTGCACCACCTCCGCAGCGACGGCCAAGGCGGCTACGTAGCCACCCTTACCGATGGCACCCGCCTCCGCGTCAGCCGCTCCTACGCCGCCGATCTACGCGACCAGATTGTGTGAGAGAGATGGCTTTGCGCAATGCTACACGCCCATATCGAAGGTTAGCATGCCCTAGACGAGTCATCTGAGCTACCAACGTCGGGCTCGTGGCTGGGGTGCCGTGGGAAGAGCTGACGAGCAGCGTTCAGCTAGCGAGCAACAGCATCGCGTCCTGATCTATCGCCGCCTCGCTGGCTCTCTAGGTGTGGATGTGCGCTTCGAGATCGACAAGCGTTTTTGGTTCGTTTTTGCGCCACAAAAATGAACGGTCCAAGTTAACGAAGCTGTAAGCGCCTGCGATAGCACAGCGCTGCCCGAAGCAGCGCGCTATGGAAAAGCGCCCACCAGCAATTCGCACCATTTGCACGGCAGAACAGCAGCGCACGACGCTAGTTTAGCGGCTCTCGCATTCCAAATACAGCGTTTTGGCTACCATGAGCACGCCGTTCGACACCCTCGTCTCCCTTTGCAAGCGCCGCGGTTTCATCTTTCAGTCCTCTGAGATCTATGGCGGCCTCGCGGCTACATACGACTACGGCCCGCTCGGCGTAGAGCTCAAGCGCAACGTGCGCGACCGCTGGTGGAAGGGCATGGTCTACCAGCACGACAACGTCGTCGGTCTGGACGCGGCGATCCTCATGCACCCGACCACGTGGAAGGCGTCGGGCCACGTGGATGCGTTCAACGACCCGCTCATCGACGACAAGACGTCAAAGAACCGCTATCGCGCCGACCAACTCATCGAAGGCCACATCGAGCGGCTGAAGAAGAAGGGCAAGGACGATCAGGCCGCCGCCGTCTACCAGCGCCTCGTGGAGGTGCTCAATGCCGATACCGACCAGGCCGTCTGCCAAGGCCTCTACGACATCATCATCGACGAGGAGATCAAGTCGCCCGACTCGGGCGTGGCGGACTGGACCGAGGTGCGCCAGTTCAACCTGATGTTCTCGACGTATGCCGGACCGCTCTCCGACAGCGACAACAAGATCTACCTGCGCCCGGAGACCGCGCAGGGCATCTTCGTCAACTTCCACAACGTGCGCGAGACGGCGCGCCAGCAGCTCCCGTTTGGCATCGCGCAGATGGGCAAGGCGTTTCGCAACGAGATCGTGGCGCGGCAATTCATCTTCCGCATGCGCGAGTTCGAGCAGATGGAGATGCAGTACTTCGTCAAGCCCGGCACGCAGATGGACGCCTACCTGGAGTGGAAGGAGAAGCGCCTGAACTGGCACCTGAGCAACGGCGTGCGCGCCTCCAAGCTGCGGTGGCACGAGCACGAGAAGCTGGCCCATTACGCCGACGCCGCCGTCGATATTCAGTACGAATACCCGTTCGGCTGGAACGAGGTGGAAGGCATCCACAGCCGCACCGACTACGACCTCGGCCGCCATCAGGAGTTCTCAGGCAAGAAGCAGGAGTACTTCGACCAGCAGGCCGGCGAGCGCTACATCCCGTACGTCGTGGAGACCTCCGTGGGCCTCGACCGCACCATCCTGATGCTGCTTGCCGACGCGCACCGCGAGGAAGAGGTCAACGGCTCGAAGCGCACCGTGCTCAAGTTCCACCCCGCCATCGCGCCGATGACCGTCGCTGTGTTGCCGCTCGTGAAGAAAGACGGCATGCCCGAGATTGCCCACGCCATCGAAGCCGACCTGCGCAACTACTTCAACACGTTCTACGACGAGAAGGGCGCCATCGGCCGCCGCTACCGCCGCCAGGACGAGATCGGCACGCCGTTTTGCGTGGCTGTGGACGGGCAGACAAAGGAGGACGGCACCGTCACCGTGCGCGACCGCGACAGCATGGCGCAAGAACGCATCGCACAAGACAACGTAGCGACGTATCTTTTCGATAAGATCCGCTCGTGGAAAGCCGACGGCTAGGTTCGAGGCTTGTGCTTCGCATCAGGCCCTACACTAGAACGGCTTGACTAACACCCGACCTTCTGACCTTCGACCTGAGACCCAATTTCCCATGGCAACGCTCCGCCCCTTCCACATCGCCTTCCCCGTCCGCGACGTCCAAGAAGCCCGCGCCTTCTACGGCGACGTGCTCGGCTGTACCGAGGGCCGCAGCTCCGAGACGTGGTGCGACTTCGACTTCTTCGGTCACCAAGTAGTGGCGCACTACAAGCCGCCTATTGAGGTGGAGGGCAACCACCACAATCCGGTGGATGGGCATGACGTGCCCGTGCCGCATTTCGGCGTCATCTTAGAGTACGGCGATTGGGAGGCGTTGGCCGAGCGGGCCAAGGCAGCAGGCGTGCAGTTTGTGATCGAGCCCTACATCCGCTTCAAGGGCGAGCCGGGCGAGCAGGCCACCATGTTCTTCCTCGACCCCTCGGGCAATGCGCTGGAGTTCAAGGCCTTCAAGGACGACGCCATGATCTTCGCCACCTGATGCCTTAGCTGAGCAGGTTGAACACCGACCAGCAGGCGACAATCAGGAACGCGAGGCACGATAGGATCAGGCAGGCATCCCATAGCCGCCCAGGCCGCAGGTCGGGGTGGCTGCGGCGGTGGCGGAAGTAGAGCGCGGCGAAGCCCACGATGGGCAGCATCACCGCCATGCCGATGCCGCCCGCCATGATCATGGCTACCGGGGCTTGCACAAACAGGTACAGCACGACGGCCACCAGGGGCCACAGTACCGAAAGGCGTTGCACCCAGCGCTGCCGCTCATCATCAGTGGTGAGCACGCCAAACTGCAGCAGGAGGTCGCTGCCGATGCGGGCGTTGCCCGCCGCGTTGACGAAGAAGGTGGAGTAGAGCACCACGAACGCGCCGAAGACGAATACGCTCACGGCGCCCTCGCCGAAGACGGGTGCGTACATCTCGGCGAGCGTCCGCACCATGTCGCTGCCTTCGGGGTTGAGGCCCGTCTGGCCCAGCACCGAGGCGCCCATCAGGTAGAAGAGGATGGTAGTGCCGGTGTAGACGACCATCGAGAGCCACGCATCGACCTTCAGCACGCGAATCCAGCCCTTCGCCCGCGCCAGCCACGCCGCCGAGTCATCCCGCCGCCCGGCGTAGCGCGCGTAGCCTTGCTCCAGGCACCAGTAGGGATACATGATCAGCTCACCCGCCCCGATGCCAATCAAGCCAAAGGCCGCTAAGGCCGTGGTGATGGGGTTGAGGTCGGCTACGGCTTCGGGGAGTCGGAACTGGAGTCCCTGTGCCACCTGGGCGCCCGTCACCGCATACTCGGTCTCTTGGAGGCCGATGAAGGTGGCGATGGTGACGAGGGTGAACAGCCCCACGCACAAGGTGCTCACGGTCTGGATAAGCCGGTAGCGCCCGAAGTAGAGCACCACGGCGGTCAAGATCGCCAGCGCTACCGACCAGATATCGGTGTCGTACGGTACCGAGGCCGCGTTCAGCTTGGCCTCCACGTCGGCCAGGTCGCGGCTGAGCGCATCACGCTGCGGCGCGGTTGGGTCGAGGCGGGCGTAGGCGATTTGCGTGGCGATGCGGTTGGCTTGAAGCGTGTTGTACGCCGCGCCGTCCTCGGTGAGGGGATAAGCGATGGCGAGCGCCTGGCCCACGCCGCCCAACACGCCGCCTTGCATGGCCACCAGCAGGCACATCGTGGCCGCCCAGTACCAGAGGATCCAGCCCACCTTATACCGCGGCCCCGGCACCGTATCGAGGGCCTGCATCGGCGTCTCGCTGTGGACGATGGTGTGCCGCCCAAACTCGATCTGCGTAAACACCTTGATCACGCAGCCGATGATGATGAGCCAAAGCAGCCAAAACCCGGCCTCGGCACCCACCTTGGTGGTCGCCACCAGCTCGCCCGACCCCACGATGGCGCCTGCGATGATCAGGCCGGGTCCCAGCCGCCGCAGCGTGCCGAAGACGGTGGTGGGAGGCGGAACGGGGTCGTGTGTCATGGACGCTGAAGAAGGGAGCAGCCCAGAATACCGCGCGCCCACGACATTTGCTGAACCGCTCCGTATATTCTCCGCCCTCCTTGCTGACCGTATGGTTTCATGCACCGCCTGCCCATCTTCCTGATTCTGTTCGTGGCTCTCACCGCCTGCCCGTCGCCTGCTCCCGAAGAGGGGTTGTCTTACGATCCACCGGGCTCCACTGACACCGATGACAAGCGCATCACGCTGCAAGAGCGCTACACCCGTGACGTGGGCGGTACGGGGGTGACGTTCAGCACGGAGTTCGAAGGCGCACGCCTAAACGCCGTTGAGGCGGTGGGCGAGAACGCGTTCCGAGCGACGATCCGACCGGAGAACGCGCCCGTTAACAACAGCGCTTGGTATGCCTTCAAGGTATCTGCCGAGGCGCCGCGGACGATCACGGTCGAGTTGACGTATGAGGACGGCGACCACCGCTACATCCCCAAGCTCAGCCGCGACGGCGCCACGTGGGCGCCCATCAACGCGTCGGCGTTTGCGCACGACACGACGAACGGCACAGCCCGCCTGACGCTGGACGTCACGCCGGAGCCGCTGTGGGTGGCCGGGCAAGAGCTGATCACGTCGCGCACGATCCAGGCGTGGTCCGACTCGATGGCGACGCGCCCGTTGGTGACGCAGGAGATCATCGGGACGTCACGCGGCGAGCGGCCCATTCGCATGCTCACGATCACAGAGGATGAGTCGCCCAGCGAGTATGTGCTCGTCATCGCGCGGCAGCACCCGCCCGAGGTACCCGGGCAACTCGCCGCGCTCACCTTCCTCGAAGCCGTCAACGCCGACACGGAGCTGGCCCGCGCCTTCCGGCAGCGCTACGCCGTCCTCGCCATCCCCATGGTCAACCCCGATGGCGCCGACGAGGGCCATTGGCGGCACAACCTGGGCGGCGTAGACCTCAACCGTGACTGGGGCGACAACTTCAATCAGAAAGAGACACAGCTCGTCCGCGACACCTTCTTGCAGCGCACCGAGGATGGGCAAGTGGTCTTCACGCTCGATTTCCACTCGACGCAGTACGACGTCTTCTATACCCTCGACCGCGATCTCCAGACTGTACCGCCCGGCTTCACCGATGACTGGCTCAGTGCCATCCAGGCTGCGCTGCCAGACTATGAGATCGTGGATGAACCCTACGGCCTTGGCTCGCCGGTTTCCAAGAACTGGTTCTACGAGACGTTCCAGGCGCCCAGCGTGACCTACGAAGTGGGGGATGAACAAGACCGAGGACTACTTCGCGACGTCAGCGAAGCCGCTGCCGAAGGCATGATGCAGTTGCTGCTCGCGCTGTAGAGCCTGGGCACTTGTTTGCCCTAGTAATTCTGGAGCCGGGCGGTTATGTTCACCGGCGTCGTCTCACATCAGCTCTGGTGGTGCCATGCGGTACATGTTTCTCCTTCTGTGTGCGGTTTGCGCGGCACCCGCTTTTGCCCAGAGTCCGTATGAAATCGGGCGGGGCTGGCAACTGGAACTGACCCCGTACGAACGCGGCCCTGCGGCGGCGCTCGCACCGTCCTCCGAGAGCTACCTCAGCGCCACGGGGTTGTACCGACTCACCGATTATGTGGATGTGCGTGCGCAGTTAGGCTACACGGATCAGGATAGCTACGTCTACGCCAAGGTGGGCATCGGAAGCATCGTCGCCTTGCCTGCCTACGCTAACTGGTTCGGTCGCCTGGATGCGAGCTATGCCGCGGGCGTCCGCAGTGAAGGCCTCTCCGGCGCTCGCCACGTGCTGGAAGGCCGCGTGACGCTCTTCCATGCCCTGACCGCCAGCCGCGATGTGCAGGCCTTCCCAGGCGTATACGTGGCCACCGATGCCGACTTCCTGGAGCGTACCGTTATTTTGGAGCGCATTCCCATTGAGGGGCCTCCGTCGGAAGAAGACGCGGTCCGAGAGCGCGGCGGTCCCTACCGTCTGGTGTTTGGCACGCAGCGCATGCGCACCAATATCTTCTACGGCGCGTCACTGCCCACGTATATACGCGTGTGGCGGAACGTGCGCGTGCTCGTCGAGCCCACGCTAGGCTTTGGCAGCCGCTCCGCCCATGCGTCTGATTTCACCTTGAGGGTCGGCGGGCACGTCGTGTTGTGACCGTCGGCGCTAGTAGGCCACCCGCTCCCGGATCTCGGCGAGGCGGTCGAGGAAGTGCAGCGGGAGGATGGCGGCGCCACGCGCTTGGATGGCCTCGTACACCAGCAGCGCTTGGGCATAGCGTGCATCGGCCTCGTCGTACTGCTCCAGCGTATCCGCTAGCTGGGCGTCCTCGTAGAGCACATCGGCGAGGATGAGCACCTGCTCGTCGGCAGGCAGCCTACCGTCGCGGAGGCCGTCGGCTAGCTCAGCGATGCTCTCAGGTGTGCCGCCGCCAGGTAACGTCGCGAGCGCTTCGTTGAGGATGGTCCGAGCGTCGTCGTAGTTGTGCTGTGCCCGCGCAAACAAAGCACGGGCTAAGGCCTGCACAAACTGGTGCAGCTGCCGCATGAGAAAGTCGCGGGTGATCATCGGGTCCAGTACAATTCAGAAGAGAGAACGCTAGAAGTGGAGGCGCTAACGATGCTAGGCAATGCTGGTGCCAGCACACGGGGATCATTGACATCTTTAGACAAGTCAGCCACCTGAACAGAGCAGGATCTGAGGGTGTTATGCCTCGTAACACTAGCTTGGCGACCACTTCACCCTCTCCCAAATAGATTGGCGATGGATACCTATATGAATCATATCGCTGTCGATCCTGCAGTCATGCTGGGCAAGCCAACGATCAAGGGAACGCGGATCACCGTCGAGCAAATTTTAGACGACCTGGCTGCAGGACGAACCGCTGACGAACTCCTCGCGTCCTATCCTACGCTGTACCCAGAGGCGATCTCAGCAGTCTTGGAGTTAGGGACAAAAGGCTAGGGTTAGCAGAAGATAGAGGCTGTCTAGTGAATGCTTCTTGTTTGGATAGTGTGCGGCTCGTAGTTGCTGCTTGGCAAAAAGCCAACGTTGAACTCGAAGATCCTGTTGTGCCGGATAGGCTCATTGAGCTTCTTTCAGCCTTTCAAGGTTCGGTCTCCGAAGATGTGTATCAACTGTATCAGTGTACAGGTGGTATGGTTGACGGCGAGATGGATGAGAATTATTGGTCGCTGTGGACCCCGGAACGAATCGTGCAGGAAGGGCTAACGCCAGAAGGGTACATAGTCTTTGCAGATTACCTAATCGACAGCCATTTGCACGTTTTGAGGTGCGAGACTACTGAAAAATCGTCTGTGCATGCTTGGTTTGGCTCAGGGCATTACGTACGGATAGCTGATGACCTAGACTCTTTCTTCAGTTTGTATCGGAGTAACCCGCTCGGAGCAATGTTTGGGCAACGCAAATCATAGTTCGAGTTTTAGCCATCCCCCAAATTTTCGCATTAGCGAGGCCATCTTTTTGGCCCTGTTGCGCGTTGATGCTCGCTTTTGCGCTGAAAGTCGCCCGGTGTGGGCGTGCGCAGCCCCCCATTTATTGGTCTACCGAAGACACGCCCCATTATGCAGACGACCCTGAACCAGCTCACGCCGGTCGATTACCAACTCCAGATTGAAGCCACTGCCGCCGATCTGGCCGATGAGATCAAAGAAGCGCTCAAGACGCAGCGCCAACGGACCCAGCTCAAGGGCTTCCGCCCGGGCAAGGTGCCCGCTAACCTCGTCAAGAAGCTGTACGGCAAAGACATCTCCTTCGCCATCGCCGCGCAGCGTGTGCAGGACACGTACGAGACCGAAGTGCTCAAGAACGACGCCTATGACGTGCTGGGCCAGCCGACGATCGCTACGCTCGATTACAAATACGACACCGACGGCAGCCTCAGCGCCGTGGTAGAGTTTGGCGTGCGCACGCCCGTCGAGCTTGCCGACCTCTCGGGCGAGACCGTGAGCAAGCTGGTCCATCCTGTCACGGATGAAGACGTCGATGGCGAGATCGAGCGCCTGCGCCTCAAGCAAGCCGACCTCGTACCCGTCGAGGACGAGCCGGTGCAGGAGGAAGACTATGTCATCATCGACATGGAGATGCTGGATGCTGATGGGGAGCCCATCGCTGGCAGTAAAGAGGAGGACCTGCAGTTCTTCCTGAATGACCCCCGCGTCAAAGATGACTTGTCTGCCGCGCTCGTGGGTAAGACAGCTGGCGAAGAAACCTTCAACATTGAGCTGGTGGAAGCAGCGGAACAGCCTGCCGCCGACCAAGAGGATGCTGAAGAAGGCGAAGGCGAAGACGCCGCCCCAGCGCTCACACGCACCTACCGCGTGATGCTCAAGGAGGCCAAGCGCCGCGACCTGCCCGACCTGGACGACGACTTCGTGGAAGAAGTCACGGAGGGCGAGATCACGGACATGGACGCCTTCCGCACCGACATCCGCGAGCGTCTAGAGCAGCAGTGGGAAGCCCGCTCGCGCGAGACGTTGGAGAACAAGCTGCAGGAGCGCATGCTCGCCCTGCACAGCGAACTGCCCGTCGCCAAGTCGGTCGTCGAGTTCATCCTCGACAACTTCCTCGAAGACCTGAAGCGCCGCTACGAAGACAACCTGCCCGAGACGTTCGACGAAGCCGCCTTCCGCGACGCCAACCGCGACGACGCCATCACGCAGGGCCGTTGGATGATGATCCGCGACGCCATCGTGGCGCAGCAGGAGATCGAGGTGACCGACGACGACTACATCGCCTACATGAACGAGACGTTCGGTGGGAACGACAAGCTCAGCCCCGAGCTGATGCTCAACTTCTACCGCCAGCAGGGCATGCTGGAGCAGCTGGAGATGCAGATCCAGACGCGCCGCGCCTACGACTGGATCATCGAACAGGTAACCATCGTCGAGAAAGACCGCGAGACGCTGGAGCGCGAGGCCGAAGAGCGCCGCGCCGCCGCCGAAGCCGAGCAGGAAGCCGCTGCCGAAGACGCCGAGGCGAGCGCCGAGCAAGAAGCAGTGACGGAAGACGCCGCCGATAGCAACGATGCCGACGCAGAGCAGGCCTGACCGGAACCGACCTCGCGCGGCTTCGGTACGTCCCCGCCCGCTGGCCCCTCGGTCCCTGCGGCCTCGCTGACTCACACGTGCCCCAACGCTTTTCTACATGGTAGACGATTTTCTGAAGTTCTCGAAGAGCCTGGAGATTCCAGGCGGCATTTACTCCGCCGGTGGCTCCATCGACAGCGCCCTGGTGCCGATGGTGGTGGAGCAGACCACGCGCGGCGAGCGCGCCTACGACATCTTCAGCCGCCTCCTCAAGGAGCGCATTCTGATGATCGGCACGCCCGTCAACGACGCCATCGCCAACCTGGCCGTGGCACAGCTGCTCTACCTCGCCAGCGACGACCCCGACCGCGACATCAACGTCTACATCAACTCGCCGGGTGGCATGGTCTACAGCGGCCTTGCCATCTACGACACCATGCAGTGGGTTAACTGCAACGTAGCCACCATCTGCGTAGGCCTCGCGGCGTCGATGGGCTCGGTGCTACTGGCTGCGGGTACAGCGGGCCGGCGCGGCGCGCTGCCCAACTCGCGCATCATGCTGCACCAGCCGTCGAGCGGCACGCGCGGCACGGCCGCCGACATCGAGATCCAGGCCCGCGAGATCCTGTGGATCAAGAACCGCCTCTACGAGATCTTGGCCGAGCACACGGGCAAGACCAAAGAGCAGGTGGAAGACGACTCTGACCGCGACTACTGGCTCAGCGCTGCCGAGGCCAAAGACTACGGCCTCATCGACAACGTGCTGAACTCGACCAAGAAGAAAGAGGGCTGACGCCTCCGATGCTCATCTGCCTGCGGTCTGACGCGCAGCACGATTGCCTTCGCCGGAAGCTGGAGCACTCCCATACACTTGTCGTGCTCTGATATAAGGAGGCCCGCTCTTCTTTGCCCCCGCGTAGCTTGGCGGGATAGCCAATGGGGGCCATGCAGAGCGTAGCATCGCCCGTCGCCATGCGCGGGTCGCCGCCGTATCTTGACCGGGCACCGAGTCAATGGGGACGTAGACTATGAAAGAGGAACGCTGGCTGACGCTGAAGCAGGCGGCCGTGCGGTTGGGCGTACATCAGACCACGCTGCGCCGCTGGGCCAACAAGGGCGACATCCCCGTGATGCTGACGCCGGGTGGGCACCGCCGCTTCGCCGCGTCGGATGTAGAGTCGTTAGCGCGTGCCCATCGAGGCGAACCCGTGCGCGGCCATGGTACGTCACTCGCTGAGAAGGGCACATGGGCCGAGCGCGCTCTCGCGCTGACGCGCCGCGAGATGGCAGGACGCACCAGCACACCCACCTGGGTGTCGTCGTTCAACGAGGCGGAGCGTGCGCACAGCCGTGCAATGGGGCAGCGCCTGATGGGGCTCACCCTGCAGTACGTTGCCTCAGAAGGCGATGCCGCTGCCATCCTCAACGAGGCGCAGGCCATCGGCCGTGTCTACGGCACCCAGTCGCGAACCCACGACCTTGCCCTGACCGACGCGCTCCGGGCCGCGCTGTTCTTCCGCGACTCGTTGGTGGAGGCCGCCATGCAGCCCCCTTCGCACACGGCTGCCCAGCCTGAGGACCAGCAGCGCCTCCTGCGCCGCATCAACGACGTGCTCAACACCGTGCAACTCGCCATCGCCGAAGCCTACGAAGCCGCCTAGCCCATGCCCACACTCACCGTCTACTGCTCGTCGAGCAGCCGCGTCGACGCCGTCTTTCATGCTGAAGCAGAAGCCGTAGGCGCACGCATGGCCGAGGCAGGCTACAGGCTGATGTATGGCGGGGGTGACATCGGGCTGATGGGCCGGGTCGCACGAGCGGTCCATCAGCATGGCGGCCACGTCATCGGTGTGATCCCCGAGGCGCTGCGCGAGGTGGAGGGGGTAGCCTACGAAGCCTGCGACGAACTCATCATCACGCAGACCATGCAGGAGCGCAAGTCGATCCTGTTCACGCGCACGGACGGCTTCCTCGTGCTGCCCGGCGGGTTCGGCACGCTCGAAGAGTTCCTTGAAGTGCTCACGCTCAAGCAACTCCACTACCACGACTTACCGATTGTCGTACTCAACACCAACGGCTTCTACGACCCGATGGTGACCTTCTTCGAGCACCTCTATGCTACCCGCTTCGCCCGTGCCAACTGCCGCACGCTCTACCACATCGCCTCCTCGATCGAGGAAGCGATGGCTTACTTCGGCGCCTACCAACCCGCCAGCATCGGCCAGAAGTGGTGAGACGGGCAGGGCAAGCTAGCCCGCCGAAGCTGCAGCGTCATCCGGCGGGTCTGGCGCTGAAGGCCCGCCGGAGAGCGCAAACGTAGCTATCGAAGCGTCGATGCGGAGCGTGCCGTAGCGGAGGCGCACCCACAGCACGGTCGCGCCGATGCCGACAGCCATCGCGACAAGGCCGAGTAGCCCAGCCTCGGGACCGAAGGCACCGCCCGTCCACAGCGCTGGCCCACCTTGCTCAATATCGATGAGTGTAGCGCCTGCATCGGTGCCGCTGACGGGAAACCCGAACACGTTCCCCTGAGCGAAATTCCACGAGATGTGCAGCCCGATGGGAATAGCCAGCGACCGGGTGAGCACGTAGCCGACGCCCAGCAGGATGCCTGCCAGGCTGATGTTGGTCGTGCTCACCCACGTCGCGTTCGGGTTGCCCGCATGCGCCAAGCCAAACGCTGCCGATGAGACGATCCACGCCAGCAGCACCGCGCCCACGGGCCCGAGGATGGGCATGTTGAAGCCTTCGGCAAGGTTAGTCAGGTGGTAGCCCCGCGACAGCAGCTCCTCGTAGAAGCCAACGAGCACAAACATCAGCAGTGCCCCGCCAAAGCCCCATGCGAAGCCGCCAGGGCCGTTGGCAACAAGCGTGTCCGATACCGTCACCCAGCCGAGCGTGTACTCCAACGTGAAGACACCGCCCTGGAGCACGACGCCCAGCAGCACGCCGAACCCGAAGTCCGTCCACCACGTCCCATCGATGTGCAGGCCGAAGTCGGCGAAGGGGCGCTGGTCGAGCACCTTCGCCGCAATCCACGTCGCCACCGTGATGCCGATGGCTGCGGCCAACGTATCGCTCGGTTCGAGCCCGCCAACAGGCACCAGGACCAGCGCCATGAGCAGCGTGCCGGCCATCACCATGATCAGGTGAAACATCAGCCGCCAGCCGCTGCGCAGCCGCCGTTCCTCCAGATTCCAAAAGAAACGTCGAAGCATGCTCTGAACCTATGTGCTGAACGGAAGACGCCCCCAAGACCCAAAGCGCGAAGCGCGTCCCAAGACCTAAAGCGAGCGGCTGACACCGTAGCCGAGCGAAGCGAGCGCGCGCAAGAAACACGCGAGCGCGTCCCCCTAAATCACCGGGGTGTCGAGCTTGGCGAGGGCGGCTTCCACATCGGCGCTGGTCAGCTCATGCTCTACCAAGCTACCCGAGAAGTAGGCCTCATAGGCCGCGAGATCGAAGTGGCCATGGCCGCACATGTTGAACAGGATAGTCTTCTCAACGCCTTCCTCTTTGCAACGCTCAGCTTCGCGGATGACGGTAGCCACGGCGTGCGTGGCCTCGGGCGCCGGGATGATCCCCTCGGCCTGTGCAAACGTGACGCCCGCCTGGAAGCACTCCAGCTGCTTGTGCGACACCGCCTCGATCAGCTTGTCCTTCAAGAGCTGGCTGACCACCACGCCCGCGCCGTGGTAGCGGAGGCCACCGGCATGGATGGGCGCTGGCACGAACTCGTGGCCCAGCGTGTACATCGGCAGCAGCGGCGTCATACCTACGGAGTCGCCGAAGTCGTAGCGGAAGACCCCGCGCGTCAGCTTGGGGCAGGAGGCAGGCTCGCTCGCGATGCAGCGGATGTGCTTGCCCTCTTCCAGGTTGAGCCGCAGGAACGGGAAGGCGATGCCCGCGAAGTTGGAGCCGCCACCGAAGGGGGCTACCACGATGTCGGGCAGGTCGCCGGCTTTCTCCAACTGCTTCAGCGCTTCTTGCCCCATTACCGTCTGGTGCATCAGCACGTGGTTGAGCACGCTGCCCAGCGCATACTTGGTATCGGGGTCCATGGCGGCGCGCTCCACCGCCTCCGAGATGGCGATACCGAGGCTGCCCGGCGAGTCCGGGTCTTGCGCCAGGATGGCACGCCCGGCCTCCGTCTGGTCGGTGGGCGAGGCGTAGACATCGGCGCCCCAGGTGTTCATCATCACCTTGCGGTACGGCTTCTGGTGGTAGCTGATTTTCACCATGTAGACCTCGCACGCGATGTCGTACAGCTGACACGCGAAGCTCAGCGCGCTGCCCCACTGCCCGGCCCCGGTTTCTGTGGTGATGCGCTTCACGCCTTCCTGCTTGCTGTAAAACGCCTGCGGCACGGCCGTATTCGGCTTGTGCGACCCCGACGGGCTCACGCCTTCGTACTTATAGTAGATCTTGGCGGGGGTGTCGAGCTTTTTCTCTAGGCCGTGCGCGCGGTACATCGGCGTGGGGCGCCACAGCTTGTACACGTCGCGCACCTCCTCCGGGATGGGCACCCACTTCTCCGTTGTCACCTCCTGTTGGATGAGCGCCATCGGGAAGAGCGGCGCCAGGGCATCCGGCCCGATCGGCTCCTTGGTGCCTGGGTGCAGCGGCGGCAGCGGCTTGTTCGGCATGTCGGCAATGATGTTGTACCACTGCTCGGGGATTTCGCGCTCGGTGAGCAGAATCTTGCGTTCGGCCATCGGTCGAAAAGAAAAACGTTGGTGGATAGATCGGCGGCGGAGGGGCGGCAAGATACATGCGCTGCGCTCAGTTGTCACCCCTGAAATCAGCCTATCGGAAACCCTGCATGCTCCACACGTACCACACCCTCTTCGCTGCCTCGACTTGTGCCTCCGATGCGCGCCCGCAAACTCGTCTCGACCGCCGACTACCTCGCCGCCGACTTGGCCTCGGCGCACAAGAACGAGTTTTGGGATGGCGAGATACGCGCTATGGCGGGTGCCAGTCCGGCACACGTGTTCATCTGCAGCAGCGTAGTGCGTGAGTTACAGCAGAAGCTACGGCAAAAGTGCCGAGTGGCGTTCAGCGACCTGCGCGTCCGGTTATCAGACTTGCGCTACGTGTACCCCGACATCGTCGTCGTGTGCGATCCGCCCGAGTATACCGATGAGAAGCCGCCCTCGCTGCTCAATCCAACCTTGATCGTTGAGGTCATCTCGCCCTCGACAGGTGAGGTGGACCGCTCAGAGAAGCTACGGGCGTATACGCGGCTAGCCAGTGTACAAGCGTATTGGATCGTCGAGCAGGAGAGCCCACAGGTGACCACATACGAGCGGCAGGGCGAGGTGTGGGCGTTGGGATTAGTCGATGGTTTAGAGGCTGATGTGAGAAGTGAGGCGCTCGGCCTGTCGATTCCGATGCGCGACATCTACGATCAGGTGGATCTGCCGCCGCGTCCTGCGGTTCCAGCGTCCCCTCCCGCCGACGAACCACCCTCGGATGCGTAAAGCCCTCGTGATTTTAGGCCTATTGGTTGCAGGCGTTGCCGTATATGCCACCACCGGCCCGTACATCCTCCCAACGTCGGTAGCGCTGGGGCCGTGCTTCAAGGACTGGACGAGCCCCACGTCGTACAGCCCGCGTGTCAGCCCGATGGAGCAAGTGCGGTTTCAGGTGGGCGGCGTGAACGCGCAGGTATGCTACAGCCGCCCCTCAGCACGTGGACGGACGCTGTTCGGGGCACAAGACGCTTTGGTGCGCTACGGGAGGCTGTGGCGCATGGGCGCCAACGAGCCCACGCTGCTCTTCATCGACCGCCCCCTGCGGCTGGGCTCGGTCGCCCTCGATTCAGGCCGGTATGCGCTCTACGCTGAGCCCGATTCGGCGTCGTGGGAAATCTACATAAGCACCTCCACGTTTCATTGGGGCAACCAAATCTCACAAGCGGTACGCGCGCAGGAGGTTGGGCAGACCACGGTGCCCGTCGACTCGGTGGCGTTCGTCGAGGACTTGCTGATAGCCCCGCTACCCGATGCTGATGATGCCGTCAGCCTGCGCGTGGCGTGGGGGAGTACGGCGGTCCACATCCCCGTGAGTACCAATTAACAGGTCAGCCAAAGCTAGGCGGGAACTGTAGAGGCTTCGTTACAGGCCGTCGCCATCAGAACGCCAGCATGGCGCGTTGGGGCACCACTGTTAACGCAATGCTCCTTCATTCATGTCTACCACGCTCGTCTGGCTCAGCCGCGACCTCCGCCGCCTCGACAACCCCGCGCTCTATCACGCGGCCCAACGTGGGAACGTAGTCCCCGTCTACATCTGGTCGCCCGGTGAAGAGGGCGATTGGGGGCCCGGAGGAGCGCGCCGATGGTGGCTGCATCACAGCCTGACCGCGCTCGACCAGGATTTGCGCGATCACGGCTCACGGCTCGTCCTGCGCAGCGGCAAGAGCCTCGCAGCGCTACGCGACCTCACCGCCGCTACTGGCGCCGATGCGGTGTACTGGAACACCCGCTACGAGCCCGCCCTGCACCAGCGCGATGAGCAGGTTGCTGAGGCGTTGAAAAGTGATGGTGTGGAGGTGAAGACCTTCGCAGGCACGCTACTCCACGACCCCGACGCCATCCGCACGGGCAGTGGCGGCCCGTACAAGGTGTATACGCCCTTCTGGCGGAAGATGACGGCGCAAACGGCCATCGGCGAGCCGCTAGGACCTCCGCGCCTTGGCGAGACCAGCGCCCCCGAGGCATGGCCGGAGAGTGCTCCTGTGGCCGACTGGGGCTTGCTGCCTACCATCGACTGGGATGGCGGGTTGGACGACACCTGGACACCCGGTGAGCAGGGCGCGCACGACCGCTTGGAGCGCTTTATTGCCGAGGCCGCTATCGACTACGAAGATGAGCGCAACCGCCCCGATCACCACGGCACGGCCATGCTCTCGCCGCATCTCCACCACGGCGAGATCAGTCCACGGCAGGTGTGGACGGCGGTGGAGGCCTGGGCCACGAACAGCAACGCCGACGCCACCGCCTTTCTCAAGGAGATCGCATGGCGCGAGTTCTCGTACCATCTCCTCTATCACTTCCCCGCTACGACCGATGCACCGTTGAAGGACAAGTTCGCCGCCTTCCCGTGGGCTAACGACGCGGATGGTCTAGAGCGCTGGCAGAAAGGACTGACTGGGTACCCCATCGTAGACGCTGGGATGCGGCAGCTCTATCACATCGGCTGGATGCACAACCGCGTGCGTATGATTGTGGCCTCCTTCCTCACCAAAGACCTGCTGATCGCCTGGCAGGACGGCGCCCGGTGGTTTTGGGATACGCTCGTAGATGCCGACTTGGCCAGCAACACCATGGGTTGGCAGTGGGCGGCCGGTAGCGGCGCCGATGCCCAGCCGTTCTTTCGGATCTTCAACCCCATCTCGCAGGGCGAACGCTACGATCCCAACGGCGACTACGTGCGGCGCTGGGTACCTGAGTTGGCAAAGCTGCCCAAGAAGTACATCCACAAGCCATGGGAAGCCCCGCGCGCCCTGCTGGAGCAGTTCGGCGTGGTACTCGGCGACACGTACCCCAAGCCGATGGTCGATCACGCCGAGGCGCGCGACATAGCCCTGGAGGCGTATCAGCAGATCAAGTGACCCGTGCGATTTGCTGGGCGATGCCTCTGAAACAGGTCAGGACGAAGTGGCAGCGACGTAGGCTGAGGGCGTGACACCGTGCTGGTCGCGAAAGGCGCGGCGGAAGCTCGTCGCCGACCCGAAGCCTACCTGCTCCGCAATTTCGTTGACGCTGAGGTCGCCGCGGGCCAGCAGCTGGGTACTGCGCGCTATGCGCAGCCGCCGCAACAATTGACGAGGCGAGGTACGGGTCAGGGCGTGGAGTTTACGCCGCAGCTGCCGCGGGCTCATGTGCATCGTATGGGCTGCGTCTTCCACGCTGAGCTGCGCGTTGTGCAGGTGCGCCTCAAAGTAGTCCGTCACCCGCTGCACGAACGCGGCCTCGGCGGCAGGCATAGCAGGGTGCTCAGGCGAGGCAGCTGCGCCATCGCCAGAATTGTTTGTTGACCATAGCGCCCGCAACGCGTTCCGATTGGCAATGAGGTTGGCCAAGCGCGCGCGGAGCTCGTCACCGTCGAACGGCTTGGCAAGGTAGTCATCGGCGCCGCCTACAAGGCCAGCGATCCGGCTCTCGGCATCGGCGCGGGCCGTGAGCAAAACGATGGGGATGTGGCTGGTGCGGGTGTCCCTCTTGAGCGCGTCGAGCAGCGCGTAGCCGTCTAGCCTGGGCATCATCACATCGCTGAGCACAAGGTCAGGGATGTGCGCTGTGGCAGCCTCCAACCCGCGTTGCCCATCGGCGGCTTCAAGTACGGTGTAGGAATCAAGGTGGTCACGGATGTAAGCCCGCATGTCGGCGTTGTCTTCTACCACCAGCACAACGGGGCGCTCTGCATCGGCGACATCAGCTATAGGAACGGCGGCGTCAGTGCCCTCAGGCAAAGGAGCCCTCAGCTGATCCACGAGCGCCGGGGTGGGCAGGTCTACAGGCAGCAGCCCCGCACCATCGCCCGACGTGGCATGAAGCGGCAGCGTCAGGGTGAAGGTGGTGCCCTGGCCGAGTACGCTGTCTGCCGACACGCTGCCGTCGTGCAACTGGATTAATTGCTGAACCAGCGCCAGCCCGATCCCGCTACCCTCGCGTGTGCGCGTGCTGGAGCCATCGGCTTGGTAGAACCTGTCGAACAAGTGGGGTACATGCTCGGGAGCGATGCCCACGCCGGTATCGCTGACGGTGATGCGCGCCACGCCGCCGGGTTGGCCATGTGCCGCGACGGTGATGGTGCCGCCTGAGGGAGTGAACTTGAACCCGTTAGAGAGCAGGTTGAGCAGCACGGTCTCAAGCTTCTCGGCATCGAAGGTGGCGGGCAAGACGTCAGGAATGTCTGCCCTCAGCGTGATGCCTTGCTCAGTGGCCAGCGACTCGAACGCGGCAACGCGGAGCCGGAGGAAGGCCGCAAGGTCGTGCGGCATGCGGTTGAGCGCCATGTACCCCGCGTCGATGCGCGAGAGGTCGAGCAATTGATTGATGAGCCGGTGTAGCCGGTGGCCGTTCTGCTGCGCCCGTTCCAGCATAGGCCGGGCTGCCGGGTCGAGCCGATACCGACCGCTCAGCAAGTCGCGCAGTGGGCCAAACGTGAGGGTCAGCGGCGTTCGAAACTCATGGCTGATGTTGGCCAGGAAGCGCGACTTGAGCGTGTTGGCCTGCTGCAACGCCTCCGCCTGTTGGGCCAACTGACTGGCCTGCTGACGAATCTGCGCGGTACGCTCCGTGACGAGCGTTTCCAGCATGGCCTGCCGGGCCTGGAGGTGGCGCACGCGATAGCGCCACAGGCCTACGAGCGTGAGCACAGCCAGTCCAGCTATCAGCCCGTAGAACCACCGTGTCTCCCACGCGAGCGGCGGCCGTGTCAGGTGAAGCTGTGCCGATGGACTCCACTGCCCTGCCAGCCCAGCTTGCACTTCAAACGTGTACGTGTCTGGCGGAAGGTTGGTGTACGATGCGGTGCGCAGCGCGCCCATATCCCGCCAGTGCTTGTCGTATCCAACCAAGCGCACGCGGAACTGGACGTCGGTAGCATGCTGAAAGACCACGCCCGTATACTGGATGCGGACGTCGCGCTCACCCTTGGGGAGGACGACGGGAGCCCGAAGGTCGAAGGGCATGCCACCCGCCTCAATCCGTTCAACGTGGGGGCGGGGCAGGGCAGGAACGTCAAGGTGGCGTGGGTCAATTTGGGTGATGCCGCCTTCGGTGGCAAACCACAAGGTCCCATCCTGCGCCTTGATGGCTACAGGCTGCCCCACAGCCGAAATCAGCCGTGATGGCAAGCCATCCTCTTCGGTGTAGTGGACCGGAACCACTGTGCCTGCCTCGCCTGCCCAAAAGGCTGCGATATCGGCTTTGTCGAGCCAGTACACACCTTGGCTGGTGGCGCTCCACAGCCGCCCATAGTCATCGGACACGAGTTGATGCACCGAGCCGCCCGAGAGGCCGTCGTCTTGCGACAAGCACGCGAGCGATGCCTCGCCAAGTGGGACGCCAGCCGCAAGCCCGCGGACGTGGCAGACGCTGCCGTCGCCGAGTCCTGCCCAGATGGCGCCTTCGTCATCCTCATGGAGTGTCCCGACCATGTTGGCCGGAAGCCCACGCGATTGGTCGAGGATCCCAAACTGAACCTGCCCATCCATCGCTAGGTTTGGGGGCGGTACTACGTGCTCTATCCTGACGATCCCGCCACCAGACGTGCCCACGAGCACCTGTCCGTCTTGGGTTTCGAGCAGCGTGCGGAGCCAGAGGACGGGCAGGCCATCCTCAGTGGTGAACCGCTGCCAGTGATAGCGCCCGCCTCCTTGCGGCCACCCGACCAGCAGCCCCCACTTGGTCGCCATCCAGAATCGCCCGTCCCGGTCGTGGTGCATATCAGCCACGTTCTCGTACAGGTTGGCCGGGATAGGGGCGAGGTGGGGTACCACACAGGTTGTTCCCTGTAGCTGGCACGGCTGGAAGTTGGTACCTGCCCACAGGGCTCCCGCAGGGTCGAAGTACAGGCCCCAAACATCATCGCCGGGGCCGACGCGGCGGTTATAATTCTTGTTTGGAATCATCAGCGGCCCATCAGTGCGCACGCGATGAGCCAAGTTCAACGGATCGCCTTGGAGCGCATCATCGCGCCACTGCACGAGATGGGTAGTGGGGAAGCCGTGCGGGATGGACCGGCCTAGTGCTGCCCACAGCGTACCATCGGCAGCCTGGGCAAGAGCCGTCGCTGTACGTGGCCGTTGCGCCCAGCTGGGCGTCCGAAACGGTGTAGCACGCAGCTGGGCAAACCCACGGTCAGAAGCGAGCCAGACATTGTCCGCATCGTCGAGGAACAGGGTGGAGATGGGTGTCTTGAGGTCGGCAATAGGCTCTCTGTTGCGGTATGCGGTGGTGCCCGCGTATGTCCATTCGTTACCCATTCGGTCCCACTTGGGCCATGAGGCCACGTGGTGAAGCGGTGCGCGCAGATGCAGGGAGACGAGCTCATAGGTGCCGTCTGCGCGGTCTCGGGCTTCGCGGCCGCGCGGCAGCTGAATCCGTTGACCGGGTTGATCCTGCTGGAGGTCCACATCATCCAACGGGATCCAGCCGCGTGCATCAACGAGGACGTGATCGGCTCCCGTCTTGGGGTGGACGCGTAGGTTCGAAAACCGTTTGTCGTGCCCGCCTGTGTTGGCAATGACTCGTGTGAACGTTCCGTCGTCCTCAGGTCGATACAGCCCATCGCGGTAACGCACCCAGACGCGTCCGGCATGGTCTTCGACAAAGCCACGAATCTGGTCGGACGAAGGCAACCCCTCGCTGGGGCCGAACGCCTTCACATGCCCATCGGCACTGACGCGGTACACATGTCCCTTGTACATCCCAACCCACAGGCGGTGCTGCGTGTCACGGTGAAGCGTCCACGGGCGACCTTGCAGCTGGTCGGCCGCAAAAGGGCGCCACTCGCCATCCACGTACTGCACTACGCCGTCGTCGGTGGCAAGCCATGCGGTGTCAGCAGCTACGACGAGGCGTAGGGCGCCCGACTCTTTCGAGAGGACGCTCGTGCGCGTGCCGGGTGGTCCGTACGCGCTTTCGATGCTTCCTTTATGGTAGCGTACCAGCTCCAGCCGGGCCGTGAAGGCCCAAAGCCGCCCCCGGTCATCCACGCGGAGCGTGCGGATGTCGTTGCTTTGCAGGGCGGGTGTGTTGGCCGTAGAGAAGGTGGTAAGCGTGTGGCCATCGAAGCGTACTAAGCCGTTCCCGGTGGCCAGCCATAGATAGCCGTCCGGTGTTTGCGCGACCCGGCGCACGCCGCCTAACGGTAGCCCGTCGGCTTCGTCCCATTGCCGAAGCAGGTAGCCTGGCGCAACCTCTGGGGGCGGCGCCGGCTGGGCATGTGCGCTTGCTAGGGCGAGGCTGAAGAACAGACAGCACCCTAGGCACCGCAGGTAGGGTGGGCGTGGGACCCGCATAGGAAGGCTGGTGGAGAAGGCGGGGCGGGGGTGGAGGCCCATGATACGAAACGAAGCGCCCAGAGTCAGGTCACCGCGCCTCGACGACGACGATTGAGCGGCCCTCCACAGCGACGTGTGCCCCCGGCACCGCAGGCGCCTCATCCACAGGCAGAATATCATGCGGAGCGAGCTGAAACGTGTCGATGACACGGTGCCAGCGTCGGCCTGTTTGGAGAGCGGGCAGGTCGAAGGTGACGGGCTCCCAGTAGGCATTGATCATGACATGCAGGTACTCATCGCTGCGCGGGTGCTGAAGGCTGTAGGCCAGCGTCCGGCTGAAGTCCGACCAGTCGGGCTGCCCGATGTGTACCCCATGCCACGTAATGTGCATCTGGCGGTCGTCTTCCCAGGGCATCGGCTGCCAGAAGCGCTCTTCTTGGAAGACCTCATGGCCCAGGTTGAAGCGGATGAGGTGCTGCACGAAGCGGAACAGGTCGCCCTGGCGGGCTACATCGTCCCAGTTGAGCCAGTTCAGCGCGTTGTCTTGGCAGTAGGCGTTGTTGTTGCCGCGTTGCGTGCGGGCCACCTCGTCGCCCATGACGAACATCGGCGTGCCCTGCGAGAGCAGCAGCAACGTCAGGAAGTTCTTGCGTTGGCGGGCGCGAAGCGCGTTGATACCGGCGTCATCGGTGGGGCCTTCTGCGCCGCAGTTCCAGCTTAGGTTGTGGTTGTGCCCGTCGCGGTTGCCCTCGTAGTTGTCCAGGTTGTGCTTCTCGTTGTAGCTCACCAGGTCGTTGAGCGTGAAGCCGTCGTGGGCCGTCACAAAGTTGATGCTCAGGTTGGGCTCGCGGCCGGGCTTTGTGTAGAGGTCGGGGCTGGCGGTGATGCGCGAGGCGAGGTGGCGCACGAGCCCGGTATCGCCCTTGACGAAGGCGCGCACGTCGTCGCGGAAGCGCGCGTTCCACTCGGCCCAGCGGTAGCCCACAAACGAGCCGACCTGATAGAGCCCCGCCGCGTCCCACGCCTCGGCGATGATCTTAGCGCCAGCTAGCACGGGGTCAGACTCAATCGACCATAAGATCGGCGGATTCTCTTGCGGGATGCCGCGCTCATCGCGGCTCATGACCGAGGCCAGGTCGAAGCGGAAGCCGTCCACGTGCATCTGGTCGACCCAGTAGCGCAGGCAGTCGCGGATGAGGCGGCGGACGATGGAGTGGTTGGCGTTGAGCGTGTTGCCCGTGCCGCTGTAGTTGGCGAAGCGGTCCAGGTGGCCGTCTTCGAGGAGGTAGTAGCCCCGGTTCTCGAAGCCGCGCATCGATAGCGTAGGGCCGAGGTGGTTACCCTCGGCGGTGTGGTTGAACACTACGTCCAAGATGACCTCGATGCCCGCCCGGTGCAGCGCCTTGACCATGTCGCGGAACTCGTCCACAGGGCCGAGGGCATCCTTCCGGCTGCTGTAGGCATGGTGCGGCGCAAACAGCGCGATGGGGCTGTAGCCCCAGTAGTTGGTCAACGTGGAGGGCGTGTCGTACGGGTCAAACTGCTGCACAGGCATCAGCTCCACGGCTGTGACGCCCAGCTCCTGCAGGTAGGGTATCTTCTCGACGAGTCCAGCATACGTGCCGCGCAGTTCTGGTGCGACGCCCGAGCTCGGGTCCTTCGTGAAGCCGCCCACGTGCATCTCGTAGATGACCGTCTTGGCGTAGGGGCGGTGCAGCGGCTTGTCGCCCTCCCAGTCGTAGGCGCTGGGGTCCACGACGACGCTCTTCATGGCGAACGCCGCGTTGTCGCCGGGCTGCTGGGCGGCCTCGCGGACGTAGTTGCCGGGGGCTACGGCGCGCGCATAGGGGTCGATGAGTACCTTCCAGCCGTCAAAACGGTGCCCCTGCAGCGGGTCGAAGGGCCCGTAGACGCGATAGCCGTAGAGCTGGCCAGCCTCCAGGCCAGGCACACACACATGCCAGTAGTAGAACGTCTTGTTGACGGCTGGGTCGAGCGGGATGATGCGGCTGGGCGTGCCATCTTCCGCGCGGTCGAACAGCAGCAGCTCCACGGCGGTACTGTTCTTCGAGAACACGCTGAAGTTGATGCCCTCGGGCGTGATGGTGGCGCCCAACGGGTAGCTCCGCCCTGGCAGTAAATCTGACATCGGCACCCTCAGTTGAACTTGACGCCAGAGAGCAGCGGGTTGTCCTCGCGGCGCTCGTCGATGGCTTCGATGTCCTGCTCCGCAAACCAGCTCTCGTCGATGGGCTCCATCTGCCCTGCCTCGGCGAGCGTAGGATCAGGGTGGGGGCGCTCATAGCCCTGCAGTTCCTTCACCCAGTAGAGCGTTTTGTAGACGGGCGGCGCGTCGGGCAAGCGGGCTACGTTCACGTCGGGCTCGCGAGCAGCGAGGGTGCCTGTGATGGTACGGATGAGCAGGCCGTGCTGCGTGTAGAGGTGGATCTTCACGCGCTGCCCGTAGGTGAACGGGCTGCCCTCGAAGTCGGCGGGGGAGTAGGTGGCCATGAGTCGGTCCATAGGTGGGGATGCGCAGGTCCAACCCCGCGCCGACGGCAATCGTTTCGGCTGCGCCAGTGCGTGGCCGTGCGTTCTGCGAATCTTCCGCAGTGGTCCCTCGTTGAGCGGGCGGTCAGAATCACCCGCGCTTTGCCATGTATACCTTTTGGTCCGGCATCCTCAATGTGCTGCTCGTGCTCAGCTTCCTCTGCATCATCGTGGGGTGGGTGAAGCCGATGGCCGTCCTCGGCGGCGACAAGCGGCAGCGCACGCGGCACCGCGCCGTATTGGCCTATGGGGCCCTCTTCGTGCTCCTGCTGCTCATCAAACTGAAGCAGATGCACCTGTTCTAGTGCTCCATTGCTTGCTTGTTTACCTTAGATCAGGTATCCTCGGGCATCGGCCATTTGGATAAGCGTGTTTGCGAGATGTCTGCTAACGAAACCGATGCCTACGCCGTTGAAGACGGCACGCACTTCAACCGTATTGCGGCTCAGCTCAACGCTGGGCGTCCCTATCCGCTCGTGCGTGATGATCTCATGACTGACTATGGCCTCAGTCGTTTACAAGCGG
Organism: Bacteroidota bacterium; assembly: GCA_038747545.1. GTDB lineage: Bacteria > Bacteroidota > Rhodothermia > Rhodothermales > JBCCMF01 > JBCCMF01. Next base: position 45,248 of record JBCDJT010000023.1, read on the forward strand.
GCAAGTTGGTTGAGGATGTCACGAGGGGCGTGCGCAAGGCAAAGCTTCTTCGTGGCTCGGGGATCACAACAGGGTTAATCGGCCTCGGCATGCTCCTCTTTATTGGGAGGGGACTACTGCCGTGGTTCTTGTTTGTGTCGGGTGCTCTGCAGGTTTTGGCTGCGGTGAGAACGTTAAAGGCGTTTAAGAATGCCCGAGAAGAGCCCGCACAGGCCTAGGCATCGCAGTTATCGAAACGGCTTGTCTTTGCCGAGTGCCTGCATCAGGTTGGCGACGCCGACGGGTCCGTGGCGGTAGAGCAACGGCTCGCCAAACGTGGCGCCGATGCGGTAGCCGTAGGTACGTGCCCGTGCCTCGGTCCACTCCAGGAAGCCTTGGTTGGAGATGAACGTCTGTGGCCCGTCGCTGTCGCTGCCGTCGCCTTGGTAGAACTGCGAGCGGTAGGCTAACATCGCCTCCATGCGCGTCGCCCACGTGCTGGTTACATCCATTACGAACGTCGGCTCGAACGGGATGCTCTGCATGTAGTGCAGCACGTGATGGGGGCGCCACGGGTCCTGCGGCGTGCCGTCGTCCTCGTGCGTTTCCAGCTTGACGAGCCCGCTGTAGAACACCGCATCGGCGGCAAGCTGTGCGGCGGCGGGATGGTCGGGGTGGCGGCAGGTGGGGGCGTTGATCAGCAGAATGGAAGGGCGGTAGCGGCGTAGCATCCGCGCTACTGTTGCCTGGTTGGCCTTGGTGTTTTGGATATCGCCATCGGGCAAGCCGAGGTTTTCGCGGGCGTGGAGGCCCAAGATTGCTCCAGCGCGCGCGGCTTCTTGGGCTCGAATCTCGGGCGTGCCGCGTGAGCCGAGCTCACCGCGCGTGAAATCGACGATGCCGACGCGGTAGCCTTGCTCCACGAGCAACCGGACGGTGCCACCCGCAGCGAGTTCTACGTCATCAGGATGTGCCGCGAGGGCCAGGACGTCGAGCGGTTCAGCCATGAGCACGCGGTGCGTCTAGAACGTGACGCCGAGGTGGAAGGTGTGCTGGATGGTGGTGTAGTTGAGCACATCGTTGGCGAGCTGCAGGAAGATCTGCCCGCGGTTGATGTCGTATTGTTGGTAGCGAAAGAAGTAGCCCGCTACCAATCCTGCCTTGCCGAAGAGCCGCCCGAGGTGCAGGTCGAGGCTGCCTTCCACTTGGTACGAAAACCCCGTGGCATCGCCAAAAGAACGCGACGCGTAGCCGACGATGGGCGTGAGGCGGGCATCGAGCCCTGTGGTGCCCCACACGCCAGAGAAGGCGGCGCCCGTGCCCAGGCCAATCACGGTGAAGTTGTACTCGTTGATGATCGACTCCACGTCAGAGTCCTGCGAGACGCGCCGCCCGTCGATGTGGGCGACGACCGGGACGTAGAAGCGCGTAGGCCCTGCTGCTAGCGAGGGGATAGGCGACCACAGCGGCACCCACGTCGAGAACGACCCCTCCAGCAGTGCCCGATCGCCGATGCGGTCGTTGCCGATCTCGCGGTCTTGCGTGCCATAGGTCAGCATGGCGCGGACGAAGGGGCGTGTGTAGACGAGGCTGATCGCCGGGCTGACGAAGTCGTAGAAGTCCGGCGGCAGTGCGTCGCCCGAGTACGTGAAGTCAACGGCGCTGTAGCCGATGGAGATGCCCTGGTTGTACGTCCAAGGCTCGGCATCCTGGGCGTGCGCGGCAACGGGAAGGAGCAGCACGGCTACAAGCAGTGGCCACAAGCGTGGGCAATCGGCTACAGGTTTCATCGTCTATCGTCTGGAAGAGAGAGGAGGTTCAGCAGGCATCAAGAATCACGCCGACCCCGACTCCGACTCCGGCTGCGTGTCCGCATCCGGGGCGGTGGCTTGACCTCAGGCGCGTCCTGCGACGCTTCCGCTTCTGGGGCCTCGGCTGCAGGCTCAACCTCGGCATCGAAGGGCTCACCCTGCGGCTCCTGTGCAGCCGTCTCGGCCACTACCGGCTCAGCGTCCACCTCTGGTGCTTCGGCCGCTGCCGTCACCTCGGGTTGTGGAATCAGCGCTGCGTCAGCTTCCTCATCAGCGCTGGAGGCCTCATCCTGGGGCTCTTCCGCTGGCGTTTCTGGCTGCGCCTCGACCTCAGACGGTGTCTCCTCCTGCTCCACCTGCTTTTCGGCAGTTCCCTTGGCCTTTGGCTCTGGTGCTTCGGCTTCCGTAGCCTCCACCTGATCTGCTGACGCTTCCGAGGCTGGCACATCTGCAGTGGGCTCGGGCTCAGGCGGATCCGGCAGCGAGGAGTCGGCGGGCTCCGCGGCTACCTGATCCTGTGCTGGGGCTTCAGCAGATTCAGCAGTGGGTTCGGCTTTGGGTTCCGATGGTGCGGCGGCACGCGAGCGGTCTTTCGCTTTTCGGCGACTGCGCGACCGCGACTTCGGCTGGCTGCGCGGTGGCTCAGCGGCTGCAGCTTCATCATCCTGCTGGGCCGCCGTCTCGGTCGTCACGCTCGCGTCGGGCGTTTCGGGCTGGGCGCCTGTGTCCTGGCCCTCACGCTCAGGCTCAGGTGCAGCGGGCTTAGCTTCAGCCTCACCACTCGGCATGGTTGCGGCTTGGTCAGGTGCTTCTGCCTCCGCATCGGCGCTGGCGTTGGCCTCGGCGTTGCGGCTGCGCGAGCGGCGGCGGCCCCCACGCCGACGGCTGCGGCGGCGTGACGACGACGAGGGCGTCTGCTCATCAGGAGTGGTGCTTTCCGGCGCAGGGTTGCGCGGCTGCGACTCCACTGCCGTGTCGCTCTCGGCTGCCGACGACGAGGCCTCCTGCGGCGCTGGCGTCTCCTGGTTTGCCTCCGTGTCGGGCCGCCCGTTTCGGCGGCGGTTGCGTCCTCCGCGCCGTCCGCGCCGCCGACGGTTAGAACTGCGCGAGCTGCTTTTCTCGCTAGACGACTCCTCGCCCTGCGCCGCTGACTTGGTTGTGTTCTTGGCCTCGTCTGCGGGGCTGGCGCCCGACGTAGCGCGGTTCGATGACCGCCGCGACGACGACCGATCAGAAGAGCGGCTGTTGGAGTCAGAGCGGTTCGATGACTGCCGCGACGACGAGCGGCTGCCCGAGTCAGAACGGCCGGATCGCCGCGATGAGGAGCGGTCGGAAGAGGCGGAACGGCCAGACCGCGATGTCGAAGTCGCCTCTGGTTTTGAGGCCTCTTCGCGTGACGGCGCCGATTCTTTGGCCTTTGGCTCAGCGGGGGGCTTGGTGATGTCATTGCCTTGCATGTCGAAGAACGTGTAGTCCATCGGATGCATGGTATCGTCCATCTCCAGGCGTACGCGGAACAGGTACTTCATGAACCAGCGCGTCGTCTGCGAGGGCATGCGCGCCCGCAGGTAGGTGGCCGTGAACGGGTGCAACCGCAGCTTCACGGGCTTGCGCCCCGTGCCCTTGGTGCGCGTCCGGTAGGCCTCCACCCACTCGTTCAACGCCTGGAGCAGTTCCTCAGGCTTTTGGTGGCGCGCCCGGCGGCGTCCGCCACGGCCTCGACCACGGCTGCTTCGCCCTTCGTTGCGCGGCTTGGGCTCGGGCTTGGGCGGCTCGGGCAGCGGCTCCGGCAGCGCGGCAGCGTCGATCTGCGTGGTCACGCTCGGACGAATGCGCTGGCGCGTGATCTGCATCAGCCCAAAATCGGTCATCGGCAAGATCTTGGACACGGCGCGGTCTTTCTTGAACTCCTTCCGCATCTCGTCATAGATCTTCTTGGAGTTCTTGTCATTGCGCTGATCGATGAAGTCGATGACAATGATGCCGCCCAGATCGCGCAGGCGGATCTGCTTGGCGATGGTGCGCGCCGCCTCCAGGTTGACCCGCAGCGAGTTCTCCTCCTGCTTGTCGCCGCGTACCGAGCGGCCTGAGTTCACATCCACGACGTGCATCGCCTCGGTGTGCTCGATGAACAGGTAGCCGCCCGAAGGCAGGTTGACGCGGGACTCGAAGGCTTCTTTCACTTTGCCGGCAATGCGTGTGGCTTGGAAGATGTGGTGCTCGCCCTCGTACTGACTCACGACATCCGCCATCTGGGGCGCTACGGCTTGGATGTAGCCTTTGATGTTGCGGTACGTGCGGGCGTCGTCAATGAGGATGCGATCGTAATCGCTCGAAAACAGGTCGCGGATAACCGAGGACGCCATGTTTACGTCCTGGTGGACCAGCTTAGGCGGCTTCTGGTTGGTCTGCATCGCCGCCTCGATCTTGCGCCACTTCTCGATGAGCAGCCGCAGATCGGTGTCGAGCGAGCGTGCGTCTTTGCCCTGCGCCACGGTGCGGACGATCACGCCGAAGCCCTTCGGCAGTAGGCTCTTGGCCAGCGTGCGCAGGCGGCGGCGCTCCTTGTACGACGAGATCTTCTTCGAGACCGCCACATAGTCGGCCAGCGGCACCAGCACGAGGAAGCGGCCCGCCAGCGAGATATCGGTAGAGATGCGGCTGCCTTTGTTGGAGATCGGCTCCTTGACGATCTTGACTAGGATCGGGCGGTCGCGTTTCAGATACTCCTTCGGGTGCGTATCGTCGTCGCTGCTGGATGTGTTCGTCGTGCGCCGCGAGTTGCTGCCACGGTCGGTGGCCTCCTCGTCATCGTCCAACTCGAAGTCGTCGTCACCGTCGTCACTCTTGACCTGCTTCGAGGCGCGGACTTTGCCGGCCTTCGAGGCGAGGTAGGCTTCCACGGTCGGCGTCTTGGCGCTGACCAGCTCTAGCCACTCGTCCAGGTTGTCCGAGAGGTCGGAGAAGTGGAGGAAGGCGTCCGATTTCTGCCCAATATCGACGAAGGCCGCCTGGATGGTGGGCATGATGCGCCGGATGCGGCCTACGTGGAGGTCGCCAATGGTACGCGTATTTTCAGGGTTCTCGATGTAGAGCTCACAGAGGTCGCCGTCTTCTAGAATGGCGATCCGGGTGTGCCCCTTCTCGGCGTTTATGATAATCTCTTTGGACATACGTGCTCGGGGTGCCCGGCGCCCAGGAGCCAGCCCGTGCCCAGTACGGCGCGCCGAGCCTTGGGGGCGGCGACGTCCCAGTCGGGACGGGCTGGCTCAGGGCAAACGCGGTAGGGACAGTATCAATCCAAGCGGTGGTGCGGTGGCGACCGGGTAACAGTAGGGGTATCCGACGGGTCGCGCACGAAACAGCAGCGTAGACAGACCGGCTCAAGAAGCGTGTCAGGCACGTCTTGAGGGAAAAGAAAAGCGATAAGGCAAAGTGGAGAGCGCTCGCGCAGGCGCGCGGCATCCACTGCGGTACAGAAAAATGGGCAAGCATAGCGTCCTATTCGGACTAGAACGATGGCCGTTGGCGCCAAATGAAGCGATTACAGCTACTAACGAATCGGCAGGCGACGACAGCCAGGGTAGGCGCTTTGGAAGCGCTCCGCAAAATCAGCCTGTGATAGTCAACATCCGGTTAAAAGATCCCCCTGGCATTGGGTATTGATGCATGGGCTAACGCTAAAATGGCGCCCATCTTATCTTGGTTGCTGCGCCCACTTCTCGAAATAGACCGACGCAGTAGCGCGAAGCGTCACACAGCCCAGCCCATGCGCATTCTTCTTCTGATACTGGTTGCGTTATCGCTTGCGTCGTGCTCATTGCTTACTGCCGAGGATTGCAGCGACTTTGTGGTTAGACCCGCCGACGTGCTCCCCGATACCATCAAGTTGAATCTCAGCAGTGCTCCACAACCCGTCAACCCAGTGCCCTTTTTCGCGCTTGGCCCGAAGTCTAATCCGTCATACGATGCCTCATCGCAAGAGCGGGACGTTTTGTATCTGGCGGGAAGAGACGATGATACGCTTTACTTCCAAACGCTCGCCGCAGATACAGCTGAGGTGATTATCGTCGCCGACGAGACGGGTTGCCGTGGTGCGGGTGCTGGCGTTACGCTCACTTTTGTGGTCGAGCCGCGTACGACTTTTGAGTATTGAACGTGCATCTGGGCAGGTTGACCTACCTCGATGCCCAGCCCCTCAGTATGCTATCAGCCGCGGCCAGTTAGGTCTTGATGTAATGAAGGGCGTCCTGCCTCAGAGTGGAAGCAGGACGCCGTGTGCCTGTAGTTACGTTAGGGTGTAGCGCGGCGCACCATTACTTCAGCAGCACCATGGTCTGCGTGATGGTTTGCGAGGGTGTGGTCAGGCGGTAGACGTAGGTGCCGCTCGCCAAGTCGCTGGCTTCGAAGACGGCCGTGTGGCGGCCTGCCGGCAGCGTATCGTCCACGAGCACCTGCACCGTGCGGCCCAGCAGATCGTACACCGTGAGCGTGACGGGAGCCGAGGTGGGCACGGTGAAGGGAATCGTCGTCTGTGGATTGAACGGGTTCGGGTAGCTCTGGCCCAGCGTGAACTGCTGCGGCAGCGACGCCTCGTCTTCCACATCCACCGACGTGTTGACGCCGCCAAAGCGCAGGTCCTGGACCACGATGTCGAAAGCCGAGGCGCCCTGGCCCGTGCCGAGCGCGTAGAAGACGAGCATCGTCAGGTCGTTCGGGATGAGGGTGCCGCCGCCGTTGGCCTGCATGAAGTCAGTGAACGGGATGGTGTACGTCTGCGGCTGCGGGCGGAGCGTAAAGACGTGGCGGAAGTGGTCGCCGTTGTCGATGGAGGCCTTCTCCGCCACGAGCTGTACGCGACCTTGGCCGTACGCCGTAAACGAGACGTGGGCATAGCGGTTGACGTTGACGGGCTGCGCGTCGGGCTTGAGGAAGCGGAAGAGGCTGGCCCAGTCGCTGGTGCTGCCGCTGACGAAGGCGTCGCGCTCCACCAGGTAGTCGCCCGTCTCCTCGGTGCGGCTCTCGGGGTACGTCTCGAACGCGTTGATGCGGCCTTGGCCGATAGCCACGCCCCACGGCCCATCCGCAGCATAGATGCGGTCGGTGGTGTTGCTGGCTTCATGCGTGAGGGTAAGCACGGCGTCGTACATCTGCCCGACGGGCACTTCCACCGTGACAAACGCGCCGTTCTCGGAGGCAGGCACCGCTACGGTGCGGTTGAAGCTGACGCGGTTGAGCGCGGTCGCCTCGCTCTCGGTGGTTGTGGTGCTGCCCGTGATGGTCAGGGACGTCGCCTCGCCTGTGCGGTTGATGAGGCGCAGTTTCAGCGTGCCGTTCTGGTAGTCGCCGCTGTGCATGAACACAGGCGGGAGCGGCGCGGCCTTGTCGGCATAGGTGACGCTGCCCTGCTGGCGCAGGCGGTCGAGGAAGCCTTGGACCAACTCCGCGGTGAAGGCCGGGGCCACGCTCCAGAGTTGCACGTTCACGATCTCATCCAGCCCGCCGGGGATGGCGTACTGCGTGGGCGAGAACTTGCTGTCGATGGTGTAGCTGTTGCCCGACTTGTAGGCCACCAGCGACACGGCGTAGTCGATCTCGCCGTTCGGGTGGACCAGCTTGGTCATCACGAACGGGAAGCCGTCCAC
>JBCDJT010000024.1:0-51925 GCA_038747545.1 Bacteroidota bacterium
CGCGGAAGGAGAAGCCGACCGAGGCGGTGTCGCCCGAGGCCAAGCTGCCCAGCGTAGCGGTGGTGTTCAGGATGGTCAGGACGTTATCGGCAGCGCTCAAGCGTACCGTGACGTTGTTGGCGCTCGCGAGGTAGTTGGTGAGGCGCACCGTCACGCGGTACGTCTCGCCATCCTCGATGCCCTCGTCGCCATCGCCGCTGACCTCCTCGAAGGCGACGCCGATGGGTCGGATGGCAGGACTCCCCGACTCGGTCAAGGCCCGCAGTGCGTTGATGCGGCCTTGCCCCAGCCGCCCAGCGAAGGACGACGGGTTGCTACCCTCGATGGGATCGGCGGTGACGCGGATCTGCTCGCGCACGCGGTCCACGCTCCACGCGGGGTTCTGCGTCTGGATCAGTGCCGCCAGCCCGGCCACCATCGGCGCGCTGAACGAGGTGCCGTTGGCGAAGTCGTTGTACGCCCCGTTGATGGTGGTGCTGTTGAGGGTGACGCCGGGGGCGAAGACATCGACGGTGCGGCCGTAGTTGGAGAAGCTGGCGCGGCCGTCGTTGGCTTTGTTCGTGGCCCCCACCGAGAGCACGCGGTCGTACCCGGCGGGGAAGCGCGACGTCACGTCGTTGTCATCGTTATCGTTCGAGGCGGCTGCCACTACGAGCGCGCCCTGGGCGTAGGCGAAGTCGATCACGTCCTGCTCAAACCGCGACGCGCCGCCGTCGCGCGAGAAGCTGGCGTTGATAACCGTAGCGCCATTAGACGCAGCGTAGACGATGCCGGGGTAGCCGCTGCAGATCAGCCGGTTGCCGTTGGAGCAGGCCGCGTTCACGGCAAGGAAGCGGGCGTTCCAGCTCATCCCAGCTACACCGACGCCGTTGTCGCTTACGGCAGCGGCCACGCCCGCCACCACGGTGCCATGCTGGTCACCCGGCAGCGGCGACGGGTCGCCGTTGTCGCGGGCAAAGCTCCAGCCGCGCGTGTCATCCACAAAGCCGTTGTTGTCGTCGTCAATGCCGTTGCCCGCGATCTCACCGGGGTTGAGCCACGCGTTGGCGCGCAGGTCTTCGTGCCGCCACTCGGTACCACTGTCTACGATGCCGATGATGGCGTTGCCTTGTTCGCCGCGCACGATGTCCCATGCTTCGGGAGCGCTCACCTGCCGCAGATGGCTCATCTGCGCATAGCGCGGGTCATCGGGATCGGCCTGCGGCACGGCGCTGGGCGTGTGGATGTACAGCGGCTCGGCATAGACCACACTGGCGAGCTCGGCAAACTGCGCGGCTACCACGCTGGGCACAAACGGGCTGCTGTAGCGGAAGTATTGCACGGCAGCCAAGTCGCGTTTGCCCGCATCACCAGATGGAAACACGTCCTCCCACGCCTGCCCCCCAAACTTCGCCGCCAGCGCTATCGCCGCCTGATCTGCTTGCTTGCTTGCCCCCTCGTCCCAGCGAACGACGATCACGCCGGGCACCGTCGGCACGCGGTCGTCGGCGAAGACGCGGGCGGGGCTTCCCAGACCCAGCGCGATGGAGAAAGCAACGAGGGCAAAGACGGTGGAGCGCGACATAGCAGGCTGGCTGGTGAATGAGCGTGGACAAACGTGATACACGCCCGGGATGCTCCCACCCTCTGCTATCAGCGCGGCTACGTGTCGAGCTGGCGGAGGTACTGCCGCACGGCAGGGTGGTTGGGGCGGAGGCGCTGGGTGCGCTGCCACGCGCTGCGCGCACCTTCCGCATTGCCGTTGTTGGCGTAGAGGACCCCCAGGTTGAACCATACGTCGGCCAGCGTAGAGTCAAGGCGCAGGATGGAGACGTAGCGGCGCTCCGCATCGTACAGATCACCGTTCTCCATCATCAACTGCGCGAGGTTGGCTTGCAAAAACAGGTTCTCCGGCTGGAGCGACACGGCCACTTTGTAGGCCTCCATCGCCTGCTGCGTCTTGCCGCCGTTGCGCAGCACCTGCGCCAGTTCGAGCCACCGGTCCAACATGTCGGGCTCGCGGTTGATGGCGTTCTGCGCCTCGTTGATGCGCTGCTGGAGCTGCTGGGCGCTGTCGGCGCGGGTGAGGTAGAACTCGGCTTCGGCCTCGTTGTCCTGCCGCACCAAGATCTGCCCCATGTTATACTGCGCCCCGTGGTGCCACGCCCGCGCATCGGCGACGGCGCGCAGGTAGGGCTCGGCGGCATCCACGCGGCCCAGGCGGAAGAGCAACGTGCCCACGATGTACTGGTAGTCGAGGTTTTGCGGCTGCATCGCCAGCGCCGTCTCGGACACCTGCAGCGCCTTCTCCAGATCGCCCACTTCCTCCTCCAGCTGCCCCATCCACATATACGCCGTCGTGTTCGAGTCGTCGAGGGCGATGGCTTCGGTGTACGCCCACCGCGCACTGTCGGCCTCGCCCAAGCGGGCGTAGGCCCGGCCCAGCTCGGTGTAGAGCGACGTGCTGGGAAATTTGGCTTCCTCCTGCACGTACCAGTCGATGGCCTCGCGCCACTTCCCTTCGCGCGCTTGGTTGATGCCTAGGTTGAAGCGCACGCCCTGGTACTCGGGGTCGGCATCCAGCGCAACGCCGTACGCCGCATTCGACACCTCCAGCTGGTTCATCTCCGTGTAGACGCGACCGCGGAAGAAGTGGATATCGACCAACTCGGGCGCATACACCTCGGCGCTATCTGACAAGGCGAGCGCCAGCGTGAACGCCCCACGCTCGAAGGCCTGCTCGGCATCCAGCAAGAAGCCCACGGCGCGTGGATCGGCGTTGGCGCGCGCATCTTCGGTAGAGGTGCCGCTCGTGCATCCGATGATGCCTGCCGCTGCCAGGAAGGAGATGGCGATGACGCAGGTGGCTTGGTGGATAGGCGATCTGGACATAACAGTAGGGGGATCTGGTCTAGGGCGTCATCGGGATGGCTTCGAGCGTGTGCTGCCCGTGGACGATGCGGTACTCGGCGTTGGGCGCAACCTCGGTCAGCTCAACGCGCTGGCCGTCGGGCCACGTGACGCGTATGCTATCGACAACGGTGGCGCCGCCCAGGCCAAAGTGCGCCACGCGCTCCGACTGCGACAGGTAGCTGCCGCCCGTGCGGATGCGGCGCTCCTGGCGTTGGCCGTTGGCTACGATCTCGATGCGGGTGCCCAATGCGTCTGTGTTGGCGTCCGTGCCGTCGGCTACGATGCGCAGGAAGGACGGATTGGCGATCTCGTTGCGCCACAGGTGGACGGTGCCCTCGTTGCAGGTCAGCACGACGTCGAGGTCGCCGTCGCGGTCGTAGTCGCCGTGGAACGCGCCGCGCCCCACGATGGGATGGGTGACGATGCGGCCCACGTCGGGCGTGGCCTCGTCGAACAGGCCATCGCCGTCGTTGAGGAAGAGCTGTGCAGGTTGCTGGAACGTGATGCCTTCAAACAACTCGCCGATGTAGGTCTGCACGTGCCCGTTGGCGAGGAGCAGGTCGAGGTCGGCGTCCAGGTCGGCGTCGAAGAGCGTGAGGCCGAAGGTGAGGGTGCGCAGGCTCTTGTGGCCGATGCGCGAGAGGGTGGCGCGGTCCTGAAACAGCCCGCCGCCCGTGTGGCGGTAGACGCCCACCATCTCGTCGGAGAAGTTGCCCACGAACATCGACACCTCGCCCGTCTGGTCCACCACGCCCGCGTCGATGCCCATGCCGGCGCGAGGCTTGCCGTGCTGGCTGACGGCCATGCCGCTGCGCACGCCGCGCTCGGTGAACGTGCCGTCGCCGTTGTTGTGGTAGAGCATGTCGCGCTCGGTGTCGTTGGCCACGATCAGGTCCGGCCAGCCGTCGTTGTCGAAGTCAAGCTCGGCCACGCCCAGCGTCTTGTCGAGCGCCGCGTCGATGCCGGCGCTGAAGCCCGCGCGGTCGGTCCAATCGCTGAACGTGCCGTCGCCGTTGTTGTGGTAGAAGCGCGACGCCTCGCCCGCGTACTCTTCAGGCGTGCAGTAGGCTTTCTGGCCTTGGAAGGCACAGAAGAGGTCGGTCTCGGGCGTCCATTCCACGTAGTTGCCCACCCAGACGTCGAGCCAGCCGTCACGATCGGCGTCGAAGAACAGCGCCGACGTGCTCCACGCCCACGCCCCACCTAGTGCGGTGTCTGATACATCCGTGAACGTGCCGCCATCGTTGCGGAGCAGCAGGTTGGGGCCGACGGTGGTGATGAAGAGATCAGTGTCGCCGTCGTTGTCATAGTCCGCCGCTGCGAGACCGAGCGTGTAGGCGCGCAGGTCGGCGAGCCCGGCCTCGGCGGTGACGTCGGCGAAGGTGCCGTCGCCGTTGTTGCGGTAGAGCCAGAGGGCCTGGATGTCGCGTCCATCTTCGGCCTGCAGCGTGCCGCCGCCAATGAGCAGCATGTCGATCCAGCCGTCGCCATCATAGTCGAGGAAGCCGCCCCCGCCGCCCACGATCTCGGGCGCCCACTTCTCGCCGAAACCGCCGTTGTCGTAGCGAAAGTCAGCAAGCCCGGCTTCCGCCGTCACGTCCACGAACTGCCACGCGCCCCGCACCGGCGCGTCCTCAGGTGCTTCCGGCGCCGCACAAGCTGCCAGCGTAATGACTACGACTATCCATCCCCACCGCATCGCACGCCTCATTCATTCGCCGCTAGCGTCGTGGTTCGGTACAGCGGTACGGGCTCAAACGTGGGCTCGCCCTCGCGCACCAGGATCTCCTGGTTCGCCGCGACGTCCGTGAAGACCGCCTCCTGTCCGCTGGGGAAGACGATGCGCAGCTCGTCGACCGTGTCGTGCTGGCCCAGGCCAAACATGACGGCCAGTTCGTGGCTGGCGAGGTAGCTGCCGCCCGTCCGTACGCGGCGGTGCATGGTCAGCTCGCCCACACGCGCCTCGATGGCTGCGCCGAGGCCGTCGCGGTTGCTCGCGGTGCCCTCCACACGCACGCGCAGGAATTGCCCATCGCTGCGGTCGTTGCGCCAGAGGTAGGCGGGGCCGTCGTTCTCGGTCGTCAGAATGTCGAGGTCGCCGTCGCGGTCGAAGTCGGCGTAGGCCGCGCCGCGCAGCACCATCTTGTCGCCGATGAGGCCCGTGGAAGCGGGGTATTCGTCGAACACGCCGTCGCCACGGTTCAAGAAGAGCTGCGACGCCTGCCGATAGGTGATGTTATCGCCCGTGCCGGTGCGATCCGGGTAGACGTGCCCGTTAGCGATGTAGAGGTCGAGGTCGGTGTCCAGGTCGAAGTCGGCCAGGAAGAGGCCGAAGGTGAGCGTCTGCATGCTGGGAAAGCCGATGCGCGAGAGGGCCGCGCGGTCCTGGAAGGAGCCGTTGCCGAGGTAGCGATACACGCCGACCATCTCCTCGGAGAAGTTGCCCACGAAGATGGTGGTGTAGCCGCTGCTATCCACCACGCCGCTGTCAATGCCCATGCCCGCGCGCGCCTCGCCGTGCTCGCTGAAGGCAAAGCCGCTGCGCATGCCGATCTCGGTGAACGTGCCGTCGCCGTCGTTCATGTAGAGCAGGTCACCCTCGCCGTCGTTGGCCACAGCGATATCCGACCAGCCATCCTGGTTGAGGTCCATCTCGCTCACACCCAGCGACTTGCCGAGCGCGCCCTCGAAGCCCGCGGCCTCCGTGGCGTTCTCGAAGGTGCCATCGCCGCGGTTGCGGTAGTAAGTGCTCTGTACGCCTTCATAGGTGGCGGGCACGCAGTAGAGCTTGATGGGGCTGCCTTGCGGGCACCAGATGTCGGTCTCGGGCGTCCACTCCACGTAGTTGCCCACGAAGAGGTCGAGCCAACCGTCGTTGTCTGCATCCAGGAAGAGCGCGGAGCTGCTCCAGATCGACTCGTCGGCCACGCCGATGGCCTCGCCTACCTCAGTGAACGTGCCGCCGTCGTTGCGCAGCATCAGGTTGCGCCCCAGATTGGTCACGTACACATCCGGGTCGCCGTCGTTGTCGTAGTCCGCCGCCACCACGCCGATGGCGTACGTCTCGATGCTGCGCAGCCCGGCGGCCTCGGTGGTCTCGGTGAAGGTGCCATCGCCGTTGTTACGGTAGAGCCACAGCGCCTGCAGGTCGGTCGCCTGGTCCCAATCGCCGCCCGCCGCCAGCAGGATGTCTTGCCAGCCGTCGCCGTCGTAGTCGAGGAAGCCGCCGCCGGACCCCATGGGCTCGGGGTACCACTTGTTGCCTGCTGCGCCCGTCTGCTGCTTAAAGGCGCTCAGCCCTGCCGTTTCCGTGACCTCGGTGAAGGCGATGGCATCACGTGCGTCGGTGGTGGGCTGCGTGACCGACACATTGGGCACATCGCACCCTATCACCAGGATGCTCGCCAGCCCAACACTGCCCCACACTAACTTCAATCGTCTCAACACGTTATTCCCCGTCACATGACCGTTGCGATCGCTCCGATGATACGGGTTGGCGAGCAGAGATCCAAACGAAAGCGGGAGCCCTTCCGCAAGGACCCCCGCTCCGTAATCGTCAATAAAATCGGTGGCCTGTTTAGAAGCCGAGTTGGAGGGAGAAGCGGTTCAGGTTGCCGAACAGCCCGAAGTCGGTGTAGGCATAGTCTACGCCGATATTCATGTTGTCACCCATACCTACCTTGAAGCCCGCACCAAAGCTGACGCCTTCTTCCTCACCGTCTACGAACGGCTGTGAGTGGCCGCCACGGAGGAAGAACATCTCCTGGAAGCTGTACTCCAGCCCGAGCTTCAGGTGCTCGTCGAAGTCGCGTGGACGCTGGGCATCCACCGCCAGGTTGAGCTTATGCACGTCGGAGCTCATACTGGTGAAGTCGAGCATGTTCATGCGGAGCCCGATCTGGAAGGCCAGCGGCAGCTCCAGGCGCTCACGCACGTAGGTGAGCTCGCGCGAGAAATTGCGCGTGCTCATGGCGATGACCAAGCTGCGGAAGCCCGTGTTGTAGAGGATGCCAAAGTCTACAGCGACGGTGTTGACGCTGTAGTCGTCGAAGTTGAACGCGCTGGCATTGTCTTCCTGGCGGCTGATCTCGTGCGAGCCCAGGTCCTGGAAGGCGTACTTAAGGTGCAAGCCTGCCGAGAACTTGTCGGAGAACGACCGGGCGTAGCCGAAGCCGATGGCCATCGCCGAAGGGCTGTAGTCGCCCGTCTCGATGTAGCCCGACTCGTTGTCAGCGCGCACCGTGCCGATGAACTCGCCGTAGTCGACGCTCATGAAGGAGAGGCCGAACACGCCGTTGCTACCTGCTGGCTTGTAGGCGGCACTGGCCACGTTGTAGTTGATGTCTGTGATAAACTGCGTCACGCCGAGGTTCACATGGAAGTTCTGCTCCATGCGCGCCATGGCGGCCGGGTTGTAGAAGAGCGCCACCGAGCTTCCCACCGTCTCGGCTGTAGCCGCACCGCCCATAGCCGAGGCCCGGGCGTCGTTGGAGAGCGAGAGGAATTTCATCCCGGTCTGGGCGCGTTTATCCGTGCCCACCTCGCTGTTAGCGTCTACCGCCTGCGCCCACGCGGATGGGGCGAGCAGCAGCGCCAGCGCGGCGAGCAGCGTAAAGGTATATCGCATTTTCATGGATTCGCCTGTCTGAAGTTGGTCTGTAGTCATTCGTTGGTATCCCATTGGGGAGCCGCGTGGGGCCTCAGCCTGCGCCGAGGCCCCCGCGTGATGTTTAGCGAATGACAGTGAACTTGCGGAAGACCCGCTCGCCTTCGGGCGTCTCGATCACGGCGATGTAGATGCCGCTCACCAAGAGCTGCCGCGAGGACGTCGTCAGGTTCCATTTCTCGTCGCCACTACCGTCGGTATGCTCGATCTGATGTACGAATTCGCCGATCTCGGTGAAGATCTTGATCGTACACTGCCCCGGAATGTCGAAGAACGCAATTTCGTCTTCGCGGTCGAAGCGGATGCCCGCCTCAGAGCCGAGGTTGACCGGGTTGGGCACCACCCGTGCCGACTCAAGCGAAGCCCCCGGCGGGCGCTTCAGGTTCACCGGCTGATACGTCTGTGCGTAGTAGCGGCTACTGCGGAGCGGCGCCCCGGTGGGCGTCCCCGTGATGCCGTACGGGTCAACCGACTGCGCCTCACCCACGGCTTGCAGGAAGTAGTAGTAGTCGGTCCCACGGATCACGTCGGTGTCTTCGTAGGATGTCGTACCCGGCGGCAAGGTCGTGACGAGTTCGTATCCGTCTTTGACGTCGTCTGGGTAGACGCTGTTGTTCTTATCGAAGGCATCGAACACGTTGTCGGGGAAGCGGTCGGTGCGGTAGAGCTCCCATCCGGTGATGCTAGGTCCACCCGACAGGGCTTCCCACGTGATGTCGATCTTGTCCGGGCGGCCAAAGACCGAGAACTTACGTGGCGGGAACGGCGCCTGCTGGATCGGATAGGCCGAGAGATCGCCGCTGTCGCGGTACATCTTGATGGCCTTCTCAAACATCCAGAAGAGCGAGTCGCGCGCGGTCATCACCCACTGGTTCTTCGTCATGGCCTCGGTGCCGTACGTGGGGCCCGTGACCTTGTCGTAGCCCACCTCGTCGTAGTCGAACGGCTGCTGGCTGATGACACCGTCGCCGTTGGCGTCGTACTCGATGAGTGCGTTGTCATCCTGGCCGTTGAGCTTGTAGGCGCGCCCCACCGCGAGGCGGCCTTCCATCGAGAGGCCGTTCACGCCCTCCACCAGCACGATGCGCACGCTCTCCCCGAAGGCGAGATCGTACGGACCGTAGCCTGTAGTAGCTGCGTGGCCACCCTGCTTGCCGGAGCTGGCGTTGTTGCTCGGGTTCCAGAACTGACCTTGCGGCTCGATGCGGTCGGCGTAGTGCGGCCACATGCGCGACGCGGGCACGTTGGGCGATACGTCCTGACGCTCACGCGTGAGGATGCCCAGCTCATAGTAGTCGCGGTGGCTGGAGCCGTCCGACGTCAGCGCTTCGTCCTGGTCCATGAAGCCCATGGTGTGGGGCTGCAGCATGGGGTCGTACGTCTTGTCCTGCGCGCTGTTGTCGGCGTGGATCACGGCGCGGCCCACAAAGGCACCACCCGAGAGGCGGCCCAGGGAGTCACCGTCGGCCACCGTCCAGTGGCTGTCGCGGATGAGTGGGCCACCGAGGTTGTTCCAGTCGGTGAAGTCGGGGTTGTAGCCAGGCCACAGGTACTGCGCGGTGAAGTCCACGGGGTAGTCCATGTGGCCATCGCCCACGACGTCGACCATGCTGAATTTGCCCCAAGCCTGGGCGTTGCCCGAGTTCCAGGCCTCCTGCGAGATGCCGCGCCAGCGGTGGATGCGGAAGAACATCACATCGTTCAGGTCCTGACCGGGAAGCTCGATCTCCTCGTCTTCGTCGGTGTTACCCGTGTTGGTGTAGATGTACTCGATGATGTGGTAGTCGTCGTGGTGCTCGTTGCTCCACGCGTAGATATTGCGCTCTACCGTGACGCCCACCAGCGTGTTGTGGACGTTGCGAATCATGCGGTCGGCCGGGAGGTTCGGATCGACCTCATCGACCACGGCCACTTTATCGAACGAGAACACGCCGTCTACTTCCACCTCAGAGTCCTCGTACTTGCTGATCAGCTTCAGCTCGACGGGGAAGGTGACGCCGCCACCCGGCGTACGCGGGCCGATGCGGGACACGAAGTGCGGATAATTGACGCCGTCTGGACCTCTCCAGTCTTTGACGCCGATCCAGAAGGCTTTGGCGCGCAGGCTTCCGCTCTCGCGCATGTAGGCAGGCCACTCCATGCCCGGCGCGGCCTCATGCTTGGCGCCCGACTCTACATAGGTGTGATGATACTCCCCGATGTCGAGCCAGGTGGCCAAGAACTGTGCGTTGGCTTGGCGGGCACTGAAGCCGACCGACAGGGCCAGCGCCAGTACCAGCGTCGCTTTGATATACACGTTTCTCATGGGTTATCGATTTAATTTCGTTGGGTTCCGCCGGGCGCACCCCAGGCTAGCTCGCTCTCGTCAGGCGGCCCTAGGCAGAAAGAAGGCGATGCGTGGCCGGAGCAACCGTTGCAGCGGCTCCGGCCTCAATCGCATCAAGATTAGAAGCTCAGGCGGAAGCCGAAGAGCACCGTGCGCGGGTTCAGGAACGTGTTGAAGCGCAAGTTCGGCATGTCGATGTAGGCCTTGTTCTCAAGCGCCTCTTGGACCTCCGATGTGCTGACTTCACTCCACACGGAGCCGTCCCACTGGTGGTACGTGCCCGTATCCTTGGCCCAGTACCACGCGCGCGTGTTCGGCTCGGTGGCATCGTCTAGCGTGCTGATCGCTTCGATAGGCTGCCATGCCACGTCTGTATCACGGAAGTCGCCCGGCTGGTCATTACCCGGCACCCAGATGTAGGGCAGGTTCGACTTGTCCGAGAAGGCCCGATCGCCATCAACGTCGTTTAGCTGGTCGAAGATGTCTTCCGGCAAGTGCAGCGAGCGCATGTACTTGTCGAAATCGTTCTTGTCTGGGTGGAAAGCGGCGTTGCTGTAGATGTATTCCAGGTTGAACACGTTGCGCACGTCCACGAAGAACTGGGCGTCACCAATGCGGGTGTCGAAGTGCTTCGTGAAGCGCAGGTCGAAGTTCCAGAAATCGCGCCACGAGACGTTCTCTTGCAGCTCAGGGAAGTTGGCCGTCGACTGCCATGTCCACTTCTGGCCGTCGCGCCATTCGCCGAGGAAGTTCACCACCCAGTCGCCGAGCGGGTTCATGCCCGCCATGGTAGGCCCGAACTCTTGCGGCGTGAAGAACTGGAGGTTGACGTTCGCGTACGGCTGCGCCAGCGGTGCATTGATGCGGTAGTCTGTAGAGCTGCGGAGGTAGTTCAGCATCTGGAACGAGTTCTCGAGGAACTGCGAGAAGCCGAAGTTGCCGCTCTTAGACGTCGTGTACGTGTAGTTCACGAAGCCACGGAAGTACTTGCCCCGGCGCTTGGTCAGCGAGAACTCGGCGCCGCGGATGTCTTCGTAGTTCCAGGGCTGGAGCGTCCGGTAGTCCACCACATCGCCCAGGCTCAGGTAGCGGACGCTGCGCGGCTGGTTGCGGATGTCTTTGTAGAAACCGGAGATGCGCAGCAGGTACTGGTCGAACAGGTTCTGGTCGAAGCCCAGCTCGTACGACACCGTCTGCATCATCGGGTGATCGGGGTTGCCAATCACGTCGATGCCGCCGCCGCGCGACTGCTCTACGCCGAAGATATTCTGCGGGTTGAGCATCTGGCGGAAGTGGCCGTAGTTGAAGTACAGCTTGCTGTCCTCCGTAATCGGGAACGAGATCCCGAGCCGCGGGCTCAGCGTGAACTGTGCCTCGGTCGCTTCTTGGGCCGCGTTCTCGTTGAGCAGCTGCTGTGTACCGCGCAGGTTTTGGTCATACACGTCGTAGACCCACCAGTCGGTGTTAGCATCGAAGTAGTCCATGCGGAGGCCGAGGTTGGCGATCATGCCGCCAAACTCCAGCTTCGTCTGGGCATAGAGCGCGCCTTGGATGGGGCTGCGGTTCCACGGGAAGCGTGCGCCGCCGTCTTCGCCTTCCAGCTCCAGGTTCACGCGGCCGTAGCGCATGTTGTAGTTGCTGAAGATGAGCTCGGCGCCTGTCTTGATGAACATCACGCGGTTGACCTGGCTCGACAGGTCGAAGCGGCCTGTGGTGACGCTCACGTTCGACGTGTCGCGTACCTTATTCCAGTGACCGCCCGTGGTCTCGCCGGAGAGCAGGTTGCCGCCGATGCCCGAGTAGCCAAACGGCTCTTGGCCCACATAGTAGCAGTTGACTTCACCATCGCCGTTGAGGTCGCGCTCGCCGCCAAAGCAGGTGGCCAAGTTGGCGAAGGCATCATCTTCGAGGTTGCCGAAGCCATCGGTGTACTGCTGCTTGACGAAGTTGCCGTCCTCGTCAAAGTGCGTGGCGTCGCGCAGGTTCGGGAAGCCGCTGCGGTAGCGCGTAGAGACGTTCTGGACGCTCACTTCGTAGAACGTGTTGGCGTTCAGCGTATGCACAAAGTCGCCGCCGAGCACGTTGAGGTCCACGTTGGCAAGCGGGAAGGCGCCATCGGAGAAGATGACGCGACCGCGGCGGTTGATACCGTCCACGATCTCGGTGTTCGAGCTGCCCCACGGGTACGGCGCGATGTTGCCATTGTACACGCGCGAGTCGGCGTTGCCTTGGTAGCGGTCTACGCCGCGCTCGGTGGCAATCATCCCGTTCAGCGTAAGCCGCATGCCCTGCGCGATGTCCGACGTCAGCTTGAGCTGGTACGTGTCGGAGTCGTACGCATCGCGGGTCTGCGGGTAGAGGTACGCCGTCTGCGTGCCGCGGTACGAGGCCAGGAAGCGCAGATCGCCCAGCTTGTTGCTGACGCCCGGAATTAGGGGGCCGCCAAACGTGAAGTCTACTTGGTAGTCCGGCGTGGTGATCGTGTTGTCCTTGCGGTGCTGATGCTGGAAGAGCTCGATCATGTCGTTCGCATCCACATCGAAGCCTTCGCCCTGCAGGCGCTCCACAATGGAGTTCCAGCCCTGGAAGTCAGCATATTGGTCGCGCGTGTACGAGTCCCACGTGCCATCGCCCGAGCCCACGAGATTCACGTCGGAATCGAGGAAGGGCCGCATGTAGTAGCTGTCAAAGTCCGTCGGCAGACCGCCGCCCGACTTGTCCTGCGCAGGCGTGTAGCGGAAGAGCCCGTCGAACGTGTAGCGGTTGCGGGAAGGATCTTTGGTCGCCACTTCCACGACGCCCGAGCGCACGTTGCCGTACTCGGCGTTAAAGCCGCCCGTCTGCACCTGTACGGCCTCTACCGAGGTGAAGCTGATGTTGGTGAAGGGATCGTTGTTACGGCCGCCGCGCAGGTTCATCCCGTCTACGATGAAGCCTACTTCGTTGAGCCCACCGCCGCGGATTTGCAAGCCAGGCTCAATACCCGCTTGGAGGTTGAGCACCTCGTCCACCCCAGCAACAGGCAAGTCCTGAAACTCTTCGGGGTCGAGGTTGGCCACATTCGCCGACACATCCACCTGAACAATGGGCGCTTGTGCGGTGACAACCACCTCATCGAGGCCGACCGTTTCTTCTTGGAGGTCGAAGTTAACCTCCTTCGTGAGGTTGGTGTTTACGCGAACGTCTTCCACGAGGGCATCGCGGAAGCCTACGAAGGAGGCGCGAAGGGCGTACGTACCGGGCCGCACGTTGAGGATGGTATAGAACCCATCTACGTCGGTGGTAGCACCTTGAGTGGTTCCGTCAATGACCACGTTCACACCGGGCAACAGTTCGCCGGTGGATGCGTCACGGACCGTACCAGCGATCTTACCTGACTGCGCCATCACCCCCATCACGGGGATCAAGAGCAGCAGGAAAGCGCATAGTAGCTTTGCAGGTCTCATTTAGACTCTCCAGCTTGACTTTAGAGGACACGATTCAACAAGCCTATAGCGTCATGTAAAGCGGTTCGCAAAGGGGGGTTGGAGGGCTCGAACCGCGTACGCGTAAGGTTTCTGATTAGGTATTCATTAGGCGGTTAGTGAGTAGGTCGGCTGTCCTTGAGGAGGGCGGGCCGTCTGGAAACGCTTCCAGGACTTAGTCGATAAGCAGATGAGATACAGACCTACGTGCAAGGCGGACCTCACAGGTGCATGATTTGTGCGTCACTTGGTGGAGTGCATCGCACAGCAAAGCCTGTACTTTGCTTGATTTGGCCCAATGTAGTCAATGATATTCTTATTGTCTACCAAACCTGAAGAATTTGTAACTGACTGCTGTTTTTCGTGTGACGAAGCTGTGCATCTCGTTTCATCATCTCGGAAACAGAGCAGACGGGATGCTCTGCTCACGGCCCTCTTCTCCTTCATCATGCTGTAGCTCATGCACGAAACCGTCACGCGCTTGATGCCCGATGGCACACCGATCTTCGTCCAGCGATACGACGTGGAGGGCCACCTGCGTGGCTGGGTCTTGCTGCTGCATGGCTTTGCAGAGCATAGCGGGCTCTATGGGCATGTCATCGCCCACCTAAACGCATGTGGTTTTGGCGTCGTTACCTACGACCATCGTGGGCATGGGCGGTCGGGCGGCCCGCGCGCCTATGTGGATCACTTTGACCAGTATATACTCGACGCTGTGTACCTCAGCGATGAACTACCGTCGCGGTTCTTCCTATTGGGGCATAGCATAGGTGGGCTTGTTGCTACGCTAGCTGCTGCGAAACTTGCTGATCGCATCCGTGGGCTGCTTCTGAGCAGCCCCGCCTTGGCCCTACCTGTCCCGCCTTGGCTGCACGGCCTCTCGGGCTTTTTAGGCCGTATCACACCCACGCTGCCTGTCGCCAGGCTCGATCGCCGCTACCTCTCGCACGATGCTCGGGTGGTACAGCGTGCCCGGCAGGACCCGCTCAACTACCACGGTCCCGTTCGCGCACGGATGGGCGCTGAGATGATACGTGCTGGCCTGGAAGCTCGCGCACGGGCTCCACAGCTTGACCTGCCGATGCTGCTCTTCCACGGCACTGCCGACCGCATCACAATGCCAGAGGGTACAGTCATGCTACACGCCCAAAGCCCATCTACTGATAAGACGCTCCGGCTCCTCGACGGGCTTTATCACGAGACGCTCAACGAGCCGGAGCGGGATCAGGTGCTGGCCTTGATCACAGCGTGGCTGCTCGCTCGCGCCACAGCAGCTACTTGATTAGAAAGACCACCTGCACGGTGGCCCGCACCGCTAGCTCCCCCGCGGCATACGCATCTGGCGCGGGCGCCGCATCGGCCATTTTGGTGGAGGCAAGTGCCATCTCGCGGTAGACCGGGCGCGGCATCTGCACGCCCTGCTCGCTGATCTGCTGCACTAAGCCGCGCTCGGCGCCCAGCGTCAGGGCCATGAGGTCAGCTTTAGCCTGGGCATCCAGTAGGGCCTGCTCCAAGGCCGCCCGCTTTAGGGGCTGCCGGTCTTGGAGCCCGTATGCGATGCCCTCGAGCCGGTTGGCGCCCTTCTGCACCACTTCGGCGATGAGTGTAGGCAGCATATCGAGGTCTTCTAGCTTGACCACCACCACGCGGATCGCATCGAACCCGATTTCGTCATAGCGGCGCGTCTGCTGGTTGTACTCACGGGCCGGGTCTAGCCGCAACGTCTCCACTTGGATCTTGCGTTCGTCCACGCCCAGCGCACGCACGGCGTTCATAGTCTCGCTAGCGGCGTCCGCGTTGAGGCGGCGGGCTTCTTCAGGATCGGTACTCCGCGTAACCACCCCAAAGCGCACAGTTACCATGTCGGGGACCGCCTCGATGATGCCTTCGCCACTCACATTGATGGTTCGTAGCATGTCCTGGGCTGTAGCTGTGCTTAGAGATGACACGAGAAGGACGACAAGCAGGGTTATGCGTTTCATTGTCAACGGTGGTGTGGTGAATAACCTACAGCGATGCTAGGCTCGGTGCGTTACACGGCCTGTTACTGCACACACGCCTCCATGGCGATGATCGTGCCACCAAGCACCACCTAAGGATTCAACCGTCCCAAGGTACGTGGGAAAGGAATGGTCTCGCGGACGTGCTGAATACCACAGATCCAGGTGACGGTGCGCTCCAGGCCGAGCCCGTACCCGCTATGCGGTACGGTGCCAAAGCGACGCAAGTCCAGGTACCACTCGAAGACCTCTTGCGGCAGGTCATGGGCCTTGATCTGCTCAAGCAGGAAGTCAAGGTCGGTGGCGCGCTCGCCGCCGCCTACAATCTCGCCGTAGCCCTCCGGCGCCAACACATCCATGCCCATCGCTAGGCGATCATCTTCGGGGTCGCGCTTCATATAGAACGCCTTGAAGACGGCGGGAAAACGATGCACGATAATTGGCCGGTCGAAGCGCCACGTGAGCAACGTCTCGTCACTGCCGCCGAAGTCGGTACCCCACTCAAAGTTTTGCGCCGATGCTTTCCACTTGGGCAGGTTGCGCTGCTCTTCTTCGATGGCCTCCAGCCGCTTGTTGATCTCGATCTCGCGCGCGTCGATCTGGCGTTTCTTCCACTTCTTGGCCTGCCCATATGCTTTTCGGCTGGCATCGCGCTCTACCTGTAAAGCTTCGGCTTCTTCAGATAAGGCGACCAGCTTGTCGTCGATCATCTGCGCCGTCTCTGGACTCCGCAGCATCTCTACGGCCTCGGTATAGGTGATGCGCGGGAAGGGCTCCGCCACCCGTTCCAATGCGCTGAGGTCGCGCTCCAACACCTCGAGCTCTTCTTGGCAGTTAGCTAGGGCGTCTTGCACAATGCGCACGAGCATCGCTTCGGCCAAGTCCATGTTCATATCGAGGTCGTAGAACGCCATCTCCGGCTCGATCATCCAAAACTCCGTCAGATGCCGCCGTGTCTTCGACTTCTCCGCGCGGAAGGTGGGGCCAAACGTGTAGATCTTGCCGAAGGCAAGTGCCATGGCTTCGCCGTAAAGCTGGCCACTCTGCGTCAGATAAGCACTCTCACCAAAGTACTCCAGTTCAAACAACGTCGACGTCCCTTCCGAGGCATTGCCCGTCAAAATGGGCGCATCCATCTGGAGAAACCCACGCTCTTGGAAGAAGGCGTGGATCGACATGATGACTTGGTTGCGAACGCGCATGATGGCCCACTGCCGCCGGCTGCGCAGCCACAGGTGGCGCTGGTTCATCAGGAACTCAATGCCGTGCTCCTTAGGCGTAATCGGATACTCACTCGACGCTCCAATCGTGCGCACGTGCTGCGCCTGCACTTCGTATCCGCCCACCTGACGCTCGTCTTTGCGGACGGTGCCCACAAGCTCAAGCGCTGTCTCTTGGTTAGCCTCTGAGGCGGCCATCCAGCTCTCAGGATCTACCTCGCCTTCGTTCACTACACACTGTGCCAGCCCCGTACCATCTCGCAGAATCAAGAAGACTAGGCCCTTAGACCCGCGCTTGTTGTACAGCCATCCCTTCAGGGTAACGGTGGTCTCATCGTGCTTATGGAGTTGGTCGATGTAAGTCCAGGCTTCCATGCGATAACAGTAGATCGGTTTTAAGTCAGAGCGATTGGTGGCGTAAGGTAGCGCCTGCTCTAGCCCTGTCCATCATAAAAAAGCCCACGGTGTGGCTTACCGCGGGCTTTTTACAGAACTTCAGCAGTGTGCTATTGGCGGCGCACCCGGTTCTGCCAGTTGAACTCTTGAATCTCGCCCGTTACCGACGAGTGGATGAGATCGAACCGGCCAAACCCGTCTTCATCGATGAAGACGAAGATGGATTGTCCTTCACCAGGAATGTTGTTGTACGTCCACACTTCGTGAGGCAGGGTACCGCGGTTGTATAGGCGCGACTGCATGTCGGTGGGCATGCCATACGTCAGCATCACGCGGCCGCGGTCTGACTTCCAGCCCGCTCGGCCTTGCTGGGTGTAGCGCTCATTGGCGAACTGGACGCGCTGTAAATATTCCTCCTCGAACTCGTTAACAGGCGTGTTCGGATTCGGGTCACGCAAGCTCCAGAAGTTCATCAGGAACCGCCGCTTCTCGTCGAGGTCACGAATCCCCTTGAGCCGTTTGCGCTCTGGGGCGCTGGCTATGTACTCGATGTACTCGAACTGGGCATCCACGCGGTCCTGCGGCATGGCTGCATAGACGCTCGACTCGAAGCTCGTCTCGGCGCTGGCCACTTGTTCGCGTTGCACCTGGGGGTTGAAGACGAAGAACTTGCGCGACTGCTCCACCACCGACTCGTTGCTCGCGTTCAGCATCACGACCCGAAGAAAGTATGAGCCACTGGGCAACGCGCCGATGTTGAACGAGCCAACGATCACATCCGTGGAGCGTGGTTGCCGCTGCGTGCGTTTCTGAAACCCTTCCATGGGTTGGGGGCGGTTGGCCTCGGCAAGGTAGGTAAATAACGTATATGGCCCATCACTGCTGATGCTCTCCGTGTTGTAGGCCTCCAGGTAGTAGAAGAGGCGTGGCATTCCCAGGCCGTATAGCTGGTTGGCATTCGGGCGTACCAACAGGCCGTTCTTGTAGAACGGACTCTCTCGGTCTTCGCTCTGCTCAATGAGCCCAGCGAACGTCACATCAGACAAGGAAGCTTGGTCTTGCTGGGCGTAATCGGCGACTAGCACGTCGCGCTTTAGCTCGACTTCGGCACGCCCAAGAACTGGGTCTCCCGGGATGGTAAGGCTGACTTCGTACTCGCCTGGAGGGACTGTTGTGCGCAACTGATGCAAGAAATACTGACCGGGATTGATCTGGCTAGTGTCTGGCACCACGAAGCTCAGCGAGGTTGAGTCACGCCACACTGGCGCTTCCTGCACAGCTAGTTCGGCTGTCGTCCCCCGTTGCACTGCGATCTCGAACGGCAGCATGGCCGCGAACCCATCGCCCTGAGGCTGGAAGTTCAGCTTTTCAGCTTCGAAGGCCAAATAGACCTCCAGCAACGCTTCTGATTCGTCGTAGGCAAAGGTCGCGTGGTCCATGTCAACTTGTATGGCTTGAGCCTGCGACTTTGGATTCACGCAGAGCGCCAACAAGGCGATTACCAGTGAGATACGCATAATTTGCATCTGGTCAGGTTTGATGTGAGCTACACCCCGTATAGCGCAGCAGCTTACGGAACGACAGGGATCGCGAACACGGCCATTCGTGCTACCCTGCGGTGTACCCAATGCGCTTGCCCTAGATCCACAGCGCTACTCCCCCGGGCCACGCCACCAGCACATCACGTAGCCACCGCTGTGCAGGCGTAGCCAATTGGTTCTTTCGGTACGCGTATATCAGCGAGGTGAGCAAGATAGCCCACCCCGTGAGTTCCCACACCATGGGCGTCCACTGTTCCGTGGCTAGCCCTAGCCCCGCGATGCCTCCAACGCCTAGCATTGCCAAGCCCCCACTTACGTGCAGAAGCTGTTTGTCGCCACGCAAGCGCTCAGGGATTACAACTATGCCATCCACCGCATCGCCAACTTGGTCTACGCCTTCAGCCAACCAGACATTCACGCCGATCCAGCACGCACGTACTGCGCCGAGCAGCAGGAGCAGGGCTAGCTCGTATGGCTGGTACCCGTACTCGCTTGGCACCGTCACGGGCCACACCACAGTACCGTACACCCACACCATCACAATGAGCAGAGGCTTGGTGAACGGAACACGCAGCCAACGCTTGATCCCCCTGAGGCCACTGTATGCAAGCCCGATGGCTGCCAGCACGGCAACGGATACGGAGACGAGATATGTATTCTGCCACGCGGCCGTTACAGCGATCACCGCCGCTATGCCTATACTTAGCCAGACATAGACCTGATGTTCTAGCACCCACCCGACACGAGCTGGCTGGTTCACATGGTCGGCCTGCGTTACCTGCCAGCTGTGGTCAATTTGGTATACGATGAACGCACCCGAACAGGCCACAAACATCAGCTCAGGAGCTATGTCAATCCCAGTCCACGCCGACGTTGCTAGGATCAGCATCCACGCGATGAGCGGAATGTGGGCATTGCTGTAGTAGACTGCAGGCATGAGCCTGTGCATAACGCGTCTGGAGTACGACCTCAAACTGCAGAAGGCTCTGACACACGGTATGCGTCAGAGCCTTCTGATAAGAGCACGCTCAGGAACTAGATGTCGCTTACTTGATGAGCGTCATCGTACCTGTAGCCGTGTACGTTTGCTGCACCCCTACAGCGCGGACGCTGTAGACATACAGACCGGAAGCCAATGTAGAGGCATCGACCTGCACCGTGCGGTTGGCGCCAGCAGCCATCTGCTGCACAGGCATAGCCATCACCTCGCGGCCCAGCATGTCGAAGACCGCCAGCGTCACTTCGGCTGCCTCAGGAAGACTGAAGCGAACCGTTGTGGACGGATTGAACGGGTTCGGGTAGTTGCCTTCGAGTGAGAACTCAGCAGGGAGTTCGCCCTCAGGGCCTTCTACATCCGTGACCTTTGCTGGCTGGTACCGATTACCATCGATGTCGTACAGGCCGAGGGTGAACTCTTCCTGTGTCCCTGCGCGGTTGAGCAAGCCTTGCGCCACAACCGTGAGGGTTGGGCCATCATTGTCGCTCAGGAGGTCGTACAGGTTATCGAGTTCGGGACGGAAAACAGCTACTTGCGTGTTGCCGTCGGCCGTGGTGACTTCGATGTTGTAGGCCAGAGGGTCCACAGCGGCATACCCATTGAAGGTGTTGTAAGCGAGATCGTTGGCAAGCTGTACCACGAGGTCGTGAGCTGGCGTTTCGTCGATCACATTTACATCAACCGCCGGAGCGCCGAACGAGCCATGGACGATGTTGATTTCGACCTTGGTGTCGTCATCAGCCATCAGCTTGAGCGGTGCCTCGAGAGCATCCACTTCCTGCTGGAGCAGGCCGTTGAGTACGAGCACCACACCTTCGTTGGCTACGAACGTGATGTCTTCTTCAATGAACTGCTCATCGCTCGCGCCAGAGCCACCCAAGGCAACGCGAACCGTAGCAGGTCCGGCGGCCATTGGGATGATACCGGTCGCATCGAGTGATTCGAGGTCGGTAGCAAACTCAGCGAAGCCGTCGCCGTCGACAAAGAAAATGCCAAAGGGATCCACCACGTTGTCGGCATACACATCCAGGTCATCCACATCTTGGATGTTGTTGATGACCTGCAGGAAGCCTACATCAACTGGGCCACGCGTCAGGGTTACCTGCGCAGCGTCGCCAGCAGTCAGCAGACTACCATCAGATGCCCATGCACGGTGGTAGATGACGAGGTCATCACCAAATCCGATTCCGTACAGGTCGAAGAGCGCATCAATCTGGCTGAAGGTCAGCGTCAGCGACGTGTTCGTACCCGCGCCGAGGAACAGCTCAGGAATCAGAGTCGTGAAGCCTTGGTCCAGAGCAACCTGCCAGATGTAGATCAGCTGATCGCCATCATCGTCAGTAGCCGCGTCCCAAGACGGAGAGAACTCGGTTTCACCAGGGCCGGTCACGAACAGCGCAGCGCCGTCGCCGGGCTGGATGTTGGCCGGGCCTGTAGGTGCAACGTTGGCTGCAGGCAGCACCTGCCCACGGATCTCACCAGGAGGCGAGAAGGTGGAGTGGACATTCACGTACATTCCCTTGGCCTCAAGGATGGCGATCTGCGCATCCGTGAGGGTGAAGGTGTTGTTGGCTGCCTCAAACGTGCCACCGTCTGCGTTGGCGTTCAGGGTTGGGACCAGAACGATCTCAACAGGGCCGTTTGTGCCCGTTTCGCCAACGTGAAGGTGCGCACCAGGTGCTCCTGTAAACGTCCCCATCAGGTCGGAGAAGCTACCCGTCACCACGAGTCGCTTCGTATCAGGCGAGAACGCGAGGTCAACCGTGCCGCTTGCCATAGTCAGCACCGGGTTCGGTACTTCGTTGGCTCCCGACAGGTTGGCCGAGTACAGGACAGGAGGCGTTGCGCCAACGGTCAGCATGCCGTCGATGCCAGCGCCGGCCGGTGTGCCTTCGTTGAAGCGGAATGCCGTGAAGTCCAGCATGGTCATGCCAGAGGCTACGACATCGGCCTCGATGTTCAGCACCACATCGCCTTGTCCAAAGGTGAACGGCGTAGCACCCTGTGCATACGCGACCACCAACGTACCAGGGGTATCGGTGTTGAACTGCACAGAAGCATCAACAGGAGCCGTGTCCACAGGCATAACGTTCGTGACCGTAATGACGGCCGGATCGTAGGTTGCTGTGAACTCCATCGAGAAGATGTCCGGTGTTGCAGCCGAAAGGTCAACATCGGCCGTTACGGGCACTGTGACGCTGCCCGTGAAGCTCTCAACCTGGTTCGCGGGGAACGAGACGGAGAGCGCTGGCACGAAAACCTGACCGTCGAAGAAGTTATCGACGGCAGGAATGCCTTCGTTGAAGCGGAAGCTGCTGAAAGTGACTGCGGAGGCTGTGTTAGAGCCCACCCCAGCGGTAATGCCAAGGTTGATCAGCGTACCATTCCCCGCAGCGAGTGCGGTGTCGGTGGCGTAGATCACGCGAAACTGATTGCCCGCAATTTGCTCAGCAATCAGGGTATTGTTGCCCACGTTCGAGATGGTCCCGTCGATGGAACCACTCGTAATCGTGTAGACCGTAGGGTCATATGTAATCGTGAACTCGTAAGAGAACACTTGGTCGGCTGGCAGCCCCTCTACGGTAATGCCGAGCTGGGCGTCGTTGCCGGAACGGACGTCGGCACTGCCGATCCTCACGTTCACTTGAGCCGCAGCAGGGTTGAGGGTACTGCCCAGCACGAGCACCCCTACCAGGAGTAGGAGGAAGTGCTTTACGGACAGTGTTAGTTTCTGCATGGTGCCAGTCACCTATTTGTGAGTGTAGTCGATAGAAGCATTGAGCGTGGGGGTAAGGAAGTGCTTGTGCCTTCCTTACCCCGCACGGGAGCTCAATGATTACTTGACCAGCATCATCCGCTTGACCGAGCTGAAGTTATCAGCCTGGATGCGATAGATGTAGAGGCCAGAGGCGACTTGGGCACCTGCCATGTTGCGACCGTTCCACTCAACCTTGTAGCGACCAGCTTCCTGCGAGCCATTGACCAGCGTCTGAACCAGACGGCCGTTGATGTCAAAGACCTGCAGCGTAACAGCGGATGCCTCAGGCAGGCTGTACGAAATCAGCGTAGTCGGGTTGAACGGGTTCGGGTAGTTCTGATCAAGCGCGAAGTCCGTCGGGACCTGACGCACTTCGGCGTCAGCCAGATCAGCAACCAGCCCTTCGTTGAGGAAGCCGCTACCTTTCACAGAAAGGACGGCCGACTCGTTGTTGAGCCCGAAGCCGAGGGTAGCTACTTCGCCAGCGGTCAGCGGCGTGGTGCCAGCCATTACGATGGTTACGGTACCAGCATCTTCGTTGACCTGGTGCTGCACCATCCAGTCGTCAGGCAGGTTCGCGTCAACACCGCTGAGCGTACCCATCGTCATGTCAACCTTTGCTTCCACCTGGAGAGCATACACGTTGCTGACGTTGCCTGTGAGCGTCAGCGGCAGCAGGACGCTACCATCTTCAGCCGTCGTAGCTTCGCCCCATGCGATGGTGCCCGTTGCTTCGAGCTTGGCCGCACCAGGGTTGCCTGCAGCGAAGAATTCGGCGGGAGCCGTCATCGTGGCAGGATCGAAAGCGACGATGTAGCGCAGGATCTGCGCAGCGTCGAACGCGGTGACGCCAGCAGCGCCCGTCACGTCAGCAGCGTAGACCTGAGGAGCACTCAGCGTGATCCGACCAGCAACGGCTTGCAGGATGAGCGAGGCATCAACAGCGTCACACGCCTTGCCTTCGCTGTCGGTGCCGTCGCCGTCCACGTCACAGAGGCCGCGGCTGCGGGTTGTGGTGACGTTGACTGTCGTCTGAGCCTGAGCGTTGCCGTCCGACACAATCACGACGAAGTCCTGACCGGCACGGAACTGAGCGTCTTCTGCCTGCGCGAAGGTTGGGGCGAAGGTGAACACACCCGTGCTTGCGTCAATGCTGGCGTTGGCAATCGCTGCCGAGGCCGCATCGAGGCTGAACGTCAGGGCGTCGCCATCACCGTCTTCGGCGTTGAAGTCGAAGCTGAACGCTGTTTCGTCGGTTGCCGTCCCTGTAGCCGTCACATCGGTGAAGGCCGGCGGACGGTTGGCGTTGTTGACCGTCACGTTGACCGTGATCGGATCCGACATCAGGCTGGCGTCAGCCGTGCTCGCAGCAGTGAGGACGAAGGAGTACGTCCCTGCCTGATCGAAGCTCGGCGTGAACTTGAAGCCGTCTGTCGTCAGCTCAGCGTTGTCTGTGGCATCAACCTCAGGCGAGCTGAAGCTAGAACCAACCGTGGTGACAAAGCTGACATCCAGCTCTTGACCTTCGTCGATGGTGAAGGCCAGCGGGCTTGCCGCTGCACCAGCAGGACCAGCAGCGCCAGCGATCGTCGACGTGTAGGTGGTCAGCACCGGACGCTGGTTCGGCAGGTTGATGCCGAAGAGGACGCCTTGTGCGTTGATGGCGCTAGCTGCGCCACGCACGGTCACCGTCAGTACGTCGTTGCCGTCTACGCTGTTCGTGTAGTCAACACCCATCGTGCCTGCCGTACCCCATGGGTTGGCCGTGGAGCCCGAGAAGCGGCGGCTCAGCGTGGCGTCAGCGATGTCATTCTGCACGTTCAGGCCGCCTTCCACAACAGAGATGTCATAGTTCTCGGTCGGCGAGAGCGTACCCGACAGGGTGCGAACGTTCCAGTAGTTGAGGCTCGTCGGCGGGACGCCAACAGCACCACGTGCTGCAACCGTTGGGAAGGCAAGATGCTCAACTTCCAGGATCAGGTCCGTCTGCGGAGCAGGAGTACCGAGATCATCCGCGTTCGGGAAGAACATGCGGAATGTGCGGTCATCGCTTGTTGCCGTACCCGTTGGGAAGGCGACGTTGGCGAATTCCTCGTTGGTGCCAGGCACTAGGTCAAGTGCCTTGCGCACTTTACCTACGATCACCCCTGAGCCTTGGTAACCTTGAATGAAGTTACCGTGCTGGCCATCGTTGCGGTTCTGCAGGTAGCTGTGGCCCAACCATACGTAGTTGTTGCCCGTGATCTGCATAACACCGTTGATGAGCAGGTTTGTGATCACGTCCTGACCAGCAGCGCCCGGAGGTACTGTACCGTTAGGCGTACCACCTGGGATGTTAGCAATGGTGTTGTTCTGGTCGAGCACCTGGTCGGCGAGGATCAGGTTGCCGCCGCTGAACGTCACGTTAGCGCCAGCTGGGATGCCCAGCTGGTTGAAGACACCCGCAAAGATGCCGCCAGTCGCTGTGCCCAAATTGCCACCGAGAGCAACGGTCTGCGACGCCCCCGTGAACGACAGCGTAGTTGCTGCACCCGAGTTCGTAAACGGATTGCTACTTGCAAACGTGGTGTTGCCAGCCACGTTAACCGGACGACCGTTGATGTCGATGTTGCCATTGCCGTTGGTCACGAAGCCGTTGAGGGCAATCGGAGCAACGGGGTTCACTACAGGGAACTGCAGCGTCACGTTGTTCCAAACCTGTGTTGCCGTAGGCGTGCCCACAAACTCGTTGCCCGGAGTCAGCGTCACTGCACCAGCTGTGGGGCCGTATGCAAGCGTGTAGTCCGGAGCCACGATCGGCTCGCTCGGGAAGGCACCGTTGCTATTCACCGTGACCGTACCACCAGCGTTGACGTTGACCGAGCTGGTGTTGAACGGCGCCGTCAGCGAGATCGAACCACCTGCGGAAACCGTGTAGGTATTCGCTGCTTGGTTCGTAGCTGCGGGCAGCGTGAGATCAGCACCGTTCGAGGCGGTCAGCGAATTGACGCTTGCCTTGAGCAGTGGGCCCGTTACCGTGCTGACGCTGTAGTCAACATTGGTGTTGTCGCCAACGGTGAGCGTACCTGCGTTCGGAGCAGCCGCAACCGTGACCGGGTTGATAGCGTCGATGTCGATCGTAGCGCCGTCAGCAATGGCTAGCGTGCCGCTGTTGCCCACGTTGATCGAGCCAGCTTCCACGTTCAACGTGTTGTCTACCGTGATGGAGACACGAGCATTGACCTGAAGCGGCGTGTTCGTATCGACCCGCACGAAGTCCATCGAAAGAGCTGCGGAGGCGTTAGCTGCAGGAGCAGGCATCGTCGGGGCTGCACCGCCGTTACCGAAGGTGAAGAAGCCACCTGCAGAGGTGTATGTACCAGCCGCGTAGGCGTACGTACCGCCGCTCTGGACGACTACTTCCGTGTTGGCGTCTTGCGCGAAGCCACCCATCGTGTGGGTGAACGTGCCCACACTCAGCATACCAGCGTTGCTGTTGTTAGCGGCGTTGCTCGTAGCTACCGACGTGGTCGTGGCGCTGTTGACCGTCAGGTCAGTGAGCGTGGCCATCACGCCAGCGGCGTTGTTGCCGCTCACGGTCAGCGTCGTGCCTGTCGTGACGAAAGCACCTGTGCCAGCGAACGTACCTACGAAGGTGTCGGCGAAGTCAGCGTTGCCCGAGAGCGTCAGGCTGACGTTGTTCGCACCATTCAGGTTGGCGTTGGCGTCGTAGAGACCGCTGATAGTCACAGCCGTCGCCAGCGTCAGGGCGCCGTTGTTCGTCAGGTTAGGCAGGGTAGCGCCTTTGACGTCCAGCGTACCGGTCTGGCCGAAGACCAGAGCACCTGTCGAAGCCGTGAAGCTGAAGGTGTTGGCGTTATTCACCTGGTTGACACCCGTGAACATCGCCAGAGCGTCAAGCAGCGTCAGGTTCCACGCGCCGAAGTTGACAGCGCCGTTGTTGACCGTGACGTTGCCATTCGTGGCAGCATTCGTCGTCAGCGTCAGCGCTGTGGTGCTGTTGGCCGTGGCTGCAGCTGCGCCAACGATGATACCACCAGTGATTTCACCGTTGTTGGCATCACCCGTCAGGTCGCCCTGCATGCCCAGCGAGGTTGTGGAGGCTTCTTTGACCTCTAGCGGACCTTCGATGCGCTGGATGCTCGTGAGCGTCAGGCTGCCCGTGTTGGCGTTGGCACCAGGATCAGTACCTACAGTAACGCCAGCGAGGTCGCCGTTGTCAGGACCAGCGACCGTCGATCCCGTGATGGTCACCCCATCGCCGAGCACCGTCGCGTTGTCTTCTAGCGAGCCAGCCACCGTGTGGCCTTGGCTGTCGCCAGTGAGCGTCATCGTGTTGGCCGCACCGAAGCGGAGTCCATCGATGATGCTGACCATGCCAGAGATGGTCGCGTTGCGCGTGGTTGCCAGCGTGCCCGCGATCTCCATGGAGCCGAGGTTACGAATGCCAGAGGCAGCGTATTCCGTACCCGTTGCCGTGTTCAGGCCGCCGATGGGCAGGTTGGCGCCATTGTTGGTGCCGCCGTAGTAGGTCAGATCAAACGAGTTGATGTTGTTGGCGACGCTGTTGAACGGACCCGTGATGGCCGTAGCAGCTGCAGCAGCGAGGTTACGCATGACGACAGCGCCTGCGTTAGGCGTAAGGGCGGTACCCGTAACGTTGATACCAGCTCCTTTCAGGTCAAGCGTGCCCGAAAACTTGTTGTTTTCCGTAGCCGTGACCGGATCCATGACCGTGATGTTGGCCAACGTGCCCGTACCACTCAGCGTGAAAGCACCTGCTTGGCCTTGGCCCAGGTCAAACGTCGTCGTGCCATTGCTGACCGTACCGTCTACGTCAACAGTGCTGACGGCGCCACCAGCAACGGTGAAGTTCTTACCACCCTGATTCAAGGTCGAGTTGGTCGTAACCGTCAGGTTGTTGTTGACGGTCACGTCCTGAGCGGCCGTGATGGTACGGTTGGCTTTGTTGATCGTCAGGTTGCCAATTTCGAAGGCCTGATCCAGCGGGTCGAACATGCCGTCGGCAGCCGTACCCGTGAAGGCCAACGTGCCCTGCGCACCGTTGAACTGCGCCGATCCTGTCTTGGCAATCATGAAGTCGCCATCCATCACCGTCAGCGTGTTTACGCCCAGGTTGTAGATCGCCACATCAGCTTGCTCGAAGCCTTTGGTCGTCAGCGCGCCCGTCTGGTTGATGATCCCTTCAACAACCATCAGCTTGTTGTTCAGGACACCTGTGAGGCCGTCGATGGTATTGTCGACGATGGCGCCCGTGTTGGTTGTCGTAATGACCGGGTCCAGTGTAACCATGCCGCCGGTGTTGAACGTGCCCAGCGTGTGGGTTTGGTTGGCAGCGGGGTTGCTCAGCTGCGTAGCCAGCGTGACCGCACCACCCACCGAGATCGTGGAGCCGTTGTTCACCGCCCCCGTGATCGTCGTCGTAGTCGGCAGCGTCAGCGAGTTGGTGCCCGAGTTGGACAGCGCGACGTTGTTGATGGACGCTTTGCTGAGCGTAACCTTCGTGTTAGCGCCGTTGACCGTCACGTTGAGGGACTGCGTTGTGGAGGCCTCCAGACCTGCCGTCAACGTCGTACCACCCTGGTAGAGCAGATTGACAGTACCCGTGTAGAGGGGTGCCACGCCAGCAATCGTGCCCGTGTTCACGGTCACGTTGTTGCTGCTGATGGTCAAGATGCTTGCCGCGCCCAAGGTCAGCGTGTTGCTGGCCAGCGTGACCGGACCGCCCCAGTTGAACGTACCGTTGCCACCAGAGATGGTCACATTGGCGTTCACGGTAATAGCGTCAGGAATCACCGCCACGGTGACCGCAGCGCCGTTCACTGTGGTCTGCGTGACCTGCAGCGAAACCGCCTGGTTGAAGTTGACCGCGCCAGCAGCCGCGTACGTGCCCGCCTGTACCACAATGGTACCGTTCGCGCCCACCTTGGTGAGAGCGTTCGCAAGCGAGGCCACGGGACCAACACCAGCTTGCTGCTGGTCAGGCTGCGCACCATTGTTGGCGTTATTCCCGTTGACCGAGACGTAGACCGTGGATAGCTGGGCAAGCGCCGGGGTGATCCCCGCCATGCCCACTACCACCATCAACGCCGCCAGCAAACGGAAACTCCGTAGTAGCTTTGTTTTAATCATCGACTGTGCCTCCATGGCTTTAGTCAGTGAGGTATGGTGAGTAAGGGTTAAATGAGAGAGAAGCACCACCCAGCTAGAGTGCCGCTTCCGGTTTTTTCGTTAGAGACCAGTATCCGCCCCGAGCACACGTTTCCTGTGCCGGCTGTACCACATGGCTGTGTACTGTACTGAGAAGCCGTAAAAGAGAAATGCAGTAGCAAGAGTGTGGGGGTGGAGAATCGAGTCGTGAGAAAAATGCAGTGTTTGGGCCGATACACTTCCAACCGGAGGAGTACCCAACCCAAAATCCAACTTCCTAAAAAAATAGCAAGGCGTGCCGCGCTCTTTCCTACAAGGCCACAGCTCTATCGGCATAGGCACACCGCTTTTTAATTTGGGCGCCTGCAGCCTGAAAGTCAACTCGTCCTCGTTAAATAACGAATAAGAGCTTGGCTTGCGCGAGCAGGAACGTCTTGCGTGGCCTGTCCTTAATGCGGGAGTGATAGGTGCTTGTTCCATCTATCGTGTAACGCCCCCGCACGTTCTCTTGTGTTTGCTCTTGCCCATGCGTCTCTGCACTGTCTTGCTGCTCATTGGGCTCCTTCTGCCGCTGTGCGCACCCGCCGCCCACGCCCAAGATTGCTCCCATTTTCTCAACGTGACCGATGGCGCCGACACGAACGACGGTTCGCAGGCGCAACCACTACGTTCGTTCGAATTCGCCTTTCAGACGCTTCCTGAGGGCGCGCGCGTCTGCATGGCAGCTGGGGAATACCACCTGGGCGAAGATAGCGACGGCATTCAGCTGACGGCGTCCAAGTCCATGACGTTCGTGCTGGTGCCGTTTGCACTCAACACAGAGGTTCGCTTTTCCGAAGGTGCCTTCAGTGTAGATACCCAAACTGGAACCGTCGCCTTCGAGGCACCCACGTTGCCTACCGGCACGGCAACACTGACGATGGGTGAAGGCATCATCAACACGCCAGAGTCCTTTCCCGATGCCACAACGTTTCTACATTCTCTCATCCTGCGCTCGGGTACGCTGGCCCTCGGAAACGTGGCGACGACTGTGGAGGCCAGCGTAGGTAACCCAGCCTATGTGCGTGCTACCAGCACAGCCCCCGACACGGCAGCTGTTGTCTTTTCCGGCGGGCGCCTCACGGGTAACCTCACCCTGACTGACGCTCCGCGCACGTTTCACTACGGGCCCGGAGCCGACCAACTGGGTATGGCCCAGCTGACGCCCAGCGCGACCAGTACCCTCTTGTTTGACACGGCAGATGTCTTTTCGGTGCCTAGCGCGATCGCGTTGACAACAGGTCGGATAGAGGTGCGGTCGGGAACCGTACGTTTTGGGGATGCCGTGCGTGTCAGTCCGGCGGCCGCACCGACCATCGCTGTGCTCACCACCCGCGACGATGCGGCACTGATGCTTGATGGCGGTCTTGAGGTCAGGGGAAGCACGCCTGGTCTGACTCCGATGCTCTCGCACAACAGCGCGGGGCAAGTCACCGTGACGCAGTTGACCGTGGATACAGGCGTGCGCTTGGCCACATCGGGTGAGGGTGCGCTGACGTTGCAGCGCATCGCCACGGATACGCCGCAGGCGTCAGCGGTGCTTGACCATCAAGGAATAGGTACCGTCCAAATCGGCACGGCAGCCACGCCCTTAGCGTTCCGCGGTGCGCTCCTCAACACAGGGACGATACAGCTACAGGGCTCCGTGGCGCTCCTTCCAGACGACACCGTTCCACTCGCGCTGGACAACCGCGGCGTGCTCGATTTGGGCACCCACACCCTCACCCTCTCGGACGGTGGCGCGCAATACCGCAACATCAACACCATCACGGGTACGTTGGGCACGTTGCGAGTGGCTGGGGGCATAAGCCTACTCGGCGGGGGCAGCCTGCCTGAAACCATTGTCGCCGCTCCCGACGTGTTTCTTGAGGCCGGATCGTACGCTGCACTCCGTGTGGTTGACGAGGGCAGCGCAACCTTGAACGCGCCTAGCCCCATCACCGTGCAGGGGGCGCTAACGTTAAACACCTCCGGCACGCTGGCCTGGACAGGTACATCTACGCTGCAGGTCAGCGCGGAAACGCAGCTCCTCTCGGGGACGCTCGCGCTGACTGACGGCCAATCCTTGCGTCTGGGCGGTGACGTGGCGGTAGTGGACGGAGCCATTGCAGGCTCGGCAGCAGCCCGCATCGACTTCGCATCCGGCGAACACACCCTGACGGCCTCTTCAGGCTTTACCGTGCCCACGGCGCTAGATCTTGACAGCGCCACACTCCGCTTGGATGGGGCCGTTACGCTACAAGGGCCCGCCACGGTAGACGACAGCCAGCTTATCCTGCTGCCCGATGCGCGCCTCACGCTGGCGGCACCACTCACGGGCGCAGGGCTGCTCGATGCCGCTGCTGGAGACCTGCGCGTAGCGTCAGGCACCGAGCGCATCTTGCCCACGACACTCACTGCGGGCGCGCTGACCATCGACTTGCCTGAGACAGAGGCTGTTCAGCTAGGCGGCGACATCGCCGTACTCGGTGATCTCAGGCTTGCCCAAGGGCGCCTCCAGGCCGCTGCAGACCTTCGGCTTACCTTGCAGGGCAACCTGACGCGTCAGCGTGGCATGCTGGATGTGCCGCCAGCTACACGGCTGGCGTTCAATGGCGTCGAGCCGCAACAGATCATAGGCTTCGCCGACACGTCGCTTCCCAGCCTGCAGATCCAAGGCGATGTACAGGCTGCGTCGAGCCTCACGGTGTCAGGGTCCATCGCACTGCTACGCGGCACCCTTAGCCTCACCACCACCGACGCCCTCACGCTGGAGGGGGCCGTCAGCGGTAGTCCTGATGCCACCATCACCGCATCGGCGGGTAGCGTAGTCCTTGCAGGCCGTGATCAGTCGATTTCGGGGGCTTCTATTGCGGCCTCCACCATCCGCGTGGCGGGCACGCCCACTGTGGCTACTCACCTCGACGCGATAGACCTAGTGCTCCAGCGCGATACCCTTACCCTAGCGTCAACGGCGCGCGTCACGCTCTCGGGCACCGTGCAAGCCACGGGCGGCGTGCTTGCCGCCTCCCCAACAGCGGCCCTGCACTTCATCAGCGAGGCCACACGCACACTGGCCGCCCCAGCTTCGTGGACGTTCCCTACCGTTCGCCTGGAGGCCGGTACCCTGAACTGGTCGACCGATGCGCCCATCTTGGGCGATGTTGAGCTGGTGAGCGGCACACTGAACCTGAGCGACACGGCGTTGCGACTGCACGGCTCCCTCCTGCAGACCGGAGGCCTCCTCAGCAGCAGCGCGGCGACGCTTATCCTGCAAGGCACAGGTCTGGTGCAACTCTCCTCACCCCAGCCCATCGCGCTGGCGCGGCTGCGCATGCCCGAGGGCGTAGGTTTGGTTGACGTGCAGGCGCCACAACTCCTCATCGGCGAGCAGTTGGATGTGGGGCGCGGACGCGTGCTGCGTTTGGGCGACACGGTGGTGCGGCTCACAGGCAGCGCCCCCAGACCGCTGCTGCGTAACAACGGGCAGTTCACGGGTGGCCTCACGCTCACCGGGCCTGCCACGCCTGACGCACGGCATCAGATCGATGGGGACGGCCTCTTCGGCGACCTGACGGTGAACCTCAGTAGCGACCTTGACGCCGTGCAACTTGCGGCCACAGCTACCCCTCGGCTCGCGGGCCAGCTCACCTTTCAGGTAGGCAACCTCGACCTCAACGGACAGGTATTGCGGCTCCATGACACGGCCGACGCGCGCCCGCATCTCACCCGCAACCTTAGCGATGCCATTGGCACAGGAGGACGCGCCGATGGCGGGTGGTTCGTTGACCTAGCGGGCGGTGGCGTCTTCAACCCTGCGGATCTAGCCTATGACTTGACCTACACAGGGGCGCTCACCCAGAGCTTTCAGGTCGAGGCCATCGCTCACCCAAGCCGCGTCTTCCACCTAACATCGGAAGCCGTGGATGCGCTTAACACGCCATCGCGCTTCGGCGTCGTTCTCGGGCGCGATGTAGAGGTGCTGGGCAACCTCACCGTAGCGACGGGCAGCGTGCTGCAGCTTGGCGGACGGCAACTAGAGCTGTCTGGGCGTGATGCTCTTCACCGCTTGGACGGACCTGTCACCGGCGGTACTGTCACCAGCACGGGCAGCGGCACCCTGCGCACGACCTCCCAGCTGACGACACCGCTCGTCGATACGCTTGTGGTCAACACAGCGGCGGCGCTTACCCTGGACGAACTGCCCCGTGTACAAGCGGTGCAACTCATGCGCGGTGAGCTTGCCCTCAACGCCACTACGACCACGACTCAGATCAGTCAGTTCCGCGTCGATGGCGGACGCCTCACCGTCAGTGGAACGCTAGACATTGCGCGCGGTGGCCAGATGGCGATGGCTGCAGGCATCCTTGACTTGGGTGGCACAGGCACTGTTGCCCTACGCGATGGTGCAGCGCTCGATGTAGATGCCGAAGCCACCGTAGAGACCACCATCTCTGCTGCCGCTGTGGCGCAGGCCCTAGCCCAGACGCCCCGTGACACGCTGTCGGCACCGCTTGCCTCGTCGGAGGCGGGCATGGTTGTGTTTCGCGGCTCCGGTCAGCTCGAGGCGGCGGCACCCATCCCCCACCTCAAGCTCGACCCCGACGCAAGCAGCTCAGGGGCCGACGACCTCTTCCTCTCAGGAGACGTGATCGTTAGCGCATCGCTCGTCATGGTGAATGGCGACTTGGTGCTCGGCACATCCACACTGACGCATGACGGCACGTTGTGGGCCTACGATACGGATGGGACCGGCTCAGACGATGCGCTGGGCGACCTGATCCAAGGCGCCACCTCCCAGCAAGGCGGCACGGTGAAGCTAACGGGCCCTGTAGAGGTGCAGCTTGGCTCAGACCTCAACTTCTTCCGCGCGATGCTCGCCATCGACGTCGCCGATGAGCGCGGCCAAGTGCGTTTTACAAGCACGGCGGCCACACCGCCTGTCGTACGCCTGTTCGACGAGCCCTTCATCGTAACACGAGGCACTGCCGATTTTGGGCCGCACGATGTCTTGCTTGAGAGCAACATTCCCAATGCGTTCCAGCTCGGCAACGGACAGGTCTTGCACCACGCAGCGCCTCGTTTTCCCATCATCCCCGCCAAGGCCTTTCGCGATGACGCGGCGTTTCCCTTCCGCGATGATGCCTACGGCGAGATCGTCATCTCCGGTGGCGACGCCACCACCCTGCAGCTATCCGGCCAGGGCACCGTAGATCACCTTCGTTTCGACGGCCCGGTGACGTTCACCCGCAACACAGACACGGCTGCGGTGACACTAGGTGGACGCTTGGCGTTCGGCGAGCAGGGGCACAACATCACGCTGCCTGCGGGCAGCCTGCGCTTCGCCGAAGGCTGCGTGGTCCTGCGTCGAGGTCCGGGGCGCCTGTCTGCAGCCCCCGTATTTCTAGGCCCTACTGACCTCGCCTACGATCTAGATGACGGCGACCTGACAGGCGCCAACCGCCGCTTCACCGACGGTACCTTGGCGACCGGATTGGAGGTCCCGCCCCGCTCTGTAGGCCTCCGTTCGCTCCTGGTGCTTGCTGGCGATGCCTTCGGCACGCCCAACACAGTCGCACTCACCCAGCCCATGACCGTTCGCAAGCGCATGGTGCTGTATGGCGGTGGTCTCGCGCTCAACGACACGCTCACGTTCGCGGACGATGCCGACCTCGTGCTGATGGGGCTTGACGCGGATGCTGTGCCACGGCTTACCACCACTGGTACGGCACACTACACGACGGTAGGAGCCCTTGACCTCTACGTAGGTGGCCCGTTCCATAGCATCACCAGCACCTATGGCTTGTGGCCTGCCGATGCCACCATCGACACGGTCCACGTCGACCTGGGGCAACAAGACCCGCCAAGTACTCCAGGGTTTAGCCTGCATGCGCCCCGCGCAGTGCGCAGCCTGCGCATTGAGAACGACCACCCCGATGCTGGCTTCAACCTGGTAGGGCATACGCTGACAGTGGAGGGCAAGGCCACCTTGAGCGGAGGCAGCCTGCGGAGCGGCGCGTTGGCTACGCTGCGCGTGGGCGAGGGCCTGTACGTGGCACCCAACGCGCGGCTGCTCGGCGGCCTCACCGTTGAGGCCGTTGGCGACATCACCGTTGCGGGTGATGCGCTAAACAGCAGCTTGCAGAGCGACGCCACCATTCGCTTGGCAGGAAATGTAGGCCGCAACCTCTCGC
This sequence comes from Bacteroidota bacterium, assembly GCA_038747545.1. Taxonomy (GTDB): domain Bacteria; phylum Bacteroidota; class Rhodothermia; order Rhodothermales; family JBCCMF01; genus JBCCMF01. The sequence goes on from JBCDJT010000024.1 coordinate 34,644, forward strand.
TTGCCTTCACAGGCGCCGATCAAACCCTCGCCCTAGACAGTGGCTCTCAAGAAATCAGCAGCCTGCGCATGACGCAGCGCCCTGGCACTGACGGCATGGCGCCACGGCTTCAGGTCACCTCGCTCCAGGCAACCCCAGTCGCCCTACAGCTCAACGCAGACCTTCTCCTGGAAAGTGGCGTCGTGGAGATGGGAAGACATGAGCTCGTCCTTGCAGGACGTGAATTGGGTTTCCAACGCGCTGTAGCCCCTCCTTTTCCAGCACATGTGCAGGGTACGGTTGTCCGGTCGCTTCAAGCAGGACACACTGCAACTGTCACCTTTCCGGTAGGCAGCCCTACGGCATATGCGCCGCTTGCCTTCACCCCGCAGCAGCCTCTGCCCAGGGCAAGCGATGTGATCGCCGCCTACGTAGACGCCCCGCCCATTGGGCTCAACGGATTGCCCGTAGCGTCTGATGCGGGAAGAGACCTCACCACTTTGAGCCCCTTCCATTGGACGCTACGCAGTTCGCAAGACCTGGGCGACGACGTGCGCTACGCCATAGAGGTTTTGGCCCCCGCCGAGGTCTCCAACGGCTCCGTTGCCCGCCTGCTGCGCCGTTCCGCCGAGCGGATGGACGCACAATGGTCGGTGCCCGCTGGAGAGGCCCGGAACAGCGACAGGCTGCTGCGTCTCAACGGCACGGACCAGTGGCTCAGCACTGTGCCCTGGGTGGTGGGTATTGGCACCACGACGGCAACGAGCAATGGCGAAGCCTCTATCCAAGTCATCCACAACAATCCCGTATTGGATAACGGTCAACTCGACGTCTACATCAACGGCCAGCTGATGTACGACAACCTAGCGTTCCGGCAAGGCAGCGACCGCATCCGCATCCGCCTTGACGGCATCACCACCACTACCTTCGACCTGGCGCTGGCCTCGGCCAACAGTCGGAGCGCAGCGGAAGCGTTCCATAGCGAGGCCGTCACGCTGACGAACAATCGGCACCACGTCAGTGTGGCACTGGGCACGAGTGCTGGCGCCCAGTGGCAAACCTTCGAGACGCGCCCTCCTACCGAGCCCGACCAAGTCGCTGTCACGTTCGTGCATGGCGCACCCGATGTGTCTGCAGGAACGCTGTTTGACTTCTCTGTGGGTGTGCCGCTCACCTCGAGTTGGGCATTCGGTGATGCGTTCCGCATACCTGCCTTCGGTCCCATGCAGCAGGTCGTGGGCATCATAGATCCCAGCAGCCAAGAACAGTATGTGGCCAGCACGCTCAACCTCGACGGGCTCAGCGGCCAGTCGGTTACGGCGCTACTCTCGGGCTTTGCCACGCCGCCGCCCGCCGCCGCCACGTCGCGGGCGCTCACCGTGAGCCTCATCCTGCCCGACGGCTCGTTGCGCCTGGGTGCCATTGTCACAGGCGTGGAACCGGAGATTACCGACGCCATGCCGTTGCGCTTTGCGGTCGGAGACAATTACCCCAATCCGTTCAACCCCAGCACTACCGTTCCCTTCACCCTTCCCCAGGCTGCTGAGGTCACGCTTGACGTCTTCGATCTTCTCGGCCGTCGTGTATTCGCTAAACCCGCCGCACGATATGCTCCAGGCCATCATGCCCTCTCGCTTGATGCTTCCGGGTGGGCCTCTGGGGCATATGTGTATCGCATCACCACGACAGCAGCGGGGCTCACACAGCAAGCGTCCGGCACGATGTTGCTGCTCAAGTAGATCGGACGAGACGCGTTTGGCGCTCGGTCTCATACACCACCCGGTCAACGTCGAAACGGCGCTCCTCCACGATGAAGTGGTCGTCGGCCAGCAGGATGTGGTTGTAGTAGTTGACGCCTTTGTTGGACTTGCGGCCGCGTGTGCTGGTCGCCGTACCCGCACTGGCAATGACCGTGGGCTGCTCGCGCCCCGGCACGGGGATCTGGGCCACGTGCGAGATGTGGAGGTGGCCGCACAGCACCAAGTCGATGTGCGCCGCTAGCATGGCTTTGCGATGACTGCGCCCCCGGATCAGATCGTGCTTGCCGAGTGCGGTCAGTGGTGCCAAGTGGTGATGCACGGCCAGAATCCGAAAGGCCTCGCTGGGCTGCCGCGCAAAGTACCGCGCAGCAAACGCGCGATCCGCACGGCGCAAGCGCCCGCCCTTTACGGTCCACCCGTGCGCCGACGACAGCCCCAGCACCGACAACCCGTCGCGCTCGATGTGCGGGCGCAGATCACGGCTGATGTACTGCTTGTAGCGATGCAGCGGCGTAAACAGCCGCCGCTCCGGGCGCCACCACGGATGTACATCGTGGTTGCCAGGGATCACCATCACCTCGGCCTCGAAGCGCTGCAGGAAGTCGCGCGCGGCCGCCAGCTCCCGATGCCGCGCCCGCTGCGTCAGGTCGCCGGAGATGATGACGAGGTCTGCTTCGGCATCGTGTACATCGGCCACAATGGCATCCACGATGCCCTCGTGCCCAATCTTGCCAAAGTGAACGTCCGACAGGTGTGCAATCCGAATCATATTCCTCTGGAGCATAACCGCTTCAGCGCATGAAAGAAGCCGCCCCATCCCAACGATGAAGCGGCTTCTCACGTTCAATGTACCTGAGCACTCAAGGAAGCTGCCATGAGGATCCAGAGCGCGCAGCGCGTCCCAAGACCGAACAGCGAGCAGCCGTGTAGAAAACCGAGCGGAGCGAGCCGCTGCGTCCTACCCGCGACCGCCCCCTCACAGCATCAGGTTGAGTGGATCTTCGAGGTAGCGCTGCACCGTGCTCAGGAACTGTGCGCCCACGGCGCCGTCCACGATGCGGTGATCGCAGGAGAGCGTGATCTTCATGCGCTTGCCAGCCACGATCTCGCCATCTTCCACCACGGGCGTGTCGCGGATGGCGCCAATGGCCAGGATGCACGCGTTCGGCGGGTTGATGATGGCCGTGAACTCCTCGATGCCAAACATGCCGAGGTTGCTCGTCGTGAACGTGGAGCCCTCGTAGTCGCTCGGCTGGAGGCGCTTCTCGCGGGCCTTGCCGGCCAGTTCGCGCGTCTCCTTGGCGATGGTCGCTAGGCCCTTCTGGTCCACGTTGCGCACCACGGGCGTCACCAACCCTTCGTCCACCGCCACGGCAATGGCGATGTTGACGTCGGCGTAGGTACGGATTTCGGACTCCGCCTCCATGTACGACGCATTGACAATCGGGTGCTGGCGCAGGGCTAGCGCGCACGCTTTGGTGATGAGGTCGTTGAAGGACACCTTCGGGCCATCCTGCTTCGCCGAGAGCTCGTTGATCTGCTTGCGCAGCGCGAACGCCGCTTCCATCTTGACATCTACGGTCAGGTAGAAGTGCGGCGCGGCGAACTTGCTGGCACCCAGGCGACGCGTGATCGTCTTGCGCATCTGCGAGAGCGGCGTGGCTTCGTACACCGCCGTGTCGCCCACGCTGACGGGCTGCGGCTTCGGACGTGCCGGAGCTGGGGCCACAGGCACTTGGACCGGAGCTGCTACCGGGGCAGGCGCAGCGGCTTGCTCTTCGGCAAAGGCCAGGATGTCGCGCTTGACGATGCGGCCGTCGGTGCCCGTGCCTGCCACGGCGCTCAGGTCGATGCCGTCGGCCTGCGCCATCTTGCGCGCCAGCGGCGACGCCTTGATGCGGCCGCTGTCGGTGGCGGGTGCGGCAGGTGCAGGAGCGGCAGCCGCGGCGCCGTCACCCGAGAGTGCCGGTGCGGCAGGCGCTGAGGCCGCTGGAGCGTCCGGCTCGGCGGTGCTGCCGTCGCCGCTCAGGATAGCCGAAACGTCTTCGCCTTCTTTGCCCAGCACAGCAATGAGCCCGCCAAGCGGTACCGACGCGCCTTCCTCAACGGCTCTCTTCAGCAGCACGCCGTCGTCATACACCTCAAGGTCCATCGTTGCCTTGTCGGTCTCGACCTGGGCAATCACGTCGCCCGCCGACACGCTCTCGCCCTCTTCCACAAGCCACGCGACGAGGACACCTTCCTCCATCGTATCGCTCATCTTGGGCATTTCTACTCGTATAGCCATAATCTACTGGTTAGGTCTTCGTTCTTGGGACGCCCTTCGGGCTGTAGGTCTTGGGTTTACACCTGCACGCCTTGCCCGGTGAGCCACAGTGAACGCAGTGAACGTCCCAAGACCCACAGTGAGCGCAGCGAGCGTCCCAAGTGCTAGATATACATCACTGCCTTACACGCGTCCAGGGCGCGGTCGGCGCTGGGCATATAGTAGGCGATGAGGTTTTTGGCGTAGGGCGCAGGCGTGTCGCGCGCGGTCACGCGGGCGATGGGCGCGTCCAGGTAATCGAACGCCTTCTCCTGCACCTGATACGTGATCTCCGAGGCGATGCTCGCAAACGGGTTGCTCTCGTCGATGACGACGAGGCGGTTCGTCTTCTTGACCGACTCCACCACCGTGTCGATGTCGAACGGGCGGATCGTACGCGGGTCGATGACGTCGGCGCTGTAGCCCATGCTTTCGAGGCGGTCGGCCGTTTCGAGCGCGATCCAATAGCTCTTGCTGTGGCCCACGATGGTCACGTCCTCGCCCTCGCGCGCCACGCGCGCCTTGCCGATGGGCAACAGGTACTCGTCCGCCTCCGACACTTCGCCCTTCATGCCGAACATCAGCTCGCTCTCCAAGAAGAGCACCGGGTCGTCATCGCGGATGGCGCTCTTAAGCAGGCCCTTCGCGTCGTCTGGGTTGGAGGGCGCGATGACCTTCAGGCCCGGGATCGTCGCGTAGATCGACTCGACGGAGGTGTTGTGCGTCGCCGCCAGCTGACCGGCCGCGCCGTTGCCGCCGCGGAAGACGATGGGGAATTTGAACTGGCCGCCACTCATGTAGCGGATCTTGGCCGCGTTGTTGATGATCTGGTCGAAGGCCACGAACGAGAAGTTCCAGGTCATGAACTCGACAATGGGGCGCAGCCCGTTCATCGCCGCGCCAATGCCGAGGCCCACGAAGCCGTTCTCCGAGATCGGCGTGTCGATGATGCGCTTCGGCCCGAAGTGGTCGAGCATGCCCTCGCTCACCTTGTACGCGCCGTTGTACTCCGCCACTTCTTCGCCCATAAGAAAGATGGACTCGTCGCGCTCCATCTCTTCCCACATCGCCTCACGAAGGGCCTCACGAAATTGTAATTCTGCCATAATATCGGTTCTCGATTTTAGGGGCTCGGGGTTTGGTTGGGTCTCGGCTCCCCGAAACCCGAACATCTAACCCCAAACACCGAATCTTGCTTTCAAAGGTTGATCGTCCGAGGACGGCTTTATCGTGCCCTCGGAGCCGCTACCGCTTACGCCAAGAAGGGATAGTCCTTCTGCGTGTAGATGTCCTCGTAGATCGTGGACTCGTCGGGGAACGGGCTGTTCTCCGCGAACTCCACCGATGCCATCACCTCGGCCTTCACATCATCGTCCACCGCGTCCAGGTCGTCGTTGGTGGCGAGTTCTTTCTCGATGATGTAGGCCTTGAGGCGGATGATCGGATCGATCTCCTTCTTCGAGTCCAGCTCCTCCTTGGTGCGATACTTCTGCGGGTCCGACATTGAGTGGCCGCGGTAGCGGTAGGTGCGGATCTCCAGCAGCGATGGCTCGCCGTTGCGCGCCTTCTCGATGTGGTCTTTCATCGCGGCGTACACGTCGAACACGTCCATGCCGTTCACGACGGCGGCGTGCAAGCCGTAGGGAACGCCCTGCTTGTAGAGGTCGGGGTCGGCGGCGGCGCGCTCTACCGAGGTGCCCATCGCGTAGCCGTTGTTCTCGATGCAGAAGATCACGGGCAGGTCGTAGAGGCCGGCCAGGTTGGCGGCTTCGTGGTACGCGCCCTGGTGCATGGCGCCGTCACCGAAGAAGCAGAGGGCCACCGTGTCTTCGTCCTTGTACTTGTTGGCGAAGGCGAGGCCCGTAGCTACTGGGATGTGCGCGCCCACGATGCCGTGGCCGCCCATCATCTTCAGCTCTTTGCTGAAGTAGTGCATGGAGCCGCCCTTGCCGCGCGAGCAGCCATCGATCTTGCCGAAGAGCTCAGCCATGCACTCGTTGGCCGTCATACCCATCGCCAGGCCGTGCCCGTGGTCGCGGTAGGCCGTGATGAGGCTGTCTTCGCCGATGCGCATGGCGTAGGCCGTGCCCGTGGAGACAGCCTCTTGGCCGATGTAGAGGTGCAGGAAGCCAGCAATCTTCTGCTTGCCGTACATCTGCGCAGCGCGCTCTTCAAAGCGACGCTGGAGCAGCATGTTGCGGTACATCTCGAGCACGTGCTCGTCGGTGAGGCCTAGGGCTTTGTGGTCATGCTGGGCGGCCGCGTAGTGCGGCACCTTCACCGAGATGGTGTACCCGCTGGCTTTCCCGTTGCGCGACGCAGCGCCGTTGGCTGCTGTCTTCCCATTGCGCGGCGCGGCACTCTTGGCCGCGGTCTTCGGCGTATCACTAGCCATAGTTGCGTTGATCAGGTTCGAGGGGTCTAGAAAAGTCGAGGAGAGTGGTCCCCGTGTCGTCACGGGTCCGTCAAAATCTACATGATGTACTAAGAACAGGCGGGGGAGGGTTTCGGCGTGCGCCGTAAAATCACGGATCTACAGCACGCTACACCCTATATTTTGCCCCGATGCTGCGATTACTGTACCGAGAGGAGGGCCGCACCGTAGTACGGTGCAGTTACCCAAAATACACAATTCGAGGACTTTTGCTCGTCGGCCGACCGTGCGTTTCGGTTTCTGGCGTGGAATCAGCCAATATTTGACACGCTCTCTCAGCGTCCTCGTAACACCTACTGCCTATGGGACACGTATCACAACATGCCCACCCGGCCGGTTCTTCTGGTGAAGCGCCCGGCTTCGATGTGCAGGCACTCCGCCAAGGCGATGCGAAAGCGTTTGAAGCGCTCGTGCGGTCTGAGACGCCGCGGCTCTTCCGAATGATCGTTCGGATGATCCGCGACGAGGACGACGCCAAGAGCGTGCTCCAAGAGACGTTTTTGCAAGCCTACCAGCGGATCGACACCTTCCGGGGCGACTCGAAGGTGACGACGTGGCTCTATGCCATCGGGCTCAACCAAGCCCGTGCCTACCTGCGCAAAGCGAAGCGGTACGCCACGCTCGAAGAGCAGGACATGGAGCGCCTACAGCCTCACTTCAGGAAAGGCCGTTACGATCCACAGCCGGTGGCATGGGACCCTGGTAAAATCACTGAACTCAACGAACGCCAACGCCTCGTCCACGCTGCCATTGACCAGCTCCCGCCTGACTACAAGCAGGTGGTGCTCCTGCGCGACATCGAAGGCCTCTCAACCGACGAGGCCGCCCAGATTGTCGGCGTGAGCCCGGGTGCCCTCCGCGTGCGCCTTCACCGCGGGCGCCAAGCGCTCCGCACCCTGCTCGAACGGCACATGCGCTAGTGTGGCGCGGCTCCCGCGTGTTCTAAACCCTATGCGATGCCCCTTACGGATACGATGATGACAAACTATCTCAGGCGCCTGATGGGCCGAAAAGTCTCGTGCGAGGAGGTCAATGCCTTCATCGTCGAGTACGTGGACCAACAGCTCGACCCTGAACTCACGGCAGCTTTCGATCGGCACATTGCCAAATGCGCGTGCTGCACGAAATTCCTCCAGCAATACCGCACCACCCTTCGGCTGGTCGCCGAGACGGCTGAGGAACCGGCCATGCCCGCTGAGCTGGTCGATGAAACGCTTGCTTTTCTGCGTCAACACATCGCTGCCTCGGGCGATGGCGCGCCTGCCTGACCCGCGCAGCTGGAAACGTCCCCCCGCAACTGGCGTAGTGATGCTTATGATTACCCCGCCCGTGATGCTGCATGTATCGCGGGCTTTGTTGTACCGCCCGCCCAAACACCAACGTGACCGCACCGCCCGCTGATGATCGCGCTATCGTGGTCATCCCCACCTACAACGAGTCCGAGAACGTCCGCCGCGTCATCGACACGGTGATGGCGCTGAAGCAGCCGTTCACGGTGCTCATCGTAGACGACGGCTCGCCCGACGGCACCGCCGACCTTGTGCGGCAGGCGCAGGAGGAGTACCCCGGCCGCATCCTGATTGAGGAGCGCGAAGGCAAGCTGGGCCTGGGCACGGCGTACCTGCACGGCTTCCGCATCGCGCTGGAGCGCGGCTTCACCTACATCTGCGAGATGGATGCCGACCTCTCGCACAACCCCAAAGACCTGCCCCGGCTCACCGCGCCCGCCATGGCTGGCACAGCCGACGTCGTGATCGGCTCGCGGTACGTGAATGGCGTGCGCGTGATGAACTGGCCGCTGAGCCGCCTCATGCTGTCGTACGGCGCGGGCATGTACACGCGCGCCATCACGCGGCTGCCCATCTGGGACGTGACGGCGGGCTTCAAGTGCTTCCACCGGCGCGTGCTAGAGGCGATTCCGTTCGAGCGCGTGAAGTCGAACGGCTACTCGTTTCAGATCGAGCTGAACTACCGCGCGTGGCGGCGGGGCTTCCGTTTACACGAAGTGCCGATTGTGTTCACCGAGCGCACCGAGGGGCAGTCGAAGATGAGCCAAGCCATCGTCCGCGAAGCCGCGCGGAAGGTGTGGGAGCTGCGGCTACGGGCACTGTTTGGTCGCTTGTAGTCGCGCGGTAACCGCTGATCTCTCCAGCAGCGCCATTGGTCAGGTAGGCGGCACTTGGCATCATCCGAGGTGTTGGTGACGTGTTGTGTCCATCAGCTTCCCTCCTCGCATGTCTGCTCCCATCGTCGTTACCGGCATCAGCGGTTTCATCGCCAAGCACGTAGCCGTTCACCTGCTCAAGAAGGGCTACGCCGTGCGGGGCACGGTGCGCGACCTCGGCAAGACCGACACGCTGCGCCATACCCTCGCTCAAGCTGCCAAGGTGGACCCCGACCAGCTCTCCTTCGTCCAGGCCGACTTGCTGAAAGACGACGGCTGGACGGACGCGCTCCGCAACTGCGGCGGGGTGCTGCACCTGGCCTCGCCGTTTCCCATCCAGCAGCCCAGCGACCGCGAGGCGCTGGTCCCGGCCGCACGCGGCGGCACCATGCGCGTGCTCAACGCCGCCAACGTCAACGACATCGCGCGGGTGGTGCTCACCTCGTCGATTGTGGCGATGGCGTACCGCGCAGGCCGCTCGTCGGATGTCACGCTCACGGAAGAGGCGTGGACCGACCCCGAATGGGAGGGCTGCTCGCCCTACATCGTGTCAAAAACCCGCGCGGAGCAAGAGGCGTGGCGGTGGGCCGAGTCGTTCGGCGGGCGCGAGCGGCTGACGGTCGTCAACCCCGGCTTTGTGCTGGGGCCGCTGCTGGACGACCGCGTAGGCACCTCAGCCGAGGTGCTGCAGCTGCTCTTCCAAGGCGCCTACCCGGCGGTACCTCCCATCGCCTTTCCTGTGGTGGATGTGCGCGACCTGGCCGACCTACACATCGCCGCGCTGGAAAACGAAGCCACCGCGGGCCGCCGCCTCCTCGGCGCGGGCGACACGCTGACCATGCAGCAGATGGGCCTCCAGCTCAAAGCTGACTTCCCCGAGGCGGGGCGCAAAGTCCCAACGCGCCAACTGCCCGCGTTCATGGTGCGCATGATGGCGCTGTTCGACCGCTCGCTCAAGACCATCCTGCCCGACCTCGGCGTGACGCCGCACGCGCGCAGCGGCTACGTCACCGACCTGACGGGCATCCGCTTCCGGCCAGCCCGAGAAACGGTGCGTGATGCAGGAGCCTCGCTGATTGAGCGCGGCTTGGCGTAGCGCTCAGATCGGTATTTTTGGAGCGGCTTCTGTAGAAATGCATATGTACCCGTGTCACGGAAGCGCTATTTTGGCGCCCTTCCTTTGCCAAATTGCTTCAATCCAATACGCTCTATGCCCGCATATACGCACCTCACTGCGCCCACCGCAGGCGCCCTCATCGAACTCCAGGACGGCACACTCAACGTCCCCGATAACCCCATCGTCCCGTTCATCGAGGGCGACGGCATCGGGCCGGACATCTGGGCCGCGGCGCAGCATGTGCTCGACTCTGCCGTGGCCAAGGCGTACGGTGGAGCGCGCAAGATCGAGTGGTTCGAGGTGCTGGCCGGGCAGAAAGCGTTTGACGCCACGGGCGAGTGGCTGCCTGAGGATACACTCGCGGCTATCCGGCACCACTTGGTGGCCATCAAAGGCCCGCTGACTACGCCCGTGGGCGGCGGCATCCGCTCACTCAACGTGGCGCTGCGCCAGAAGCTCGACCTGTACGCCTGCGTGCGCCCCGTGCGCTACTTCGACGGCGTGCCCTCGCCCGTGCGCGAGCCGGAGAAGGTGGATATGGTGATCTTCCGCGAGAACACGGAAGACATCTATGCCGGCATCGAGTTCGCCGCAGGTACCGACGATGTGGAGACGTTCAAGCGCCTGCTCAAGGACGCCTTTCCCGACCGCTACGAGAAGATCCGTTTCCCCGGCACCGCTGGCCTCGGCGTGAAGCCCGTCTCGCAAGAAGGCACGGCGCGCATCGTGAAAGCGGCCATCCAGTACGCCATCGACAACGGCAAGCCGAGTGTGACGCTGGTCCACAAGGGCAACATCATGAAGTTCACGGAGGGCGCCTTCCGCGACTGGGGCTACGCGGTGGCCGCGACCGACTTCGGCGCCGAGCCGCTGGACGGCGGCCCGTGGCACCTCATCAACGCCGACGGCCACGAGATCATCGTCAAAGACGTCATCGCCGACGCCTTCCTGCAGCAAATCCTGACGCGCCCCGCCGAGTACAGCACCATCGCCACGCTCAACCTCAACGGCGACTACGTCTCGGACGCGCTGGCGGCCCAGGTGGGCGGCATCGGCATTGCGCCGGGCGCCAACATCAACTACGACACGGGCCACGCCATCTTCGAGGCCACGCACGGCACGGCGCCCAAGTATGCCGGGCAGGACAAGGTGAATCCGTCGTCGGTCATCCTCTCGGGCGAGATGATGCTGCGCCACCTCGGCTGGAACGAAGCCGCCGACCTCATCGTGGCGTCGATGGAGAAAACCATCCTGGCCAAGACCGTGACGTACGACTTCGAGCGGCTGATGGAGGGCGCCACGCTGCTCAAGTGCAGCGCGTTCGGCCAAGCCCTCGTGGACAACATGGGCTGACGCCTACGCCTTGCCCTCTCCATACGAAACGCCCAGGTAGCCTCTGTTGCCTGGGCGTTTGTGCGTTGTGGGGCATAGCAACTCGTGCAGCCAGGATCTTCCCCACAGGTCAATCAGAAAATTGTGGGACGTCTACTTACCATGCCCTCCGCTTAGACGATACTGGCACCGACTCAATCGGCCTCCTTTTGGGTTTCTCCCCACACACGGTAGTTCCAGGTGTCTTACGCTTTACCTCAACTCGATACTGCAGCGGCGACTGCACAGATCAAGCGGCGCATGCGGCTCCGGTACGCTGCGGCCTTCTTTGTGATCGTGCTCATCACGGCCACGACCTACTGGTTTGTGGACCAGACCATGCTTCGCAACGCCAGCAGCGCGCACACGGTGGATGTGGCGGGGCGCCAGCGGATGCTCAGCCAGAAAATTGCGAAGTCGGCGTTGGCCTTGCGGGTCGCTCAGACACCCACAGAGCGGGCCAGCCATTACGAAGAGCTTACGGGCGCCCACGAGCTGCTTGCCACGAGCCATGCGGCACTTCGGGCAGCAGACGGCACGCTGAACATCCACTTTGCCCCTTCTGATCGGATCAATACGCTCTTCGACGCGCTCATGCCGTCCTTCACGGCGATCGGGGATGCCGTGGATACGATTCGGAAATCGGTCGATGAGAGCGGTACGCTCACGAGCGAAGGACAGCTGGCCGCCATGCGCATTGCGCAGCACGAGGATGCGTTCCTCACCACGATGAATCAGATCGTGAACCAGTACGCGGCCACGGCTGAGACGCAATTGCGGCACTTCCTCCGCATCGCCGCGCTCCTTGAGGGCTGCCTACTCGGTTTGCTAGGCGGCATCGGGTTCCTCCTGTTTCGCGCGCAAACCAGGGAGAGCGTTAAAATCTTGGAGGATCGCAACGCGCACCTATCGCTGACGAACGATGCCCTGCAGAAAGCCACGGAGGCCGCACGTAGCGCGGTGAAGGCCAAAAGCACGTTCCTGGCCAACATGAGCCACGAGATCCGCACGCCCATGAACGGCGTCATCGGCATGACGACGCTGCTGATGGACACCAAGCTGAACGACGAGCAGCGCGACTTCGTGGATACCATCCGCATGAGCGGCGACCAGCTCCTGACGATCATCAACGACATCCTCGACTTCTCGAAGATCGAGGCCGGCAAGATTGAGTTGGAGGAGCAGCCCTTCCAACTGTACACCAGCGTAGAAGCCTCGCTGGAGCTGCTTGCGCACTCGGCGGCGAAGAAGGGCGTTGAGCTCGGCTACCAGTTTGCGCCCAACGTGCCGATGACCGTACAAGGCGACGTGACGCGGGTTCGGCAAATCCTCTTCAACCTGCTCTCCAATGCCATCAAGTTCACCAACGAGGGCGAGGTGATCGTCAGCGTAGAGAGTGAGGCCAAGGCCGATGGGCTGCACGAGATCCACGTGGCCGTGCGGGATACGGGTATCGGCATTCCCGAGGCAGCCAAGCAACGGCTGTTCCAGAGCTTCTCGCAGGTTGACGCCTCCACGACGCGCAAGTACGGCGGCACGGGCTTGGGTCTTGCCATCAGCCTCAAGCTCGCCAACCTGATGGGCGGCGATATGTGGTTCGAGAGCGAGGTAGGCATAGGCTCCACGTTCCACTTCACCTTCACCGCTGAGGCCGTGGCCGAGACCCGCCGCATCGGCTTCACGGCCAACTCGCCACTGCGGGGCAAGCGGGTGCTCATGGTGGATGACAACGCCACGAACCTCGATATCCTCAACCGCCTGGTGCAGCGCTGGGGCATGCACACAGCCGCCTATACGCATGCACAAGATGCCCTAGATGACCTACACCATACGGCCCCGTTTGACGTAGCCGTCCTCGACCTGACGATGCCCGACATCGACGGCATCGAGCTTGCGCAGCGCCTGAGAGCTCACCCACGCACTGCCGACGTGCCGCTCATCCTGCTCAGTTCGGCGACCACCGTAGACCTACCCACCGGCCTGTTCGAAGCACGGCTGATGAAGCCCGCCCGCCATAAAGCGTTGCGGCGGGTTCTGGAGCAAGCCGTCCAAATCGACGACGCCGACCCGGGCCAAGCCGGAAGCCGGGTCACGTTCCATGCGCACACCGAAGCGCACCAGCCGGCCAAGCAAGTGCCTGTGCTCCTCGTGGAAGACAACATGATTAACCAGAAGGTAGGCCGACGCCTGCTGGACCGTCTCGGCTACCACGTGGACATCGCCAACGACGGCGTGGAAGCCGTGCAAGCCATGGCACGGACGACGTACCCGCTCGTCTTCATGGACATCCACATGCCTAACATGGACGGCTACGAGGCCACCGCGGCTATCCGCGAGCGCTTCGGCAGCGACCGCGTCCGCATCGTGGCGATGACGGCCAATGCGATGGAGGGCGACCGCGAGGCCTGCCTAGAGGCAGGCATGGACGACTACGTCAGCAAACCCATCAACAAGGGCGACTTGGAGCGCGCCCTGGCTGACTTTGAGGAGTGGCAGCAAACGTCCCAGACGGAATCCCTCTCGGCTCAGGAGCAAGAGGCTTAACGTCCAGCTCAGCGTTTGCGGGTTCGCTGCCTATGGGCTTCCCGTCTCGTCAATGATTTTGGCGTCCTTCACGTTCGGGTCGAGCTCTCGCTTGAAGGCGTCCTCCGCGTCGGCGAGGACGGTGGCAGCGCGCTTCAGGCCAGCACTCACGGCGCGGCCTGTCAGGTACGCAGCGGCGCCGCCGAGGAAGGCGGCTTTGCCAAGCAGGCTCATGTTTTCGAAGCGAGGCGTGGGGTCAGGCGTGGACATTGGGGGAGGCGATTCAGGTGCATGGCGGGCAACGTCGACAGGTGGTCAGGCGTTTCGCGCGGCTACTTCTTCTTGCCTTTCTTAGCCTTCTTGCCAGAAGACGCAGCTTTCTTTGGCTTCTTTGGTGGAGGGTCCTCCGCGACGGGTTCTTCCTCTATGATCTCCTCAACACCAGGCATCTCAGCCTCGGCGTTGGGCTTGCACTCCATCTGGTCTACCGCGCGGTCGATTTCATGCGCCACGGTCCGAAAGATGGACTCAAGCGTTTGCGCAAACGTAGTGAGCACGGACTCGACGACGAAGACCGCCTTCTCTTCGATGTTGAGCTCATCGAAAGCTGCACGCGTGTTGCGGTAGGCGTCGGAGGGGCGGGATTTGGGATCAGACATAAAACGCCGATGGATCTAAGCGCCGAGGCGCGGGGTTTCCGAAACAAACAAGCCGAATGGCAAGAGACAGTCTCCCAGGTATGACGAGCCGTGCCGAACACAAGTTTCAGCGTATGAGTGCCACGTATGCGTGATGCCGAAGAGTACCGCGAGGGGCGCATCCTGCGCTCTACCGGCAGCTGGTACGATGTAGAAACGCCGGAGGGTGTGGTGCCCTCGAAGGTGCGCGGCAAGTTTCGGCTGGAGGACACGCGGCAGACCAACCCCACCGTGGTGGGCGACCGTGTCACGATCCGTATGGTGGAAGACGACACCGGGCTCATCACGGAGATCCATCCGCGCGACAACCAGCTGGTGCGCCGCGCCGCGGGGCGGCGAGTAGGCATGGAGCACGTCCTGGCCGCCAACATCGATCACGCGTGGGTGGTGCAGTCGGTGCGCAAGCCGAAGATCAACACGGGCTTCGTGGACCGCTTCCTGGTCATGTGCGAGGCGTTTGAGATCTCCGCGGGGCTCGTCATCAACAAGATCGACCTCATGCGCCCCGCCGACGAGGACGCCGTCCTCGAAATCTGCGAGGTCTACGCCAGCATCGGCTACCCCGTGCTACCCGTGAGCGCAGAGACGGGCGAGAACGTGGACGTCCTGGCCGAGGCGCTGCAGGACAGCGTGAGCGTCTTCGCAGGCGGCTCCGGCGTCGGCAAATCGACGCTGCTCAACGCCATTGAGCCGGGTTTACAGCTGCGCACCGGGCGCGTCAGCGACCGCACGCAGAAGGGCAAGCACACGACGACCTTCGCCTCGCTGCTGCCGTTGTCTCAAGGCGGCTACGTGGTGGACACGCCGGGCGTGCGCGAGTACGGACTGGTCGCCATCGAGCCGTACGAGCTGGGGCACTACTTCCCCGAGTTCAGGCCGTACCTGCACCAGTGCCGTTTCCCCAATTGCACGCACGACCACGAGCCCGGCTGCGCCGTCGTCGAAGCGCTCGAACAGGGCCTCATCGACCCCGTGCGCTACGGCAGCTACCTCAACATGCTGCACTCCATCCAAGCTGGCGACGCGGATGTGGGGCGGTGACGTTCGCGCTGGCCTCAGACCTTCAGGAGTGTCATCCCGAGCGAAAGTCGAAGACTGTAGCCGAGGGATCTCCCACTCTTGCGCTGTGCTAAACGTATAAGGGGGAGATCCCTCGGCTACGCTCGGGATGACAAACTCGGTCGCACAATCATTTACCGTACTAACGTGAGCGGACGTACGGTGCTGAAGCGCTCGCCTACCACGCGCAGCAGGTACCGCCCCGACGACCACGGCGTCCCGTCCAGCGTGAACGTGTGTGTGGTGCTGCCCTCTAGCGGTCCGTTGTGCAGTTCGGCTACCGCTCGCCCCAACGCATCGTAGGCGATGATGCGGACGTGCTGCGGCTGTTGCAGCGCCAGCGTGAAATGGGCCTCGTGGCGGAAGGGGTTGGGATAGGGCGTACCCAGCTCAAAAGCGGCATCCAGGTCGATGGTTGTCTCCACGACGGGGCTGTAGGCGAACGTGCCGTCGTAGTCGATCTGCTTGAGGCGGAAGCGGTGGGTGCCGGGGCTAAGCTCGGTGACGGTATGCGTGTAGCGCTGGGCGGTTAGCGTGGTGCCCGCGCCGGGCAGAAACGCGTCGTCGCGCCAGTCGGCGGAGGCGGGCGGGAGGTGCTGGAGTTGGAAGCCGGCGTTGTTGGTTTCGGTGGCGGTGGCCCACGCGAGGTGGACGTCCGCACCGTTGCGTGTGGCGGTGAAGGTGGTGAGTTCTACAGGAAGCGCGTTGAGCGGGCCGTGCGTGATATGCGTGGAGCTTCCAAAGAATAGGCCGCCCACCCATACATCGGAGGCACTGGTCGCCAGGGCGTATACAAAGGGCGCGACACCTGACGCGGTGGAGACGGAGTGCCATGCAGAACCATCCCACCGAGCAATGTAGTCGGCATCATCGTTACCGCCTGCGTTGACGAAGCTGCCCCCTACATACACATCGGAGCCGCTGACGGCGATGTCATACGCTCTATCGTTGAGGCCAGACCCGAGGGGGTGCCATTGCGAGCCGTCCCAACGAGCGATGCGGTCGGCATTGGCGTTACCACCTGCATCCGTGAAGCGGCCCCCTACGTACACATCTGATCCATTGAGCGCGATATCATGTACCGCATCGTTGAGGCCAGACCCGAGGGGGTGCCATTGCGAGCCGTCCCAACGAGCGATGCGGTCAGCATTGGCGTTGCCGCCCGCATCGGTAAACAAGCCGCCCACATATACGTCGGAGCCGCTGATAGTGATAGCAAACACTGAACTGTTGAGACCTGACCCGAGGGGGTGCCATTGCGAGCCATCCCAACGAGCGATGTAATCAGCCTTACTATTACCGCCTGCATCCCTGAAATCGCCTCCTGCATACACGTTGGATCCGCTGATAGCAATATGGAATACTACATAATCGAGACCTGACCCGAGGGGGTGCCATTGCGAGCCGTCCCAACGAGCGATGTGGTCGGCGTTGGTATTGCCTCCAGCGTTGGTAAAGGAGCCTCCTGCGTACACGCTTGATCCGCTCAGGACTTACGCAAGCTGTAGAGGAATCGTGGGGTTGCGAAGCTGAGCAACCATGTAATCGCTCAGCAATCCTTGCTTGAGCTGATAGACACTCGTCCCGGCTTTCGCCGCCAGCGCCTTCAAGCGTACCCACACCAAGAGCGCGCACCCGATGTGATTGCGCTGGATGCGTCCCTTACGACATTGGCACTCAGCGATGCCCGTCACCTGCTTCACCTCACGGTGTACTTGCTCAATCTTCCAACGCAAGCTGCTCACCTCTTGAGCACCCTGCGCCGAAGCGACCGATACGTCGTTTGTGACCACGTAATCCGTGTCGCCTGTGGAGGAGACCAGCCGGAACAAGCGCACTTGATGCCCTCGTGGCATCTTCTTGAGATGAACC